>CALECT010000074.1 GCA_937949725.1 uncultured Pseudanabaenaceae cyanobacterium
TCAAGGAAATTGATACCCTGACTGGCACCCTAGTGGGACGGCCTAAGTCGGCAACGTTCCGCACAGCGGATCTAGTAGGGCTAGATACATTGATGTATGTGGCCAAGAATCTCTATCCCGCGATTCCTGAAGATGAGCAGCGAGAGGTGTTTCATGTTCCTGAACTGCTGGCCAAGCTAGTGGGAACGGGGACCTTGGGAGCTAAGACGCGCCAGGGCTTCTATAAGAAAGTGAAGGGCGAGATTCTATCCCTCAATCCAAAGACCTTCGCCTATGCCTCACCCCAGCCGGTTGATCTGGGAGACCTTAAGGCAATTAAGCATGTCTCCGATTTGAAGCACCGCCTACAGTTGCTCTACCAAGAGCCGGGTCGTGCAGAAGCATTCTTCCGCAAGACGATGTTGGAGATCTTGAGCTATAGCGCTTGCCGCATTCCTGAGATTGCCGATTCTCCCCAAGAGATTGATAAGGCGATGCGTTGGGGCTTTGGCTGGGAGATGGGGCCGTTTGAGATCTGGCAGGCACTGGGTTTTGAGACAGTGTTAGCCGATATGAAGGCGGCTGGTTTGGCTGTGCCGGATTGGGTTGAGGCCCAAGGCATTGCAATGGCTGAAGCGGAGGTCGCCGTTTCCAGCGATGCTGAGCTGGATTTAGCTTGGGTCAAGGCGGATTTAGATAATCTGCTCTGGCATAACGAAGAAGCTGCCTTGCTGGATGTAGGCGATGGCGTTGCCCTGTATGAGTTCCGCTCTAAGGGCAATACGCTCAGTTTTAAGGTGCTGGAAGGTCTGGCCTGGTCTCTTGATTGGCTGGCCAATAGCGACTTTAAGGGCATGGTGATTGGCAATGAGAGCCCCAACTTTTGTGGCGGTGCCAATTTGATGGAGATGGGCGGGTTAGCCCAGGCGGGTAATTGGGACGGTATCCATAAGCTGATCACCGACTTTCAGCAGTTGCTCAACCGACTGTATACCTTCCCGAAACCTGTGGTGACAGCGGTGCAGGGTCGTTCCCTGGGCGGTGGTTGTGAGCTGGTGCTGGCAAGCCCCAATGTTGTGGCCGCAGCGGAAAGCTACATCGGTTTAGTTGAGCTGAGTGTCGGTCTCATCCCTGGTGCGGGGGGCATTATGCGCTCTGTGGCACGGGCAGGAATGCGCGGCGCTAGCCTGGAGCCTCAGCATCAGATGCCGTTCTTGAAGCGGGTGTTTGAGACCATTGCCATGGCGAAGGTTTCCAATAGTGCAGAGGAGGCGAAGGAATTAGGCTATTTGCCTGAGGATGCGATCGTTCTGATGAGTGGAGAGCGCCGCTTAGAAGTAGCAAAGTCTGAAGTGCTCTGCCTATCCCATCGAGGCTATAGGCCACCGATTAAGCACCATGCCATTCCGGTGCTGGGTCGCGCTGCTCGGGCACAGTTCCAGCTGATGGCCCAGACAATGCAGCAGGGTGGCTATATCTCGGAGTATGACGCCTATCTTGCGGAGCGTTTGGCCTATGTGATGACGGGGGGCGACCTGACGGCCCCAGCGGTGGTGGATGAGGATTATCTGTTGCAGTTAGAAAGGGAGACGTTTGTTCCGTTGTTGCAGCAACCGAAGACCCAGGCGCGGATGATGCATCTGTTGCAGCATAAGAAGCCGCTGCGGAATTAAGAGGCAAGAGTCCTCTTCCCCTAACCCCTTCTCCTAAAGGAGACGGGGGACCGGAGGCAAACATGAGCCCAAGCCTAAGCGGCTGTTTCTCCCCGCTCCTTTAGGAGAGGGGCCGGGGGAGAGGAGGCTTTGCTTCTTCCTAACCGAGCTTAAGCTAATGCACTAAATCCATTCCAGACCAGTAGAAGCGCTATTCAGATTGAGGTTGAGACCATGAGAACGACCCTGCAAAATGCCTATATCGTCAGTGCCATGCGCACGCCAGTGGGCAAGGCTCCCCGAGGAACGCTGCGCAATGTTCGCCCTGATGACTTAGGCGCGATCGCCCTCAAGGCAGCCCTCACCAAAGTTCCCCAGTTGTCTACAGAACAAATTGACGATGTGATCGTGGGCTGCTCCTTCCCCGAAGGCGAACAGGGCTTTAACCTCGGTCGAGTCATCGCCCAGCGGGCAGGCTTACCGGATTCCGTACCGGGGATGACGGTGAATCGCTTCTGCTCTTCTGGCCTACAGACGATCGCTATGGCAGCCCAATCGATCCAGGTTGGGCAAGCCGAAGTGGTGGTTGCCGGTGGGGCAGAGTCCATGAGCTTGATGCCCATGGGGGGCCATTACCTCGCACCAAATCCAGAGTTGCTGGAGGTGGCTCCGAAGGTCTATTGCACCATGGGGATTACGGCGGAGAATGTGGCCCAGGCGTTCCATCTGTCGCGGGAGGATCAGGATGCTTTTGCCTTGCGATCGCATCAGCGAGCCCTCCTAGCTCAAGAGCGAGGGCGCTTTGCGGATGAACTGGTATCCGTGCCGGTCTCTGAGGTGCGTTATGAGAACGACCAAGCTCAATCGCGAGACTTCTTGTTTGAGCAAGATGAAGGTCCCCGGTCAGATACAAGTTTGGAAGCGTTGGCGAAGCTGCGGCCTGTGTTCCATGTGAAGGGGACGGTGACGGCGGGAAATGCTTCTCAGACTTCGGATGGGGCGGCGATGGCAATCGTGATGGGGGAGGATCGAATGAAGGAGTTGGGACTGCAACCGTTAGGCAAGTTCTTGGGCTATGCGGTGTCGGGGGTGGCTCCAGATATTATGGGCATTGGGCCAATCAGTGCGGTGCCTAAGGTGTTGGCTCAGGTGGGTTTGGAGTTGAGTGATATTGGGTTGGTGGAGTTGAATGAGGCGTTTGCGGCGCAGAGTTTGGCGGTGATTCGCAAGCTGGGGCTGGATGAGGCCATTGTGAATGTGAATGGAGGGGCGATCGCGCTGGGCCATCCACTGGGCTGTACAGGGGCGAAGTTGACGACGACGTTGTTGCATGAAATGCGGCGGCGCGAGATTCGGTATGGCTTGGTGACGATGTGTGTTGGGGGCGGTATGGGAGCTGCTGCTGTGTTTGAGAATGTGGCGATTTAGGCGACCTCATGGATGGAGGTCATTGTCCTCTGCTGCCCTCACCCCCAGCCCTTCTCCCAAAGTTGGGATAGGGGAGTAACAGCCTTAAGCTTCAGCCCTAGCTCGATTCCCCTTCCCCCAGAATTGGGGGCAAGGGGTTAGGGGATGGGGGCTTGTTCGGATTCTGCCTGCGTTTGGAAACTACAAATTATGCTTGTACAACAATTTGGATTAAGCCCGTTACTGCTTCTGTGCATCCTCTTTGTCGGGATGTTCCCACTGGGCTATGTTGGCCCACCGTTTTGGGTCTGGCCTGCTTACTTTGCTTTTGCAGCTTGGGGCTTGGGGGCTCCTGCTTTGGTTTGGGCCATGCTGTTGGCGATCGCCTTCATCCTCGCCCTTCCTCCCATACGCCAATGGCTGGTAACGATGCCGGTAATGAAGGCGATCGCTCGCTTAAATCTATTACCCAAAATCTCTGACACCGAACGAGCAGCAATTGAAGCAGGCACGGTCTGGGTGGAAGGCGAACTGTTCTCAGGTAAGCCTGACTTCAAACGCATCTTGGCGGAGCCCTATCCCGAGGTGGAGCCGGAGGTTCAGGATTTCCTGGATGGACCGGTGGAAGAAGTCTGTCAGATGGCGACGGATTGGGAGATCCATCAGCGTAAGGACCTGCCGCCGGAGGTGTGGGATAAGCTTAAGGCCGATCGCTTCCTGGGCATGATGATTCCTAAGGCCTATGGCGGGCGAGGATTTTCCAATGGCGCTTATAGTGCGGTGATGTTGAAGCTGGCTTCGCGCTCGTTTGTTCACACTGCAACGGTAGGGGTGACCAATTCCCTCGGCCCAGCGAAACTGTTGCTGCATTATGGAACAGCTGAGCAGAAGCAACATTATCTGCCGCTGTTGGCCCATGGGGAGGAGATTCCTTGCTTTGCGCTGACGGAGCCAAAGGCAGGGTCTGATGCGGCGAGTATCAGTGCTTCTGGAACAGTTTTTCAACGCCATGATGGTGAGTTGTATTTGCGACTGAATTGGAAGAAGCGCTATATCACGCTGGGGGCGATCGCCACGCTCATCGGTCTAGCCTTCCAGCTCAAAGATCCCGACAACCTCCTGGGTAAAGGCCAGGAGCCCGGCATTACCTGTGCCCTGATTCCAGCCAATACACCGGGTGTGCAGCTCGGTCGTCGCCATGATCCCATGGGGGTGCCGTTCTACAATTCGCCGATTGAGGGTCATGATGTGGTGCTGCCCGTGGGCCAAATTATTGGCGGGGTGGAGCAGGCCGGCAATGGCTGGACCATGCTGATGCAGAGCCTGGCGGCGGGTCGTGGCATTAGCTTCCCGGCAACCTGTACCGGCGTGGCCAAGTTCGTTAGTCGAGTGACGGGCAACTATGGCGCAGTGCGCCATCAGTTTGGTCTGCCGATTGGCAAGTTTGAGGGCATTGAGGAACCCCTGGCTCGCATTGGTGGCCTGACCTATGCCCTGGAGGCGGCACGGAACTATACGGTGGCGGCGGTGGATCGTGGGGAGCAGCCTGCGGTTGTGTCTGCAATTGCTAAGTATGAGTTCACGGAGCTGACTCGCCAAATCGTGATTGATGGCATGGATATTGTCGGTGGAGCAGGCATCTGCAAGGGGCCGCGTAATTTACTGGCGAACTTGTATACGGCCATGCCGATCCCTATCACGGTGGAGGGGGCGAATATTCTGACGCGATCGCTCATAATCTTCGGTCAAGGCGCGATCCGCTGCCATCCCTATGTCTATGACGAAATCCAGGCCCTAGAGCAGAATGATGTCAAAGCCTTTGACAAACTGTTGTGGAACCATCTCGCTCACCTCGCCCATAACAAGGTGCGGGCTCTAGTCCTCGGCTTAACGGGCGGACGGTTGGCTGCGGCCCCGGTGGCGGGACCGACGGCGCGGTATTACCGCAAGCTGGCCTGGGCTTCGGCGATGTTTGCCTTCCTCACCGATGTGGCGATGCTGTTCTTGGGCGGCAAGCTCAAGCGACGGGAAACCCTGACCGGGCGCTTTGCCGATGCGCTGTCCTGGATGTATTTGGGTACGGCAGCGCTGCGACGCTACGAAGCGGAGGGGCGTCAGGAATCGGACCTGCCGCTGGTCCATTGGTCGTTGCAATATGCCCTGGCCCAGGTTCAGGTCGCGGTGGATGGCATTTTGCAGAATATGGAGATTCCGCTGTGGGGCTGGGCGATGCGAGGGCCGGTGCGTTGGCTCTGGCGGATGCGTCCGGTGGGTGAAATGCCCGGTGATGCCCTCACTCACGAAATTGCCCAGCTAATGCAATCCCCGGTTGAAGCGCGCGAGCACTTAACCCATGGCATCTACATTCCAGTCGAAGAGGGTGAATCTCTCCATCGCCTGGAGAAAGCCTTCCGCTTAACCATGGCTGCTGCGCCGATTATGCAACGGCTCAAGCAGGCCAGCCGCGAGGGTGTGCTGCCCAAGCAGAGCCATACGGAAGAGTGGGTTGAGGCTGGGTTGAGAGCTGGGTTGATTACGGGCGGTGAGTCGGATTTGGCCTGTGCAGCGGCGATCGCGCGCAATGATGCAATTCAAGTGGATTCGTTTACGTTGGAGGAATATATGGGTGACCAGAACTCATCAAGTCTCCACCCCCAAGAACGCATCAAGTGAGCGGATACAGTGGAATCCATTTGTCCATCACTCATTGAAATGACATAGAGTTCGTGCGGCTGTCCTGCTGGTCTCTGCCAACGACGAAGCCAGCTGCTGCTCCTCTATGTCTGGGCACCATGCCATAGCAAGATCGCATTGGCATGAAGGCTTTGAGCAGAGCTATGAAGTTCAAAACAATGCCGTCCCATGCGCTCACGCATCCATGAGTAAAGGCTGGCCTCTCTCCCTTAGGTCAACAGCTTCTTGGCAGTCAGACCAGCCTTCCGGACAAAATGCCCGTCGATGCCAGCCCCCACAACACCACCGGCAATGGGCAACAGCTTCACAACATTCACCATGCCCTTCTCTCCCGCCTTTGCCACCAGCCGAAAGCCAATTCGTCGATTAATCTCCACTAAAACTTTGCTCGGAATCGCCTTCACCGCCTGCTGAGTCAGCTTCTTCGTCACCTGGAGTCCAGCCGTCTTCAGCACCCGCTCCGCCGATCTCCCCAGCAAACAGAGCAACACCATCGACCGCACTCGCCCCGAATCAATGTCATAGCCTCGCAAATAAGCCACCGCTGCAATGCTATTCGCCGCCAGGGCATAGGAACTGGCCAAACTTGCAGGCAAGGCCAATGGCAAAACCGCCATGCCACCTAATCCCGTTACAAAACCGGTCCCCGCCGCCTGGAAACAACGCCGATTAATCACCGAATTAATCGCATCCTCTCGGCTCTTGGATTTGGCCAAATGCTTCTCTGCAACCACCTGAGCCGAGGGCAAAAAGCCAAAACCGTTGATGCCCACATCCACGATCCAGTTGAGCAATTTACTGATGGTAGATTCATCGGGATTGGGCGTGATGTTAAGGGGGATCTGTGAATCTTGTGTTTGGGCAAAAACCATTAATTGCGAAGAAAGAGAAGCGGGTGAGCGGAGAAAGCGCCATCGCAATCCTCAAACAACATCACGCCTCACCCCCTAAATTCCGCCCATGCGCTCTGCAAGTCAGAAGATTGAGGATGGCTTTATCTCATTGTGAATTTGCCCTCGCCAGTAAATAGGCCAGTTTCAAAATATTTCCCCTAGCGCTGTTGCTCATGAGGCTCCGCGAGCATCGCCCGCATCTGAGCCAGATACTGCTCCTTCGGTGTAAACAACGCCAACAAAATCCCCAAACCGTCATTCACGATCTTTCGATCCGGTGTCTCTGCTGAAAACGGAATCAAATTAATCACGCCAGATACGAAACTAGCTGCCGCCAAAGCCTGCACTGCAATCAAGCGAATCTCGTTGCTCCGCTGCAAGAGTTGTTCAGGGCCTAGCGCGAGCAAAATCAGCCCAGCAAAAGCAATCTGAATCCCTGGCCCCGCAAAGTACACCAGGGCATTCTTCAGGCGCGACAGCTCCAAATTCTTCGGACGACAGCGGACAAAGCCTTCAATCGGCAACATCCGCCATTCCACATCCACCGCCCCCAGCTTGAACTGCTTCAGCGGTTCCCCCATACCAATCACAATCTGCTCCACGGACCAGCCCAAGCCAGCTGCCATCAAGGCATGGCCCGCCTCATGCAGCACCAGCAATGGACACCAAAACAGGAAAAAGAAGAGGACACTAAGCTTTACCGGCGTAAAGTCTTGGGCTAGTTCTACCAGCAGAAAGCAAACCAGCCCCATGACCAGCAAACGCACAAATAGCTTTTCACCCGGTGTTTGAGGGCCGCGCTGGGGTGACGGGTCGTACATGGCGAACAAGCCTGAAGCAGTAGGCCCAGTTTAGCGAAGGAACAGGAGCGATCGTGACGGCTATGAATCAGTCCCAAGGATTCAGCAAAGCGACACCAGTCCCCACAAAATCCTTCAGATTCCGAGTGACCAACTGATAATCTCCCTGCAAAGCTACAACAGCAAGTAATGAATCTATGGCAGGCAGAAGGCGACCACGTTGCTCAAGCCTAGCGAGCAAATCGCCCCAAACTAGCCTAATCTCGACATCTAAAGCGATTATTCGGCCTTCAAATCCATTCAACAAAGCATCATCCAGCCATGTCGAAAGTGCTTTCTTTCGCTTGGACTCGGACAGCCTCGAAATTCCCTTTCTCACTTCTCCAATCGTGATTACGCTGAGATAGACCTGTTCAGGCGGAGTCGTCCTCAGCCAGTCCACAACATTTTCATCGGGGGATTTATTCACCAATTCCGAAACCACACAGGTATCGAGCAGATAGTTCATGGCGTAAAGACATCACGCGCAGTGGTCTTATCGCGACTGAGTATGAGGTCTTTATCCCCTAAAGGAGCGCTCAAAAATAAGTCAACAAGGGGCTGACCGGGGGCAGCATTCATGTTGGAGGCTTGAGGCACAGCAGCATGACTATCACCTTCCACTGCGGTTTCCCCCAAGGAGCGATCGCCTTGAACGGATGGCTTGAGCAACATCAAAAAATCTAGCAGTGCCTGCACAATCGCATCAGGCATTTGCTCAATTTCTTTGAGCAGCAGTTCCCTTGGACTCATGGGCAAAACCTCATCGCTATGGATATTCTAACCATCACCTCATAGCTTGCGCTCCAGCTTAAGGATTTGCCCAGCCTGTAAAGCTGTAGCCTTCTCCGTCAGGTCCAACCAGGGCTGAAGCTGCCCCCGCTGAAACGTCCGGCTCATCACTACATAAATCGAAGTCTGGTCACCGCCAATGCCCGCCGACTCAACTCGGTCCCAGGCATCGCTCTTCAGCTCATCCATCACCGTCCAAGCTCCAGTCTGTCTATCACCTTGCCACTTCAGTTGCCGCACAAACTTAAACGGCGCAGAATCCTTGCCAGTAATCAGCATCTTTTGTAAAAGCTTCCGCACCTGGTTGGGATAGAAACGCCCCACCGTAAGCATCACCACTCGCAAAATCATCAGATTCAGCGGCGTCATTTGCTTCTGCTTCGCCCAGCCCAAGGCCCCCTGAATCACAATGCTGTCGTCTTCCAGCTTGAGGTTATACTCCTCCACCAAGTGACCCACAGCATTCTTGAGCTTGCCACCCTGCTTTAGTTGTAGAGAAAACTGCGTATCCGACTGAACCAGCTTGCCATCGCGGAATAGCTTAAACACACCGCCCTTGTTCAGCGCCATATACAGCTCAGTTGTGCCGCGCCGATCAATCAGCAGCTTCGCCTCAGGGAGCCAGACCCGGCCCTGAGGACGAGGCGTTCGGGGGGGACGAGCCGCGACAAAGTCCTGCCAAGCTAGCAGGTAGTTCCAGGTGTGATGGCCCACAATGTGGTCATCGGTGTAGCAGGGGCCGCAATCGTTGGCCAAGCTTTTCAGGAAGCCATCGTTGACTTGCAGCGCCTCCGGTAGCCAACGCCCCACCAGTTCAAAGCCGTGGGGGAA
This sequence comes from uncultured Pseudanabaenaceae cyanobacterium, assembly GCA_937949725.1. GTDB lineage: Bacteria > Cyanobacteriota > Cyanobacteriia > PCC-9006 > JAAUQQ01 > JAAUQQ01. The sequence goes on from CALECT010000074.1 coordinate 9,088, forward strand.
GAAGTTATAGGTATTGCGGCTGCCATATTCGCCGCCGTAACTGCCGTCGGGGTGAACAAACTCCGCAGCTAGCTTCACCGCCTTCGTCAGGGCCACTTTCACGCGGGGATCAGGCCGAATTTCATAGATGCGGGCGAGGCAAGAGACCGTGAGGGAATGGTAGCCGGGGTCGCAGCCCTCATATTCCTGGAACCAGCCCTCGGGGTTTTGCCAAGACAACACGCGCTCCAGGCGAGACTCCCGCGCCTCCACCCACTGCTCCGTCTTGAGCAAATCGCCCAGTAGCTCTAGGCACAGGACGATCAGCGCCTGGTGGTTGGTGAGTTGGCCGCTCTCGTTGTGGTGGGCTAGCCAGTTGGCTCGTAGCTCGAAGAACTCAAGAGCAGTCTGGTTTTCTAAGCCCAGTAGGCGATAGGCCTCTATGCATGCCAAAAGCGAGAAGGCTGCTGCACCGCCCGCCCGCTCAAAGGGGAAGTAGTCATCACAGGAGCCGTCTTTGTGAGCGCTTTTGGCGGCGTATAGGATGCCCGCCTCGACCCAGTTACGGATGGATTCTTGCTGGTAGTAGGGGTTGTCTGGCAGGTCCAGGCTGTGGACTAGGGCTAGGGGCCAGACGAACTCTTGGGACATCCCACTGGGGAAGTCAATGATCTTGTATTGCCAGAAGTTGCGATCGAAGCAGCCATAGGTCGGGCTATGGGGATTGCGGTCCAATAGGGTCAGCAGCTTCGGAACTTGTGCCAGGGCAGCACGGGCAAATAGATCGCGACTCATGGACGTCCAAAACAAGGTTAGGGACAGATCAATATGACCTGTCCCTACCAATCAACCATGTTCGGGCTGGGGTATCAATCCTCAGCTCCCCTCGATTGCGGTTTAGACCATGCCGCCGCGCAGCATAATCGCCATTTCCGACTTCTTGAGAGAGGCTTCCAAAGCTGTCTCTTCGGTGATGCGACCTTCTTCAAATAGCTTGAAGATGGATTGGTTACGGGTGTTCATGCCGTAGAAGGCACCATCTTTGAGCTGGGCTTCAATTTCATCGGTCTCATCGCGGTGGATGAAGTCGCGAATGGTGTCGTTGTTGATCAGAACCTCGCTAATGACGCAGCGTTTGCCATCGGTGGTGGGCAACAGGGACTGGGCGATGATTGCGGCCAAGGTCTCAGCCATTTCCTTGCGAACGGAGTCCCGTTCGTCAGGCTCGAACAGGTCGAGGATGCGTTCTAGGGTCTTGACTGCGCTGTTGGTGTGTAGAGTACCGAAAACCAAGTGGCCGGTTTGAGCTGCTTTCATCGCGGTGGAGAGAGTTTCGCGATCGCGCATCTCACCAATCAGAATCACATCAGGGTCTTCCCGCAAGGCCGCCTTCAACGCCCGATTAAACTGCTTCGTATGAATGCCCACTTCCCGCTGACTCACCACCGACTTATTGTCTTCCCCATGGACAAATTCAATCGGGTCTTCAATCGTGACGATGTGCTTCGGCATGGTGCTGTTAATTTCGTTCACCATGGCCGCCAGGGTGGTGGACTTACCCGAGCCAGTAGGCCCTGTCACCAGCACTAGGCCCTGGTTCATGAAACAGATATCGCGGAAGATTTCGGGGAAACCGAGGTTATCCAGCACGGGAGGCGTCAGAGGAATCAAACGCAGCACCATGGAGGGGCCTTTGATCGACATAAAGAGGTTGACGCGAACTCGCACAAAATCGTATTGGGCAGCACCGTCATAATCCATCGTCTCGTCAAATCGGGCGATGTCTTCGTCAGAGAGGATTTCCTTCAGCCAGCTGCGGAATGATGCTTCATCTGTGGCGGGGTGTTCCGTTGTGGCAATCACGCCCTGACTGCGGAAACGGGGAGAGCGGCCCACGCCGATATGGACATCGGAATAGTCACTATCATGAGCTTGGCGCACAAGCTGAGCCAGGGTGGGATGGCCCGCAGAGAGCTTGGCTTCGACCTGGGGGGTAGCGGCAAGAACCATAGAACCAGCTCCATTAGAAGAGGAAGACGTTTCTGCAGCAGCAGGGCTGCCATCGCGATTCACAACGGGCAATGTTAGGGGCGCAGAGTCTGAAGCGATGTGGATTTTGACCTGCTGGGTGCCGGGTTGCTTAAACGCTAAGTCAACCTTCCATTGGCCATCTTTGCCCACCCGTGACGCCGCCACCACCGGGTTATCGGCGATGGAAATGAGCACGCTCTCGCCAGCCCGTTGCGGCTCAACTGAACCACCAATAGTGCAACGTTCTAGGACACGTAGGGGAGTCTTCGGTGTTTGGGTCAGGGTAATCATGAAGGGCTAGACCAGCGTAGATGGCAAGACAAGAACGTAGGAAGGGCCAGGATGGAGACGATGGCAACGAAACCTAAACCATGCCTCGGCGGGAGAAGCGAATAGGTCAGTATGACAAGCAGTTGCTCACTCCTGGATTAAATTTAGCGATGATTTAAGAAGACTCCCAGATTTTTTGATACATGTCTGTGATTTGTTGCAAAAACTGAAATTAGCGATTGAATTTTCTCTAAATTGCGGAATAGTTGCCTCTATTCTTGAAGGGCAAACCATCACCCCTATGGATTTGTGGCTCTAATTTTCCGTGAGTTTAGCCCTTGTTAAGGCATGTTCGATGAGTTGGCAGGTCTATAGTCACTCCAAGTCCCTACAGGTATTGCAGCATAAACTTCTACAAGGTTGTCCTGGAACTCCCCCGTTGTTGAGCAACCCCTTGCCCGAGGGTACTTTGACCATAGGTATTCACCCGTCTTCCCCCAGCCCTGATATGACTTCTCCCAATTTCGCACGCCCTTCAACTCCCGCTGCTGGGCCTATAGGTCTAGCAGCGGGAGTAGGACTATTGCTCAGCAGTTGCGGCGGTTCTTCGAGCATTGGGGAGGGCGGATATAGCGGCCCAGGCTTTGAAGTCAAGATGCTGGTGGGCAGCGCGTTACATGATTTTTGTGACCAGGCGGCGGAACAGCTAAATGCGACGAGTCCAAAGACTGGGAGTGGCGATCGCTTCAATCTCACCTGCGAGGCCAAAGGCAGCGGCGATGTCGTAACCGAAGTAGCCACCCTGGCCCAACAACTCCAAAGTGGCCAGATCCAGACTGATGCTCCTGAGTTTCCCACCTTGATTTCTGTAGATGGTGAAATTTATCAAGATCAGCTGGTTCAGCGAGTCGAACAACTTTTCCCTGGGCAAAACTACATTCCCGCCATTACTGACGCTCCCCTGCTTGCCAATAGCCCCATGGTCTTTATGACCACGGAGGAATTGGCAGAGGGTTTGAAGCAAACGGAGAAGCCCTTCGAAGCGTTGGTCACAGCGAGCACCCATCAAGATCTCAATGCTGCTAGTCCAGCTTTGCCAATTCACTACGTTCATACTGCCCCAACCCGTTCTAACTCCGGCCTGCAAACCCTAACGGCTCAATTTGCAGCGGTCTCGGGCAAGCGTCCAGAAGAATTGACCCCAGCGGATATCCAGGCGAACCAAGGCAAGGTTTCGCAAATTCAAAGCAAGATTACTCGCTACGGCACCTCCACCAGCTCCCTGGCAAAATCCATGGTGGCAAACGGCCCCTTTTGGGCTTCCATGGGGTCGGTTTATGAGTCTTCTGTGATTACCGCCAATAGCAACGCCCAGCCAGGGGGCACCAAGTATGTCGCGGTTTATCCCAAGGCAACGTTCACTTCGAACATGCGGGGAATTTTGCCCAATGCGCCCTGGGTGAGTGCCCAGGAGAAGGAAGCTGCAGAGCAGGTGCTGGACTATTTAAGGTCTCCCCAAGTGCAGGCGATCGCCACCAACCTAGGCCTCCGTCCCGGCGTCGCAGGCGTAGACCTTGGCCCCAAGTTCAGCGCTAGCTTTGGCGTAGACCCCAACGCCAGCTACGACTCCTACCGCATCCCCAAGTCTGACGTCGTAACTGCTATGGTCCAAGCCTGGTCCCTAGAGGCCAAGAAGCCCTCCCAAGTTGTCGTCGTTGTCGACAGCTCCGGCTCCATGCGCGGGGAAAAGATGGCCGCTGTCCAAAACACGCTCAAGACCTATGTGGATAGCCTGGGGCCGAAGGACCAAATTGCCTTAATCGACTTTGATGGCGAAGTCCGAGAGCCGGTTTTGGTTACGGGCGATGCAGCGGGACAATCTGCTGGCCTTCAATTTATCGGTAATCTCCAGGCCGATGGCGACACCCGCCTCTACGATGCAGCGCTCAAAGCCCGTAACTGGCTCCAGGAAAATCCCAAGCCCGAGGCAATTAACGCGGTGCTGGTGCTGACGGATGGCAATGACTCTGGCTCCACCATTAGCCTGACAGACTTGGAAAGTCAGCTGCAAACCAGCGGCTTTGGTAGTGACGATCGCATTGCCTTTTTCACAGTGGGCTATGGCGGGGAAGGTGATTACAATGCGGGGGCTTTGGAACAGATTGCCCAGCTCAATGGGGGCTATTTTAAGAAGGGTGACCCAGCGACGATTTCCCAATTAATGGCAGATTTACAACTGGAGTTTTAGACAAGGATGGTTTTGAACTAATGCCCATCGCCCACCAGAAAGCCGTAAGGGCGGGTTTAGCGACAAAAGTTGTCACCCCCCAGAAGACCGTAAGGGCGGGTTTAGCGACAAAGGTTGTCACCCACCAGAAATATCCCAATCAAAACCCGCCCCTCTTACCTCTACGGCAGTAGCTTCTGTTTTATGGTTTATGCTTGGGTGCCTCTTGCTCGAACCGGGCGTTTTTTGCTGGGGCTTGGGTTTGGGCCAGGTCGGTTTCGCTGGGGCTTGGGGCTAAGCCGGGCGGGTTTCGTTTTTGATTTGGGGTGCTTCGGGAGAAATGGGGGCTGAACCCGCCCCTACGGTGGTTGGATATTGTTGCGCGATCGCAAACATCACGGCATAAACGATGGCTTTGAAATTGACTAATCCACTTCACTACCCGCTGGCGGTTTTGGCGGGTGGGATTGTACTGGTGCTGGGCGTCAGATTGGTTCGCTTACCAAGCCTGGTGGCAGTGCCCGTGGCAATCGCCACCTCTATCGGTACCGCTGCGATCCGCCAGAAAGATGAGCCAGAAGCTGGCATTGAGCTGGAAGATCCCAAGCTGGAGGCAGAAATCAAGGCGCTTTACAAAAAAGGGAAAAGCTTAGCGGAGCAGGCGGTGGCGCTGCGAGATGAGGCCACGGAGCGACTGACGGGGGCATCCCAAATGGAGCTGATGGGGGCGGTGCAATATGCCTGCGATCGCACCCAGGAGTTGCCCACAAAAATTCAGCAGCTGGGCAAACGCCTCGGCGGAGGCAAGTCTCTGCTCTCCGCAGAAGACCTGACCCAACAAATCAAAGAAGCTAAGACTAAGCGAAATAAAAGCTCCGGGGCTGCTAAAGCCCAATGGCAAACCCTGATTGATAGCCTGGAGCGCAACCTAAATCTGGCCAAAGAAGGAGAAGACGCTCGCCAAGCCCAGGTGGTCAGCCTGTCAACGCTGATTTCCAATGCAGCCGGAACGCTCCAGCAGTTGCAGAACAAACTGCGCACGGCGGACCTAAGCAGCACCAGTGAGACCACAGAGCTGCGAGCCCTCAGCGATGAGTTCAGCAGCTTCCAGGAAAATGTCGAACTGCTCGTGGCCTAAACCTCAGACATAGAGCTGAAGCAGTCAGAGAAAACAACGAACAACCCATGTCTTCAAAATCCACGCGAACCCTTATTTCTCTTGGCATTGCAGCAGCCTCCTTGGCGATCGCCTTCTATCCCGGTCCCGGCGGTAACCAAATCATCACTGTCGTTGCAGGCAGCGAACTCCAAGAGCCCCTTATGCTCCTAGAGAAAAGCTTTGAGCGAGCCAACCCCAATGTGGCAGTGGAACTAAAGTTTCAAGGCTCCCAGGATATGGTCAATCGTTATGTGGACGACAAAAACGACTTTGAACCCACCATCCTCATGCCCGCCAACGGAGAGTTGCTCAACGAACTATCTAACCGCTGGCAGGCTCAGAACCAGAATGATGCTTTCTACGAGGCACCACGAGCAATCGCTAAGACACAGCTTGTCGCGATCGCTTGGCCCCAACGGGGAAAAGTCCTGTTTCCCAGCGGCCAATTCAACTGGGATCGCCTAGGAGAGGCTATGGAAGCCAAAACCTGGGATAAGCTCGGCGGCGAGACCAACTGGGGCAGCTTCGACTTCCTCACCACCGACCCCACCCGCTCCAACTCCGGTCAACTCACCCTCAGTCTATGGGCTCAGGCAACAGCAGGCAACAGTAGCATCAGCAACAGTCTCTTCAACCAGGGCGAAGTTCAGACTCTGTTCAGCAGCATCAAGCAATCTGTCTACCAGCCCCCTCGCTCCACGGATATTCTGCTGCAAGAATTCATCGCTCGCGGCCCCAACGATGCGGATGTGGCCACCGTCTACGAGAGCATAGCCCTGCACCGCTGGGAGCAATCGGCCCAGGGCCGTCGCGAGCCTTACCAAATCTATTACCTCTCCCCCACCATTGAAACCCAGGCCACTGCTGCCGTAGTTAAACGCAATGTGGATCGCCGCGAAGCCGAGGCCGCCCAGAAATTTCTGAGCTACCTAACCGAAGTCCAGCAACAGGAAGTCTTTATTCAGCATGGCTTTCGTCCCATCGATAACAGCATCAACCTGGCAACCGTGACCGATAGCCCTTGGGGAGAAAACATTCCCGGTGCTGCGATCACCCCCGCCAATCAAGCTCAAACCGCCCCCTCCGAAGACAGCATCCGCGAACTTGTCCGCACCTGGCAACGCGCCCAGTAACCACCGAACAATCGCCCAGCTAAGAGCCCAGGCTCTACTGCGCGAAAGCACAGCACAGACCTGGCCCCCTTCTCAAAGCATCAAGATCCCAACGCTCCTTCAAGAACCATCGCCCGAGCAGCCTCACGGTCCACACCATCGGACAGTAAACGACCTTGGGCATAAGTACATTTGAGGGCTTTCAAGTGGCTCAGTTGCTTATCAAACTCAATCCCCTCGGCCACCGTCTCCAAGCCTAAGCTCTGGGCTAAAGCAACAATACTGCGAATAATTTCCTCGTTTTCTCGACTATCTTGCATGTGAGACACAAAGGAACGGTCGATTTTAATGCCATGGATGGGCAAACGGTGAAGATAACTCAAGGAGGAGTAGCCCGTACCAAAGTCATCCAAACTTAATCGCACACCTAATGCTCGCAAGGCATGGAGGTTTTCTTCCAGAATCGGAGCCTCATCAATGATCGTCTCTTCCAGGATTTCTAAGGTGAGTCGATGGGGCTGAAGCTCATACCGAATTAACAAGCCTTGAACAAAAGGCACCAAGTCTGGCTGGGCTAAACTAATGCGGGAGAGGTTGACATGAATTCCCAAGGGATTGTCATCGTCCAAATCAGGCTGCCATTGGGCGAGAGTTTGGCAAGCCTGGAGCATCACCCAACGATCAATATCAATTAGCTGACCAATGTTCTCAGCTTCGGGCAAGAAATCCTGGGGCCACAGTAAGCCACGCTGGGGATGCTGCCAGCGAACCAAGGCTTCGAACGCCTGGGGCACAGTTGTCTCCTCAACATCACTCAAGGGGAAAATAGGCTGATAGTGCAGGCGCAGTTCACCGCTGGGAATTGCTTGGCGTAGGTCCATCTCTAAATTGAGTCGAGCGATCGCCGCATGCTGCATTTCCTCTCCAAACACCACAACAGCATCACTCCCCTGCTGCTTAGCCTGGTACATCGCAATATCTGCCTGGGTCAGCAGCTGGCTAAAGTTTAGCCCCCGTACCGCCCCCTTCACCGGGGCAATGCCCAAGCTGGCACCAATCAAAATACTTTTGCCCTTGAGATGGAAGGGGTGACGCAACCGCTGAAGCATGCGCTCGGCAACAACCTTGGCATCATCCAAAGAGCGAGGATGGAGCAAAATGGCGAACTCATCTCCCCCCAGTCGCGCGACCAAATCTTGCTGCCGCAAACAATCCTTTAGACGACGACCCACCTCAATCAATAATGAATCGCCCAGGTCGTGCCCCAAGCTATCGTTCACATCTTTAAAACCATTGAGGTCGAGGTAGATTAACGCCAGGTCTTCACAGCGATCCACATCGGCCAAAATGCGATCGCCCACAGCGTACATTTGGCGACGATTGGCAAGGCCCGTCAACATATCAGCATAGGCCAGACGATGAATCTCTTGGTTGCGATCGCGGCGATTACATTCACTGCGCCACAGCAACCAAATCATACTGCCAGCCAAGCCACTCAGGCCCAGCATGACGCCTATACTCGATTGGATTTGACCATAGGTCCCATTGGCTCGCATAAGTTCCGGCAACATTGCAGAGATCCCAATCGTCCAAGTCTGCTCTGCTTCAGTCCCCGAAAAGACCTCAACCGGAGTCCAAGCTGCAATCTCGCGCCCAGCATCCTGGGTAAAGGGCTCCCACCAGGCAGTCGACCCCATAGCCTTTTGAGGCTCCCAGATATACCAATCGACGCCCTCCTGTGCGGCCATAACAGAAGCCGTCATATCCTCGTAGTGAGAAGCACCATTAATACGCTGCATGGCAAAGATCTCCGCCATGCTCTTCCCGCGATAGGCTTCAGGAAAATCCTCGCTTCGATCAAAAACCACATGGGTCGGCGCATAAATCCAAGCATCGCCTAGCTCCCCCACTCCCAAAGGCGCAACAAATTTTTCCAGCAGCTCTTGTTCGATATCAGCCAATGCTGCTTCAGGATTCTGCTCCAGCTGCTGTTCCACATATAGGCTTGCAGAACGGGCAGCACCTCTAACGACCTCCAGCTGAGCCTGCTGATAAATCGAAACCGTATTATTTTCCAGGACCTTACTTTCTTCGACCAGGCTAGACCACCCCAAAGCCATCAAGCTAATGGGCGCTAAAGCAACTAGGGGGAAACGAACCTTGTGAAGGTAGCGCTGGAGGTGACGTTTGAATTTCAAGGGTCACAGCCTTCGGGTAGATGGCAAATTGCCTAAACACAACACCAGTTACTTCCATGAACCGACGAAGGGCCAACGAAATGCCTATGACAACAGGGGACAAAAAACGAACTCTGCGGCTTGCAAAAAAAAGCAAAAATCCAGAGTCGTTTAACTTGGCTTCACTGTAGGGGCAAATGAAGCCGTTTTAAAATGCCTTCACCCCTCACCCCATAAGGATTTACTTTACTTATAGATGCAAGAATATTGCTGAAGAAAAGTGATGGAGCAGTCTTCATTGACTGAACGTCAACCTCAAAGCTGATTTATTTTTTTGAGAGGGGTGAGACCCCACACCCAGTCCAAGCATTCCAGAGAAGCCCTTGTCACAGCTCCAATTGTAGATATCACGGTGAATCAAGCCAAAAAGTCGCTCTATCGTGAACAATCTAGGCGCGATTCGATTGATGAAGTTGAACCCAGGCTACAAGGGTGAATACTGTCATCCCTATCATCCCAACCTCAGAAGAAGCGGTTATAAACTCGCCACATTCGCTGCGCTACTCGGCAACTCCTGCAACGAAGCCGCCGCCGCCTCCAAGGCCACAAGACGAGAATCCATTTGATGGCTGGGGGGCAATAGCTCCATCACGCGCAAACGCTGAAGGCGGCGGCGAATACGACCTGTGGCTCCCACCAAAAAGACTTCCCGCTTCTTAGAACGAGCTTCTTTAACCATGGTTTCGATCGCCAAGGAAGCCGTCACCCCCAGCAGGGGCACATCGCTCACATCCAGAATCAGCACGTCATAGTCTTTGACAATGGCCATGCGACGAGAAATGGCCTTAGCTGCGCCAAAGCTCATGGGGCCACCTAGACGAAACAGCATGATGCGGCCATGGGCATCACCGAGCAGTTCTCGCTCGCGATCGCTCAACAGCTCATCATCCGCCGGATCAGTCACGGCCCGGACCTGCTCCATCTGCAACTCAGTCAGGCTTTGCAGGGTCAGAACATTAGCCACGAACATACCCACGCCCACGGCCAAGACCAGATTGACAAAGGCCGTCAAGAACATGACCCCATACATAATCCCCGTGGCTCTCCAGGAAATACGATGGGCTCGCAGCAAAAAGCCCCAGTCGATAATATCCACCCCCACCTTGATTAAGATGCCTGCCAACACCGTTAAGGGAATGGCAGAGGTTAACCCGCCTGCCCCGAGGGTGATGATCAGCAAGACAACGGCATGGAACATGCCAGACAGGCGAGTTTTTCCACCCGCTTGGGAATTAATCACGGTGCGCATGGTGGCCCCTGCTCCAGGCAAGCCCCCCATCGCACCAGAAATACAGTTACCAATCCCCTGACCAATCAGTTCCCGGTCAGAGTCATGCTGAGTGCGAGTAATATTATCGGCAACGAGAGAAGTTAAAAGCGAATCAATCGCCCCCAAGGTCCCCAACATGATGCCGTAACTCAAGAGCGGCTTAACATCCTCCCAGCCCACTTTGGGAAACTGAGGCGTGGGCAGGCCTGACGGGATCTCGCCAATGCGAGGCAAGCTCTCCGCGCCCGGCAAGCTCTGGGAAACAAGCGTGCAAATGACGAGGGCTAGGAGTGGGGCAGGCACAATTCGATTGAGGCGAGCCGGGGAGCAAAAAACAATGAGCAGGGTCAAAATCCCCAAGCCAATCGCTGCTAGATTCGTCTGGGGGATGAGTCCTGGCAAAGCCTGAAGCGTTTCCCAAACGGTTCCCTTAAAATCCAGGCCTAGGAGGGGAACCAACTGAGGCACGATAATCAGCACCCCAATACCGGACATAAAGCCCGAAATCACGGTGTAAGGAATTAAGGTGATGTACTTGCCCAGGCGCAAGACACCACAAAGAATTTGAAACAGCCCTGCCAGGATGACCACAGCAAAGGCGAGGGCCACAGCTCGCAAGGGCTCGTCGGGATGAAGCGCGACGAGTCCCGCTAGGACCGTATTCGCCATGAAGGCTGCCATGGGGCCGGTTGGGCCGGAAACCTGAGAGGGAGTTCCCCCAAAGAAAGCCGCAAAAAAACCAACAAAAATAGCGCCATACAGGCCGGCGATCGCGCCTCCTTCCAGCCCAGAAGAAACACCAAACGCCAAAGCCAAGGGTAGGGCAACGACCGCCGCCGTTAAGCCACCAAAAAAATCTCCCCGCAGATGACGCAAATCGAAGCCTTGGACCAACTGCATAGGGTTCTCCAGAGAAACGATCTGGCTCCAGCGCCTCGGATTGTTACCAAAGGGATGTGGCCAAATCTGACTGTTACAAAATCAGCCATAAGACTGACTCCGAGCAGAGATGAAACAGCAGGATATTCGCATCGACTCCTTGCCATTCAGGGTTGCAGTGTAACCGATGAATTTCCCCTGGGCTGATCCCTTTAGAATTCGATTGTTTTGTCCTTAATCTGGGTTTTGGAGACTCCTACACCGCCTGTGCCATCACGGCATAGAAGGGATCACCGCCAGGCAAGCCAAACATCTGAAAAATGGCACTGGCCCCACCCGTCTTAGACTGAACTTCTGGCTCACTAAAGCCTGGCGTCTGCGTAAAGTATTGCTTCACCAACTCCACTCGATCTGCTTCGGAGCCATCTCGCCAGGCCGCGATCGCTTTTTGATAGAACATGCGATTAGAAAAGCTAAAGATTGCGATCCCGCCGGGCTTAAGAATCCGCCGCACCTCGGCAAAGACGAGTTCGGGCTGCTGCAAGTACTGGACTGAAACGGTATTCAGCACTGCATCAAAGCTGTTGTCTTCCAAGGGCAGCTTGGGATCTTCATTCAGGTTCTGGACAAAGTAATGGTCCAACCGCTTGTTGCGAGCTAACTCCTCGGCATTCATGCCATGGCCTTCCACATGGTCAAAGGTTATCTCCGACGGTAAGTGAGACACCCAGCTACTCATCATGTCGAGGACACGAGTATGGGGAGAGAGATGAGCGCCATATAGCTCCGTTAACTGAGCAATAAAACCCTCGTCCACATGGGTCACAAAGCGGGGCGCATCATAAAACAGCAAATCATTGCTGGGATCCAGCTTGGTGCGCTGGGTGGCATCGAGGAGCATAGTCAGGGGAAATCGCAATGGGCTTCAGCTTCAGTTTAGTGAGATCCGTGAAGCAGGGTGTTACCCCAGCAAAGTCCAGGGCTAAACGCTAAGACGAAATTAAATTCTGGGAAGGTAAAACCCAAATCGTGAATTTTTTGCAATGAAGTTGGCTGCAAAGCCTGATTTTCCCGATTTTTAGGGAGAGAGCTTGTTGTTCTATTTGTTAGGTTCAAATCACTCCCCAGCAACTGAGACAAGATGAAGCGTTTGGCACTGCTCCTGCTCTTCCTATGTGGCATAGGTTGGGCGCTTTTTAATTTTCATGGCTTAGAAAGTCAGGGCGAATTCAGCTCGATTGTTTTAGATTTTCGAGAGGATATTAGCGAAAGCCAGTTGGAGCAGGATTTAGCCAGTCTCAGCAACGATTTCAAGCTGAAGCCTCGCTACAACAGTGAGTTCTCCCTGGATGATCACCTCGTCATCGTCGAGGGCGATCAGTCTCTGCTCAAGGCCCTACGCGTCTCAGCCCTGAGCAAAGCCACGGAATACATCGAACCCAACTACAACTACAAGGCTTCCTTCGCACCCAACGACCCGGACTTCAGTCGCCAGTGGAACCTCAAGAGCATCGGCATGACCGAAGCCTGGCAGACCAGTCGTGGCAAGGGCGTCACCGTCGCAGTGATTGATACCGGCGTAAGCCGCGTCTCCGACCTCAAAAAAACCAACCTTGTCGGGGGCTACGACTTCGTTAACGATCGCCGGGATGCCAGCGACGATAATGGTCATGGCACCCATGTGGCAGGCACCGTTGCCCAATCCACCAATAACAATCATGGCGTTGCAGGCATTGCCTACGAAGCCAACATCATGCCCCTCAAGGTTTTGGCTGCCAGTGGCGGTGGCACTACCTCTGACATTGCCGAGGCGATTCGGTTTGCAGCGGATCACAAGGCCGATGTCATCAACATGAGCTTGGGTGGCGGTGGCTTTAGTGAAGCCATGGACGAAGCGATCGCCTACGCCCATAACAAAGGCGTCACCATCGTTGCCGCCGCCGGTAACGCCGGTCGCAATGCCGCTGAGTTCCCCGGTCGCTACAACCATGTCATTGCCGTCTCTGCCACGGGGCCGGATGGGCAAAAGGCAGGCTATTCCAACTACGGTGCCGGGGTGGACATTGCTGCGCCGGGGGGAGTGGTGAGTTCTAGCGATAGCACCACCGGTATTTTGCAAAACACCGTGGATGCCAAAACGGGCAAGTCCATCTTCGAATATTTCCAGGGCACCAGCATGGCATCGCCCCACGTGGCCGGTGTCGCTGCGCTGATTCATGCCCAAGGTATCCAAAACCCAGACCAAATTGAACGCATCCTGACCCAGTCAGCCACCAAAGTCGAAAAAGACCCGCTGAATAATTTTGGGGCTGGCCAGCTCAATGCCGCCGCTGCCGTCTCCCTAGCTGCGAATCAGAACGCGGCAGTTCATCTAGATATCAATCGCAGTTTTGCTTCTAGGCGTTGGCTGTTCCGGTTTAATCCCCAAGCGATGCAGTTACTACCCAAGCTACTCATGCTGGGTCTAGCCTGGGTGCTGTCCACAACGGTGAAGGATGGACTGCCGCGCCGTTGGAGCTGGAGCCTTTTGGCCGGGGTCGTTCTGGGAAGCTGTGGCCTGTTCTTTTTCAAAGGGCTGTACTTTGCCGATTGTCCCCAATGGCCGCTGCGCCTCATCGGTAGCTCTATAGCGGAGTGGGGCACGGTTTTCCGAGGCGGGTTTGCTGTGAATCCCATTACAGCTAGCGCCTTGGTGCCGTTCCTATTGATGGCTGCTCTGCTAGGTCATCCCAGTGGCAAGTGGTTTGCTGTGGGTAGCGGCTTAGGAATGACTGGGGCATTGACGGTGTATGGCCTGTTCATGCCCAATTTGGTTTGGCTTGGCTCGCATCCTATTTCGCGGATTTATCTGCTGGTGAATGCGGTGCTTTGTTACGCGCTGGTAAGGCTGGCCACCAGGCAAGAATAGACTAGGCGGGTGATCAGACTGGCCATGGCAATGCCATGGCCAGTCTGAGTTCGGCAGCCCAACAGCCGACCTCTTTCCCTACCCCTTACTCCTAAAGGAGCAAGGGAACCTGAAGCAAAAACGAGGATTTCAGTCTTTGCTTTTTCCCGCTCCTCTGGAAGAGGGGGTGGGCTTCACCCCACCTAGGCCGAATGAGAAAAGGATATATTCCTCTCATCGAACTCAAGCATGTCCCTACGTTGCATCATTACTTTCTGACATAGAGCATCTCTCCCCATGGCAACTCAAACCCTTGAAGGCAAGCTGGAACGCAAGCCTTTTGGCCCGAATACCTGGGCCTTGATCACCGCAGATGAAACCTATGAGCTGCTGGACCCAGATCCCAAGCTCCAACAGGAAGGCAAGCAGGCCAAGGTCACGGGGCAGGTGCGGGGCGATGTCATGACGATGGCCATGATTGGCCCCGTCTTTGAGGTCACTAGCTTCGAGATCCTGGATTAGAGCCTAGACCAAACTCTTGCGCAACCAAGCTTCGGTCCGCTCACCCATAGCCGCAAGGGAATATTTTGCCTCCGTTTGGGCACGACAGGTGACTCGGTCAATGCGGTCTAGTTTTGCGATCGCCCCCACCAGTCCCTCCACCGAATCGGGCTCAACCAAGTACCCCGTCAACCCATCCTCAATAATTTCCAGCGGTCCACCCCGCCCATAGGAAATCACGGGCACGCCGCAAGCCAAAGCTTCAATCGCCACATTGCCAAAGGCCTCCACCCACTTGGGCGTCATCACTAGCCCCTGACAATATCCCAGTTGCTGCTGCAATTCATCTGTGGAAAGGAAGCCACAGTATTCGATAGGGGCATCGGGATAACGCTGCTGGATCTCAGCCCAGTAATCGGGGTGTTCCATGGCTCCCCATATTTTTAACGGCGTTTGGGTTTGAGCGATCGCAGCCACCGCATCTTCCAGGCCTTTTTCTGGCGCAATGCGTCCCACCCAGCCCAATTGAGCTTTAGCGTTAGGTTGGAATTGGTAACGAGACAGGTCAAAACCATTGGCAAGGATGGTGCAACGCTGGGAGAAGTGGGCGATTCCATCGGAAGCTTGCGTAGCAATCGCCTCAAACGTCTCAGCCTGAATGCCGCTATGGACTGCAATGCAATGGGGAAAGCGGTCCAAGGTTTGCTCAATAATGCAATCCATGGCTTCTGTCAGCGAGCCCATACTGATCAGATGGACAACGGGCGTCTCAAAAAAAGGCGTGAGATACAGCGGCAGCCAGTCATAGGCAAAATTGAGAATGATGTCATAGTCCCCCTGCATCTGCCGCGCCTGCTCCCAAAGATTGGCGATCACAGCATCCGCAGGCATTTCTACCTTAGCCGCCCGTCCCTGGGCTTGGGCTGTGGATTGGAGTTGTCCAGGCACCTGATAAATATTTAGCCCATCGCAACTTGAGTCCATTGGAGCCAAAACGTTGACCAGATGACCGCGCAACTGAAGCGCCTTAGCCAAATTTGCCAGTGTGAGCTCCACCCCACCGCCCATGCCTGTGCCCAATGGCCCAACGGAAGTAGAAACAAATAGGGCTTTGAGGACTGGGAGATTCGAAGACTCGGCGGACATAGAAACGTTCAGTGAGGGTTCTAAATCTGGGCTAGATTCAGCCAGCCCCATTGTTCCATGGTGCAGGCGAACGACAGAGAAGAACGATGACTTGCTCACGCGCGTCCATCGGCAAGCAGCAGTGGAAGTTGGGATGAGGCCATCGCCGCCTGAAGAGATCGCCCCCCTTACTCAGGCTGACAACAGGGGCAAAAATATGCTCGTCTTCCTGCCAAAGTGACCTTTTCAATTTTTGTCCCGCAAACATGGCAGGACTGACCCGCTCGGCTAAACACCCAGTGGCGATAGTCCCTTCTACGCCAGCCTCGCTCCTTCAGCTCTGTCGCGATCGCCAAGTCATTGGTAATGCCGCCCGTCTCATAGGATTGCCGAGATAGCGAGATCGCAGCCTGCCCCAGCGCCACCAGCTGCTCCTCTGTACAATCCATCGGTCGTTTATTGGGATAGACCCTTGCCACAAAGGCAATTTCACTCCGTAGATAGTTTCCGAGACCACAGAGAAAATGTTGGTTGAGCAACAGGCCTGCAAAGCGGCGGCGGCGAAAGCGATCGCTCCTCACCTGTTCCAACACCTCAGCCTCGGTCGTTTGGGGATTGACCACATCTGGTCCCAGCTTGCTGAGAAAAGGATGGGCAGCGATTTCTTCTGGGGCCAGGATTTCAATCTCTGAGGCGCTGTACAGCAGGGCAGACTTCTTCTCGGTGTGGAACGCCATGCGCAATTGGCGATTGGTATCCGGGAAATTCTGGGCCCTGCGCACCATCCAGATCCCGTACAGCTGATTGTGGCTGTAAACACTCAGCCCCCCGTCAAATTGGGTCAAAAGCGCCTTACCGTAGGGCTCCAATGCGACAATTTTCTGCTGTTGGAACAACGATTCGTAGGCTTTGAGATGCTCAAAGGCAAAAAAGACTTCCGTCAGAGGCTTATTAACAACAGCCTTGGCAATTTTGTCCGCAGCACGGCGAATTTCGGGGCCTTCGGGCATGGAGCAGAACCGGAGCAACTGCTTTCATTAACCCACATTGCTTTGGCCCCCAAGAAAACCGGGATGCCCATCACGGCAATGTCATCCCTTCTTCCCAGACCGGGGACTTGGGCTCTTGCCTAAGGAGCCCCAAATATCGTGATGGGAGTGACTCAAGCGGGACAGAAGGGTCTCAGCCTGGGAACTGTAACTGAGGCTACATCTTGATTTGAGATCTTGTCCCTAGAATTGTGAAATCAAATACAAAGTTCTGATGAAGCTACCTCTGGGTAATTTTGCGGGCGGTGGATTTGCGGTCGCCCCAAGCGGGTCATTGCTGTTAATTTTTCTTTATCAGCGATATATTTACCAGCCCTCACAGGATTGAGGCCCCGGCTTGGGCCATAGAAAAAGCTTCAGGGAAACGAAATGTCTATCGCTGCGTCTTGTGAATCAGCAGTTGTGATCTCAGGCACTCACATGGGTGAGGCGCACCACTGCCCAGCATCTGCCCCCCACCTTCATCGGTTCGCCCCCATGAGCAGTTCTGTTTCCGCCTCCCAAGGCTCCCTTGACAATCATCTCCGCCAGGATTGGGCAAATGGCGTTGTAGCGATCGCGATTTTTGATCGTAGTGGCATTCTCGAAGGCTGTGAAGTTTGCGGTACTGCCCCCAGCCAGAAGTGGCTCGATGCAGCCTTTCACACCATTGGGCTTAAGAAGCTCCTCACCACTTGCCTGAAACAGCAAAATTTTGAACATGCCAAGGTGAGCGCAGCAGGTTGCACAACCTTTATTTTGCGCCGCCGCAATCGTTATGTGGCGATCGTTGCACCTCCCCAACCCTGTGTCCAAGAGGCAGCCCTCGCGAAGCAGCTACGAAACCTCAGCCTCGCAGAGCTCATTGGTCTCGTACGCAGCCGTCAGCTGATGCCCGTGGCCTAACGCCCTGGGAGGCCAATCGAATCAGAATCTCTCCGAAATAATCCCCTGAATAGCCTGATTCATGAGTGATTCAGGCTATTCGTTCATATTGCGGTAAGTCGCCACGGCAGAAGGCGAAATGCGATTGAGATAGCGGAAAATCCAATATTTAAAGACCGTATCGAGAATCACGGGGAAGGTAGCGATAAACAGAAAGATAAACGAGCGACTTTCTGGCAAGCCAAAGTGGCGAGCAACCCCTTCTAGAAGGACTTCCCAGCCATGGGGGGAGTGAAAGCCCACGAACATATCCGTGAACAAAATGATGATGAAGGCCTTAGCGCTATCGCTCAAACCGTAAACCACCTCATCCATAAAAGACTTGAGAATCGCGACTTCCCGACGGCTGGTGACCAAGATGACGGAGAAGGCCATCACCGCCAGTAGGTCCGCAAAAATATTCTTGATCGCATCGGAGCCCCGCCGTTCAAAGTTGCTGTAAACCGTGGCAGCTTCGATCTCCATGCGCTCCCGCATTTCGGCTTCGGTGAGGGGCTCTAGCTGGTGGGAGAGAATTTTGAATTCCAAGCGTTCGCGGGCGCGTTGAATTTCCTGGAAGGCTTTCTCCTCCATCTCATTGTTAATGAAGATCTCCACTTCCTCTGGGGCACTACGGAAGTAATCCACTGCCGGACCCACCACAAAGGCCTTGGAGAGATGGTGAGTTAATAGGGGCACAATCACAAGAATCAAGACAAAGCGTGCGGCCAGGGCGGTTTGGGCTCGGGACACGCGAAAGGACTTGACGACTTCTTGCTCAGCTTCGGGGTCTAGGTCTCGGCGGAGGCGATCGAAGGTGCCCAGGATTGAACGGGGGACAAAGCTGTTTTGGCGGGTGCCCCCTTGGCGGGCCTCATCTTCGTCAGGTTCAGCCCGGTTATCGGTGCGATCGCCCGCATCACGAACCTTGCCCTTAGATGAAGGTGCCAGAGATGCAGGGGAATGTTCCACGGGCACCAATGCCCTGGAGCCCGAAGCAAAGGGCGGAACGATCTGGTAGCGAGCGAGCGTTGCATCAATAAAGCGGAGCTTTTCGAGAATTAGCTCATCGCCCGTGAGAGCTTTGCCGTTTTGGGGCGATCTACCCTGCTCAAAGCCAAAGGACTGGGGCGCTGACAGCTTAAGAAAGGTTTGGCTGGTGCGAAACTCCCGCAAGCGCACCCGCGCTAGGCGAAGCTGCTGGCTGATCTCTCGACGAAAATAGTTATAGACATTGGCGCTATAACCCTTAATCTCCGGGTTAATCGTCTGGCCTTCAAAATGCTCATCCTCGATCGCCTTAATCTTGAGAATCGCCTCATAGGCCTGCTCTAGAGCGCGATTTGGAGTGGTATCAACCCACCCACGCAATCCACCGAAGACGCGACGTAATTGCTCAAACATGGACGGCTTCATGGTCAAGATGCCCTAGGACAAACGGTATTCTCAAAAGACTGCGGCTGACTTCAGTCTTGGCTTCTTCCTCAACCAATGGCAGCACAGGACTGGGATGATTGTTGGGCAAAGAAAGCAAAGAACGCCTCATACTAGCTTAAAGCTCAGATCGCGCTAGGGATGCACACCCTCACAAGACTTCGCTGTTCCCGGTTTACTGGCTTTACCCCATTCCCACGACTGATTTCCCGCCATCTGTTCCTGCCATGTCTGTTGCCGCCGCGACTGTTTCCCCTGCTATTTGGATCACTGGCCCTGCTCGCAGTGGCAAAACCGCTGAGCTGATTGAGTTATTTAAAGCCTGGACCCAAGGCGAGTCCCCAGCCTCCCCCAACAACATTCCAAGCAATCTGGACGATCAGGGACCAGCACTACTGCTCTTTGCGGCGACCGGGGATAATCGCCTCGCCCTGGTGGACCGGCTGACCGAAGCAACGGGCGGGCAATATCCGATTCGCACCACAACACCCCTGGCTTTTTTTGAAACCGAGGTGACGCTGTTTTGGCCGTTACTGGTGGAGCGGCTGGGGCTGAATCCCCAGTTTCCCCTGCGGCTGAGACCGGAGACGGAGCAAGCACTGGCGCGATCGCTCTGGCAGCCGCTCCTGGAAGATGGCTCCCCCCTGGCCCAGGAAGGCGTTAGCCCGGACCGCATGGTGCGGCGCATCCTCGATATCCATCTGCTAGCTGCGTCAGGCAATGTCCCAGCCGAATCCATTGGTCTACGGCTCCAGGGGGGAATGGCCAGCGCTCTTGGCAGTGAGCCCCTGTGGCAGGCCATGGGAGAAGCGCTATTGCAATGGCGAGACTGGTGTCTCCAGCGAGGGCTATTGACCTATGGCATTTTGACAGAGCTGTATGGGCAACAGTTGTTGCCAGACCCAAGCTATCAGCAACAGTTGCTCAATCGCTATGACGGTTTTCTAGCGGATGACGTGGATGAATATCCAGCAATCGCCGCCTCCCTCTTCAGCTTTGCCATCAACCAGGGCTGTCCCACCGCCCTGACTTATAACCCCAACGGAGCGACGCGCCTCGGCTTTGGGGCCGACCCCGATGCCCTGAAGGAGCTAGCCCCCCGCTGTGAGCAGTTCGAGCTGGCCCCGGCTCCCGATAGCTTGGAGCCTCGCTTTGGTGAGAGCGTCCTGCGGCTGATTGATAGCGGTGGTCCAGGACCCGGTCAACCCAATCGACCGCCTAGCCAAGTATCCGGCGGAGGCTCTGGAGATGTGGATCTGGCGGAGTTCTGGGAGGGGCCGTTCCATGCCATTCAGGGCATCTCGCGGGCGCAGCTGTTGCGGGCGATCGCCAATGAAATTATCCAAGGCGTTAACAGCGGCCAAGTCGCTCCAGCAGACATCGCCATCCTCGGCCCCGGCGTGGACCCCATCGCCCGCTACACCCTGATGGAAATCCTGCGCAAGCAGAACATTCGCCTGGAGCCATTGCTGGAGCAGCGGCCCCTGTCCAGTGCCCCTATGGTGAGGGCTTTGCTGACGCTGTTGGCCTTTATCTATCCAGGGCTGGGGCAGCTCGTGACGGTAGATCAAGTCGCGGAAATGCTGGTGGTGTTGAGTTTGGTGGCTGTGCCGGTGACCTCGGCAGATCCAGTAGAAGGTGATGATTCAACCGGGCAAACTGCTGTGCGAGCAAAACCGGCGATCGATGCCGTCCGGGCAGGCCTCCTGGCGGACCACTGCTATCGCCCCGACCCCGCAAGCCCCCAGCTCCTACCCGTGGAGCAATTTGCCCGCTGGGACCGCCTGGGCTACCAAGCCACCGCCGCCTATCAAAACCTCTGCCAATGGATCGAGAACCAGCGCCTCCAGCAGCAGCAGCGCCTTACCCTCAGCCCTGTGGTTGTTCTGGACCGTGCCATCCAGACCTTTCTCTGGAACGGCAGCCTGCTCAGCTATGACCAGCTCGCGGCCCTGCGCGAAATGATGGAAGCTGCCCAGCATTTCTGGCAAGTGGAACAGCGCCTCGGCCAAGTCCAGGGCATTCAAGTGCCGGAAGTTCAGGAGCCTGAGCGATCGCCGTTCGTCGCCGAACCCACCAATCCTCCTAGCGCAAGCTCATCCGAACCCGCGACTGACATAGCCCAGCCTTACCAAACCAACAGTGCCGTGGCCCGGTTCATCCAGCTCCTGCGTAGCGGAGCCATCAGCGCCAATCCCTACCCAGCCAAGCCCCTGGAAAGCCAGCCCAATGCCGTCACCCTGGCAACAATCTTTCAATACCGCATCAGTCGTCCCCAGCACCGCTGGCTGTTTTGGCTCGACGCCAGTTCATCCCTCTGGATCACAACGGGCACGGGCCTATTTGGAGCCGGAGTCTTCCTCAGCTCCGCCCCACCTCGCCAGACCAGCGCCGATGCCCTACGCCTGGCCGAAGCTCGCCTAGAACAAAGCCTACGCAATCTCCTGGGCCGCGCCACGGAGCGCATTTACCTTGGAGCCAGCGAGCTATCCACTGCCGGACAACCGCAAATGGGACCGATGCTCCCACTAGTAGAAATTGCGGCAGCGATGCAACCAGAACGGCAAGCGGAGTCAGCAATCACGCCTGAAATTTAGGGGCACGGTAGGGTCGAACAACTGTTCGCCCACAGGGAATTCCAGGGGCAACGATTAACGCTGGGTCTCCATTCCAATGCCCAATGCCCGACCCTAAAGCAATCCGGGGCTTTGCAACGTCGCCAGAGTCTCTTGATAGGTTGCTTGGATTTGCTGGCTCAGCCCTTGCAAATCACTGTCATCTTCACTGCGAGCCTTGAATTCCATCTGCTGACAAAGGCTGGCTAAGCGCTGAGCCCCCAGAGTGCCGCTACTGGACTTCAGGCTATGGGCAGAAAAGCGCAAGGCATCAAAGTTGCGCTGGGCTGCGGCTTGACCAATGGCAACCACCAGCTGGGGAGCATCTTCTAAATACAACTCCAACACCATCGCCAGGGAGCTCTGAACATCATCCCCCATAGCATTGAGGCTTTCCAGTAGCTGTGTGCGATCAATCAAAATTTCCATGGCGGTCCCCAAACAGTAAACGAGGGAAGGAGGCAGTCAATCAAAGGCAAACATCATGGGTGATGCCAGTGAGAGAGCCAGTAATATCCAGCCCTAAGGAATGATTCAGCCATTGGCATGCAGCGCAGCGCCAACATGCGAACAGCTCATTCAAGGAGAACTGGGGTGGGAACAAAACAAAGTCGCGCTGAGTGTAAAACATTTCACGACTCTCTAGCCTCAGCATTTATACGATGTCAGAAAGAGCAAGGCCTTCAATCGGGAGGGCTCGAAGCTTGTTTGCAATGCAGAGTTCAAGCCCTAGAGAAACTAGCAGGCTAAGCCGTTAGAGCAATGGGGAGTTCCAGAAATACCGCATTATTCCCCCCCTGGGCCTTGGCTTTGTAAAGCGCCTCATCCGCCAGCTGAACCAGGGTTGAGGAGGCTATATCATGCTGGGGAACAAGGTTCGCCACCCCTAAGCTGATGGTGACGCGATCGCGCAACAGTTCTCCGCTCTTGTCCCGTCGCCCATACAGATGGGGCAAATTAGCATCCCAAACCGCCTGACGAATGCGCTCTGCCACATGGTAGGCCCCAGCCCCGTGGGTATTGGGCAAGACCACTGCAAACTCCTCACCACCATAGCGAGCAATCAAGTCACCGCCACGATGGACATTACCATTGAGGGCCTTAGCGACTTGCTGAAGACAGCGATCGCCCTGAGGGTGACCATAGTTATCGTTGTAGGGCTTGAAGCTATCAATATCGATCATGATCAGCGAGACCATACGCTCGTCTCGCAAGGCGCGCCGCCATTCCTTATCTAGCTCCTCATCAAAGCGGCGACGGTTGGCAAGCTTTGTTAGCGCATCGGTCATCACCAGTTGCTGTAGCTCGCGGTGATTCGCCTCCAGGGATTCCTGCTCCCGCAGATGCTCAACCAACAAACGCAACCGGTGACGCAGCACAGGCCAGCGAATGGGCTTAGTAATGTAATCCGCCGCGCCTACCGCAAAGGCTTTATCAATGGACTCTTGATCTTCAAGACCCGTAATAATTAAAACCGGGAAATTTTCTGCATCGGGCTCAGCTAGGAGCGCCTCACAACAGTCAAAGCCATCCATGTTCGGCATCATGGCATCCACCAGAGCCAGCACAGGCCGCTCCCGCTTAAACAGTTCCAGACATTCCGCACCATCCGCAGCAGAAGCCACACGATAGCCATCTTTCTGGAGAGACCGTTCCAAAATCTTGCGGGTGAGCAAATCGTCATCGGCAATCAGAATAAGATCGCCATTGCGAAGTGCTTTGTGATTGTCGAAGGGAACCAGATTCATGGTGAATGCCTTACCAGGTCTAATTTAAGGTTCCCTGGTCAGGTTTATCACAAACCCTTTTTCCAAAATTGTCACACCGACAATCCCCTGAAACAGATGGTTTAGACCGTACTGGCTAAACCATCTGCCAAGGTTCTTTAATCACGTTCTCATCAAAGACACGCTTGGGTTTTAGCAGCAGTACAAGGCGGCCCAAGAGAGGCTGTGATGGGGCCTGGGCAAACCATTGAAATGCGAGTTGTCCATCAGCTTCGACTAAGTGAAAGTGGTCTGCGCTCCATTCCGTTGTGCCTAAATCCACCAGCGCAGCAACGTCTTCCACCCGTCCCTTAATCTCAGCTTCAGGTAGATCCTTAGTGGAGCAAATAATCGCAACGGGTTGCTTGGCCCAAAGCACCACCTGCCAGCCAGGAAGGGATAGCCAGGTACAGGGCTGCTCACTGCGCACCAAGCGGAAGGCACCGGTCTCTTCTCCCTGGGGAATCTGTTGCAGCACCTCTGCAGTAAGGGGAAAGTGGCCAGCGACGGGAACCGTGCGAGGTAATTCATCCTCTTGCTCCAAGCGATAAAACGGTAAGCGAGGGGCTTTCTTCTCGGGGACAACGGTGAAATCGGTCAGCAGGGCCTGGAGCTTTTCGCGAGCGCCATTGCTCTGGGCAAATTTCAGCCCCTGGGCAATAAGCACCGATCGCTCCGCCAATTCCGCGCGCTGCCTCGCCCGCTTCCAACAGAAGAAGGCCACCGCATCACCGGGCTTCGAACTAAAGCCCTCAGGCTGGGGCTTAACCCAGCTAAATTCCTTGTAATCCTTGGCCAAAAGACGCGCTTCGTCCATATCCAAGCCACGATCTAGGGCAAATTCGGCAGCCTTAATCCGTCCCGCTTGGTCCAGCTCTCGCAGTTGATAGAGAACATCGCTGCCCTTTTCTCGGTATTCGGCGATCGCCTCTTCACTCGCCCCCCCTTTCACCAAAGAATCAAACACTTGGCTCCCCACAATCACCTGGAGCTGCTGCACCTGCTCAAAGCCCGTCTCCTCAAAAATATCTAGCGGCTTGCACTGGGAATCATGCAGGGCCTTACAAGCCCGCCCCCATTCCAGCCATCCCCCTTCTTTACGGCGTAGCTGCCCCATGAGGTCTTTCACTTCCTCATCGCTGAGCTTTTCAACGGGGCGCTTAAAAGAAGGAGGTGCGGCGTCAGACATGGCTCTAAGAACGGGCTCGAAAGGTGAGTTGAAACGGGACTGTAAAACAATCGCGCCTTTCAGTATAGGCACCCCCGCCGGGGCAAACCGATGGGACTTGACGATTCGTTGCGGGCATTCTCAAAGGAGAGACGGTTTATCTAAATTCTGACCTCAGTCCAACGGCCTCCTCTTCCCCTAGCCCCTACTCCTAAAGGAGCAGGGGAACCGATCACCAAATCCCCGGCCCCAGCGGCTGTTTCCCCCCTCTCCTGAAGGAGAGGAGCCGGGGGAGAGGCCACCTTACCTCCACTCCAAGCCCGTCTCCAATCAAGCTGCCATCACGCTTCCTTACAACTCATGGTGAGTTCCTCCCAATCCTCCAAAGCCAAGCCTGCGAATGTATCTCCAAACACAGGTCAATCTCGCCCGAACAATCGCAAGGGCGAAATTATTGATGGTCGCTACCGCATCCTAGGCCTACTAGGCGAAGGCAACAGCGGCACAACCCATCGCGCCCAAAGGATTAAAGATGGAGTGATCGTTGCACTCAAAGAGGTCTCCCTTCAAGGCAGCCAAAGCTGGAAGCTGATTGAACTCTTTGAGCGGGAAGTGGCCATGCTCAAGCAGCTGGATCATCCCGCTATTCCCCAGTACATCGACTCCTTTGTCGTTGATAGCAACCAGGATCGCCTTTACTACCTGGCTCAAACCTTGGCTGAAGGTCGAACGCTGACGGCTTGGATTGAGAGCGGATGGCGCTGTACGGAAGTCGAGGCTCAAGAGGTGGCTCTGCAACTACTGGATGTGCTGAACTATCTACAGCGCTGCGATCCGCCCATCATTCACCGAGATATTAAGCCCCTCAACATCATTCGCCGGGAGGACGGCAAGATCTTCCTGGTGGACTTCGGAGCAGTCGGCCATACCTACCACAACACCTTTATGCGGGGCAGCACGGTGGTGGGCACCTTTGGCTATATGGCACCGGAGCAGTTTCGGGGGCAGGCCTGCACTGCGACGGATCTATACAGTTTGGGAGCAACGCTCCTGTATTTGCTGACCCGGCGATCGCCCGCAGACCTCCCCGCCCAACAGCTCAAAGTAGACTTCCGTAGCAAGGTCTTACTCAGCGACGGCTTTGCGGACTGGCTGGGGCAGCTGATTGAGCCTAGCCTGCGTCATCGCTTTGCCAGCGCTAATGTTGCCTTAACAACCTTGCAAAGACTTCAGCAGGAAGCGAGCCAGGACCAAGGGCTGATTAAGCCCGCCCTTAAGATCTTAGGCGGGCTCTCAGTACTGGGACTGATTGCACTCTTCACGATCAATCAATACAAGTACAGCGTGCTCAAGCACTTGGGGACGGAGAATGAGTTACAAGCCGCGATCGCGGCAGGAGACATCCCTGTAGCGGAATACCTCAATCGCGGCGGTGAACTCTCCCTAGGCAACGACCAGGGTCAAGCCCTGATGATTTTTGCAGTCGAACAAAACGACCTTAATAGTCTTGAGCAGTTGCTAGAACAGGGCATTGACCCAACCCTGAAAAACCGTGAGGGAACCACTGCTCTACACGAAGCCGCTCGCCACAAAGACCTGTCAGCACTCAAGCAAATGCTGGCACAACAGCCTAATCTAAACATTAAAGATCGTCAGGGAGATACGCCACTGCATCTGGCCGCGACCACAAACCATGCCCTGCTTCTGATGGAAGGAGGAGCCAACCTAGCGATCGTCAATAGTCAGGGGAAAAGCATCTTGCAAAATGCTGTGGAGCAGTCCTGGCATCCCGTCATTTACAAATATCTCAACAACACCAAAGGCATTCCCAATTCAGTCCCCATCACCCCTTCTTTACTGGGAATCGCAGCAAATCAGCGAGATGCCAAAACCCTCAAAATGCTGGTGCGGGAGGGGGCTCGTTTTACCGGGAGCGACCTGATGAGCTTAGAGCCAGAAGCCCTGACCCTAGAGCCCTACCAAGAGCCCCAGCGCAACTGGTTTACGACCGCACTACCGCGCCTCGACAGTCGGGATACCGAAGGCAGAACATTGCTCTACAGCGCCATCACTCAGCGTCATTGGGAGCTTGGCACTTTTCTGATTGATCAAGGTGCCCATATCTACCAGCTTGATCAGGAAGGTAACGATGCAGAGGATCTCTTTAACACGGCCATAGGCAGAAGAAGCAACATCACTTGGGACTGGAAAACCCCCGAAGGGCGCTTCCTGGAACGCCTGGTCCAGCGGGAGAAAGAGATCAGCTCAGCCTATCAAAACAAACAGAGAAAGCATGAAGAGAACCTAAGGAAACAGGCCGAGAGAGAAAGAAAGAAGCGAGAGAAGGAGTACAAAAAGCAACAGCGGGAATGGGAAAAACAGCGAGGTTACTAATGCGACATCATCACTGATTTAGAGACATCCCCACTCTCCAGGCAATCTCCATCCCATGCAAGTTCTACACAAGAAAAACGACATCATCCAAGACCGCTATCGCCTCGTTCAGGTCTTGGGACGCGGCGGCAGTGGCATCACCTACCGCGCGGAAGACACCTGGGCAAAGCAGTGGGTGGCTATCAAAGTCGTCAGCCTAAGGCAGATGCAGGACTGGAAAGTCTTGGAGCTACTGGAACGAGAAGCCCAAACCCTCAAGGGACTGAAGCATCCTGCCATCCCAGAATATCTCGACTCTTTTGAAGTGGACAGTAAGGACAATCGTGCCTTCTACTTGGTGCAGCAACTAGTGCCGGGGCGATCGCTCAACATCCTAATCGAAAGCGGCTGGCGACCCGACGAAGCCGAGGCTCAGCAAATTGCCCAGCAGGTACTGGAAGTCCTGGTTTATCTCCAGTCCCTCACGCCACCCATCATCCACCGAGATATCAAGCCACAAAACTTGCTATACCAAAGCTTGCCTGATGGAAGCAAGATACTCTCCTTAGTGGACTTCGGCTCCGTACAGGACACCTATCGCCACACCGTCACGGGGGGCAGCACCGTCGTCGGCACTTTCGGCTATATGGCGCCGGAGCAGTTTCGCGGCCAAGCAGACCTCACAACGGATCTCTATGGACTAGGAGCGACGCTGCTGTATTTGCTGACGCGGGATGACCCAGCCCATTTGCCAGAGAAGAATTTCCGCTTGGATTTCCGCAGCGAAGCAGCTCGGATGGGCAATGAGGTCAGCGAATTCTTTGGGGATTGGCTGGACTGCTTGATTGCACCGGATACAGATTCTCGATTTGGGGCGGCGCAGGATGCGTATTTAAGCTTGGTGGATCAGGCAGCATTGCCCCAGCAACGGGGCGATCGCAAACTGATCCAGCATCGTCGCATTCGCCTGGAGCGGAGTTCGCAGAAGTTGAGCTTGGCGATCGCCAAGGCAGGTCTCAGTGACACGCGCATTCGAGTGCAGGGCCTAGTCGCTCTGAGCTATAGCTTCTTAACCACATTGCTAGTGAGCATTTTCCTACTCAACCCTTATCTACTGCGTTACGGCGGCAATTGGAAACTAGGGCTAAGTTTAACGGCCATGGGGCTGGGCTGGTTAAGCCTCGCAGCGCTGGTGTACTGCGCAGAACAGAAGGTTCAACTCGACATCACGGCAGATAGCTTTCGGCTCAAACGGCACCGAACGGCGAAGGAGCAACCCCCAAATTTACAGGGCATTCGTCGCTGGATGCTGCGGTTGCCGCTGTTTGGCACGCTCCTGACAGATTTGGTATTTGTATTTAATCGGCGATCGCACCATGCGGGCTTCTTTTTATCAGCGAAGGAACAGCAAATTGTGATTCGCGAAGTGCAAGACTTTGTGCGTCAGCAACTGGCAAGTTGATAGACTTAGCATTTTTGATTGCTGGACAGAGCTCCGTCTAAGTACCTTAGTCACTGATTCAGCAATTTAGAGATTTCATCTGGTCTAACAGGTTTGCTGAACAGAAAACCTTGGACAGCCTCACATCCCAATCGCTGAAGGACTTGATATTGCTCTACAGTCTCAACCCCTTCCACAATCACTTCATGCTCTAGATTACGGCACATTTCGATCATCGAGCCCACCAAGATTTCTGACTTCTTATCGATGAGCATGTCATCAATGAAATACTTATCGATTTTCAAACAGTCAACTGCAAGATGCTTCAGCGAAGCAAACGATGAGTAACCTGTGCCAAAGTCATCGATCGCCAGTAATACGCCAAGATCCTTTAGATCTCGAAACACCGAGAGATTCTGTTGATCTGTCTGCACCACACTTTCAGTCACTTCCAGCTCTAACTCTGATGGCACCATTCCTGTTTCATCCAGAATACGCTCAATCAATGCGACAAAATCTTGATCGAGGAAATGAATGGGAGAAATATTAACGGCCATGCGAATCGCTGGCAACCCAGCCTTCTTCCAAGCAACGGCTTGATTGCAGGCTGTTTTCAAGACCCATTCAGTCAGGGGCTTAATCATCCCGATTCTTTCAGCTGTGGCAATAAACTCAGTGGGTGAAACAGGCCCCAACAATGGATGATTCCAGCGTGACAATGCCTCCACGCCCAAAATATTGCCCGTCAGCACCTGAATCTGGGGCTGATAAACCAGGGACAAATGCTTCCTTTCGATCGCCTCTCTCAAACTTTGTTCTACACGGAACCGATACTCAGCTTTCTGAGTGAGTTCAGGCCTGTAGAACGTATATTGATTTTTTCCACATTCCTTAGCTGCATAAAGTGAAGTATCAGCAGCCTTGATCAAGGAAGAAAGATCTCGTCCATCATCAGGGTAATGGGCAACTCCAATACTGCAAGCTGGAGTGAATTTTCTAGCAGATAGTTCAACGGGATTGGATATGATATCGAGGCAACGCTGGGCCAATTTTTCAGCCACAGAATTATCTTCTACATCATTCAAAAGAATACAAAATTCATCACCACTCAGACGTGCAACAAAATCAGTTTTACGAGCAACCTTTTTCAGCCGACTGGCAATTTCCTGGAGTAGCAAGTCACCCGTATCATGCCCCAGGCTGTCGTTCACAGTCTTAAAATTGTCTAAGTCCACGTATAGAAGACTCAAACGAGATTGAGTCTGATCAGAATGTTTAATGGATGCTTCCAGCTTTTGATAGAAGTTGGCACGATTGGCGATTCCTGTTAAGTCATCGATATAAGCTAATTCTCGAATGCGCTTCTGAGCATGGTCACGCTCCATCACAATCCCAGCGAGCCTTGCGGCAGACTTAAGATCGATTGACTCCTCTTCATTCGGTAGTGCGGGATGGTTGTAGTACATCCCAAATGCACCTAGTACTAGACCTAAAGAACTTTTAATCGGCTCAGACCAGCAGCAACGCATGCCATGGGGAAGCGCCACATGCTTAATCTTGGCCCATTTGGGATCTGTTTCAATATTCTCAACCAGAACACGCTTGCCGGTATAAGTCGACGTGCCACATGAGCCTACATTCGGGCCATTCTTCAGACCATGAACAGCTTCACAGTATTCCTTTGGCAGGCTTGGAGCCCCTCCATGCATGAGGCGACCCTCCTGCAATTCCAGCATTGAACATCGCATACCGGGGTGACGTCCTTCATACATCAAGGCAATTTCTGGATAGATCTCAGAGGCTGGTTTCCCCGTAGCAATCATCTCCAAAATTTCAGCATTTTTATCATCAAAGTCTTCTGCCTTTTTTCGGGCAGTGATATCAACGTGGGTTCCAACGAGGCGCGTTGCTTTTCTATCTGAATCGCGTTGTACTAAAAAGGCACGAGATCGCACAAAAACCTCGTGACCAGACTTATGCTGCATCCGCATCTCAACATCAAATGAGTCAACTGTGCCAGTCAAGCAATCTTGAACCATCTTCAGGACAATCTCTTTATCATCTGGATGAACGAGACTTTGCCAAGTGCTTAAATCGTCCGTCAGCTCATCCTTCTCATACCCCAACATGCTTTTCCAGCGGGGCGAATAATAGACCTCATTGGTCTCTAAATTCCAATCCCAAAGCCCATCATTGGCTCCACGCATCGCCAATGAAAATCGTTCTTCGCTTTTCTGAAGTCTTTCTTCTGACTCCCTACGAGGTGTGACATTGTGACCAATGCCTAACAGACCAATCAGCTCCCCGTCATCCCCATACATGGGAAGCCTGCTAATTTCCAGGAGCTCACGGTGTCCATCATTAGCAAAGGTTGCCCATTCTTCACTGACTGATGGATAGTCATTTTGTATTACTGCCTGGTCATGTTCTCGCCGCAGATCAGCCCATATAGCATTCACAAAGTCATAATCGGTCTTGCCTAGTATTTCCGATTCAGAAGCTCCCAAAAAACTCTCAAAACGATGGTTGCAAGCGAGATAGACACCATCAACATCTTTTAGCCATAGAAGACATGGAAGTGTGCGAACAATTCGGCCGTAAAACTCAACGCCTCTTCCCAGACCTGTCAGATTTTGTTCTGAAACAGAAACTCCCTGGAGACTAATTATTGGAGCCGACTGAATCTCACATTCCATGGCACGTTTTTATCTATCCAGCATTTTATGTATTCTAGGCTACATCCATGGTAGGTACTGGAGCCACAATCGGAATGCGTGCTTTAGCGGAATAACAAACTCAGTAATGATAAGATCCGATGAAGCTGTGCCTACGGCAAATCATAAACACAATCCACTTGAGGCTGGCGCTGTTAGCGCAATTCAAGGGCACCAAGACATCTGCCCAGCCCAAGATTTATTCGCCAGAATCTATAACTCGATTTATTAGGGGAAAAAGCACAAGCATATCTATGGTCGCGCAGGTATCAGAACTCTCGCGAGCATCACGCAGTCAAGAGTGATATGCCGAATTTGTGGCGTTGTTGATTTCCGGGCTGACGTTTTTCAGGGAGCCTACAGCCAGCTTCGTTTATAGAAGTTCATTCATCCCTCATTTCAGCAACGCCTCAATGCTGCGAGAAGAGGCCAATTCAGGATTTTAGGTTGATCGCCGCTATCAAAAAACCAATACAAGCCTAAACGGATCGACCAACAGTATCTACCAAAGTTCTGTCGCTTGTATTCGAGGCTCTGCACGTCATTCCAGGTGGGTAACCTGAGTCCATCCACCCAGGCTCAGATAATTCGCTTAAACACTCACCGATTCCGCATTGCCATAGCGCAAGTTGAGTGGGCAACTTTTAGACATTGTGTTGAGCAATGGAGGAGCCGTAAACCAATCTGGCATCAGCTGTCCATAACAGCCAAGCTGACAAAATGCATAGGAGCGATAAATGCGAGCTTTCGGAGTTCGGGGGGAAAGACTCAGGATGTCATCGCAACAATTCACAACGGCTTCGAACAGGCCTAATTTACAAAAGACTTTGGCCTGCTCCAGTATCAGAAGCGGAGCTTTATCTTGCAGGTACTGGGACGCTTTAGCCAAACAGTACGAGGCTTCTCCGTAGCGTCGCTGGTAGTAGAGCGCTTGGCCTCGACCCGCCCAGGCGATCGCACAATCCTTTCGCAACACCAACGCCTCATCAAACCGTTCCAG
Organism: uncultured Pseudanabaenaceae cyanobacterium; assembly: GCA_937949725.1. Taxonomy (GTDB): domain Bacteria; phylum Cyanobacteriota; class Cyanobacteriia; order PCC-9006; family JAAUQQ01; genus JAAUQQ01. Next base: position 41,228 of record CALECT010000074.1, read on the forward strand.
TGCCATGGAGAACTCACGCTTCTCCATCAAGACCTGAGCAAAATGGCAGAGCTTATCAACCTGGCGGCGACGGTCAAACGGGAGATCGCGATTGTTTAAAGCAGCTAAACGAAAAGCGAGATTGGTCATGGCTATCTACCTCTATGAGATAACGCTGTCATGTCCCAAGGATTAGTTCTGTTGATTCAGTTACAAAAGCAAATTAGATCGGCGCAAGCGATGAACTTTTCGCATGGATTGATTGAACTTTTTACATTGAACCTCTATTAGGTTCCTCCCAGGAAATTTTAGAGAAGATCTTGAAGCAAACGTTACAGAAACCAGTGCAATTACTATCTCTCTTTAATCTAAATATTTCGAAATTAAAGATACAGAGAAATCGTCAACATCCTACCGCAATTGAACCCATGATTTCCAAGCCATACAAGCCTCCAGCGCAATCACCGTCTTGACTGTAGGGAAAGCTTTATGAGAGCGGCAATTCCTGATTTAGCAAACTCAGAAATTGTTTGCCATGGGTTTCAGACGTATTAAATGCACGTAATTCTTTACCCAAAGAGGTATAAACATAGGCATTTGCACATTCAAAACAAACTGTTGCTGTAAACAAAATCTGAGTTTGGTCGTAAAAGGCCACTGCCCAGGGAGGCATATGGCATCGAGCAGGCTCACCAGGGGCCAGACATTGAAATAACTGAATGATCTGTTGCGCCTCTTGGCCATCAAATGGCTTACGCGTTTGGACGGCGCGGTCAAAGGAATCAGGCCACCCCTGTTCTGAAATAATTTTGCGCTGATGGAGCATCATGAGTTCAACTCGGTTCGCTTGCTGAACCGCCATCTTCCAAGCCGGGACCTTCCAATCACTTACACTTCTCATTTAGCGAGCCATTGAGAGCAAGAGCCAATTCTATCCATCTCTAAGGCGGAGCTTCAGCAATACTGCTTGTCCGTCAAAGTAGCCCAAGAGAATCACAAACCACCTGCCAGCACTGTTGCTTCCGCTTCTGCCGATTTGCCACAGCATTGACGACGGCTGTAAATGTAAGCAGCTAGGCCGACTAGGGTGTTCGCGATCGCCGCCCCTACAAAGATCCCCACTGGCCCAAAGAAACGACTCCCCAAGTAGGCCAGCGGTATATACAACACAAACATCCGAACCACCATCATCACAATCGATGGCACCGGACGCCCCAAGGCATTAAAAGCCGAATTCGCTACACCCAAAACCCCAGCCCCCGCATAACTCACCGGCACCAACCACAAATACTGCACCGCGATATCTATGACCGCAGCATCATCATTAAAGAGTTGCACCAACATCGGAGCCAGTAGACCCAACAGGCCCGCCACCAGCAATCCCCACCCCAAGCAAAAGGCATAGCTTTGATTCAACGCTTTTGTCACCCGGCCATAGCGCTTTGCCCCCCAGTTTTGCCCCACGAAGGGGCCAATGCTCGCTGACAAAGCCCCCAGGGCAATCATGGCAAAGGCCTCAATCCGCGAAGCCACCCCAAAGGCCGCCACCGCTGCCGCGCCATGGACTGCCAAAAAGCTCGTAATTACCCCAATAGAAATGGGCGAAATCATGCTGCTCGCTGCCGCAGGCAAGCCCACCGTCAAAATATCCCGCCAGCACCAAAGCGTCTCCTCCAGATCCGGGAACTTCGTCGATAACAAATCCTCCTTAAACTTCAGCACCCATAGCGACGCCACCAGCGTCACCGCCCGCGACAACACTGTCGCCCAGGCCGCTCCTTGCAAGCCCAAGGCAGGGAAGATTCCCCAACCAAAGATGAACAACGGGTCCAGCAGAATATTCCCCGCCGCTGCAACGGTCATAATCAGGCTCGGCGTGACCGTATTGCCCGCTGCTCGAATGGCGCTATTGCCCACCATAGGCACCACCAGAAACACCATGCCGAAGTACCAAATCTGCATGTACTGCTGCACATAGGGCATTACATCTGGCCCCGCTCCCAGCGCCGAGAACAGCGGCTCAATCGTCAGCAGTCCCGCCGTCACGAACAGGCCCACGGCAAACAGGGCAAGGGTAAGGCTATTGGTTGTGAAGCGCTGCACGCGACCCATATCGCCCTCTCCAATAGCCCGCGCAATAATCGACGAAGCCCCAATCCCCAAGCCTTGAGCCAAGCTGCCCAAAGTCATCACCACGGGAAAGGTAAAACTCATCGCCGCCAACTGAGCCGTGCCCAGTTGGCCGACAAAGTAGGTATCTGCCAAGTTAAAGGCAATGATGGCAAAAATGCCCCACACCATCGGAAGGGTGAGTTGGCGTAGGCGCTGACCAACGGAGCCGGTGAGCAGTCGTTGATTTGATTGTTGGGGCATGGGGCTCCTGACGGGCCGAGGGGATTTCGTCGGAAGCGAGCTTCGCGATTCTGCGGAACAGGGGCGCGATCGCGGCCCATGTCATGAGCATTGTAAAGAGTGAATGACTGCTGTGCTTTATCTCACCAGCTGTCGATCTGAAGAAGCGTCAAGGCTTGGCACACCAGTGATGGTGATACCCTATCTTCTCTGCCAGAAGCTCACACTAAGTATGCTCCTCGCCCTCAAAGCCACCAAGACAAAAGCACAAAATGGCTTCTTTTGGGAGAATCGGAAGAAATATTAAGAGCGCCATTGCACCAAGGCTTCCTTGATATTGTTATGAACATTACGGAAGTGACGCTAGCAACTGGCTGCTCTTGAAGTAGTCATGTGTTGGGGCTACTTTCGACGGGGGTCAGCTTATATATAGACCTCTTTTTTTAACTCCGCTTATACCCCGTACTGCAGCCTTTGCGGAGAGGTCTGTCAGTCAACCAAGGATTGCCGAATTTACTCGGTGTATCTAAATGCCACTGCCCACCCTAGCTATAGCTAGAGCAGGCAGTTTCAACATAACAGCCCTAAGTCCCAGCGCCACTCAAAGCTGCCGTTAACAGCCTTGAGCAGCTAACCCCCACACTGAGTAGACCAGTATGGCGGCTAACGAGTGATCGTATCACCCGTTTAGTCCCTGCTCGCTACAACGCGGGGGCAGTGAACTTAGGGTTTTCTTCTGCGATAAATCAGCTATTTATAAGCCTTCCCTGACCGAAATGTGCTTCCACACAGTTTGTACCCCGTGGCCAGGGGTTACCACACCCGCCAATCTGCCCAATCCTCATTGAAAATCGATGTATTTGGGAAAGCAGTCGGGTTACCTTTGGCCTGGAGACGAGCCTGAAGTTTCTCCAGTAGGGGCTCCCTACGAGGTAGGTCATTCACCATCTCAAAGGGTAGGGTTCCGGTCTCTAGTGCTAGATCGGCGACGGTACCCGCCGCTGCCCCGGCGGACCATTCGAAGGAATGGACCCGATAGGCCGCCGCTGCAATATGGCTAGTCGCAATGCCCTTGCCTGCGACCAAAAGATTGTCGATTTCCTGGGGAATCATCGCCCGCAATGGAATCTGGGCAGGGTAAGCCTGGCCATGGCCCTGGCGTGCGCCAGGCCGTTCAATATTGCCGGGCTTTTCCGAAGGGGACTCCTTCATACAGGGATGAAAATCGATCGCATACTGAGCAATGCCCACCGCATCGGGATAAATCGTCGACCGACTACGGCGCTTGATGTCCTCTGGGGCAGCATCATTACCAATGGCTGATGTGGCCTCTAACCCTGCCAAGGCTTTCCACATCTGCTTATAAGTAGTGGCATCTAGCTCCTGCTGATAGTAATCACTGCGGAAATCGGCCCGAGAGATATCCAGCTCCGCAATGCTAAAGCCATCCTCATAGCCATAGCTGGGACGCCCAATAATCCGCCGTCCCTCTCGAATATAGGGATATTTCGACAGGCCATGCTCCGTCCCCATGGGGGAATCTGATCCAGTCAGCAAACGATGATTCAGATGAGGCTGTTTGGCCGTTTGATTCTCCGATGTGGTTTGGGAATTAGTTGTACCCGCAGCTAGCCAATAGTAAAAGCCTAAAGCCTGTTCTTCGCCTTTGCGCAATGTCTCGGTCCGCAATCCGCCCAGCCAGCCACCGGGCATAAGCTGGCCGCTGCTGCGCAATTGGTCCTGGCTATAAACCAAGTTATCCGCAGCGGTGCCGGGTCGATAGTCATTGCCCCAGACCCAGTTCTGCATCGAGATGTCGCCGGGCTGGGGCAAAGCAACTTTGAACGGGGTGCCCTGGGGACGCTTCTGGGAGTTGGGTGCCCAGATGCGCCGATAGGTAAATACGGCGTCGAGGTTGGAGAGATTGGGGTTCTTGTCGTAGCCGTAGTAGGGCTGGTATTGCTCATAGAACTCTGGCTTCTCCTGGGGCTGGGGCGTTTGGGTTTGCTCCATGGCAAAGGTGTAGGTGAAGCCCTGGGTGCAGTAGGGGTCACCCGTTGCGCTAGCGGAAGAGGGATTGCGATAGCTACGCGGGTCTAGACCTACCCGATAGGGCACATCAGCCAGGGCCACCAGCTCCCCAGTTTCGCTAGCATCCACTACATACCATCCCGTATCCAATTCAGAGCGGCGCTTCCCCTCCGGCACGAGACGAATGATGCTCTTGCCCAAACGGGCAGAGGCTCCGTACTGGTAGGCATCTTCCAAGATTGTCGAAAGGGGTGAGCTATTGAGCGATGGCGTCCCTTGGGCCGGGCGGTGCTGGATGGCGATCGCCCCTTCAATCAAGCGTCCCTCCACGTCCAAATCCTTAATCACCGTATTGGGGAACCACTTGAGCTTACCCTTGCCTCGACGCTCCGCGACCTTAAGTTGGTCCCACAACAGGGTGTGAGCATCTTTAGGCAAGAAGCAGGAGACGCTGACCCAGCAGTCACCGGGGTTGAGTTCACCGTAGTGCTTCTCGATGCGCGATCGCAGCTCGTTATAGCCCCTGGGGTAATATTCCAAAGCCCGCTGCTTCTTAGCCTCATCCAGCGCCGAAGTGCCCTGGGCCGATATCTGTCCGCCCACCCAATCAGTAATCTCCGTCAGGCAAACTGTCCGCCCCGCGAGCAAAGCCTCATAGGCCGTTGCCGCTCCGGCCAAACCGCCCCCCGTCACCAAAATCTCGCAGCTTTCCGTGCGATCAATGCGTGGTGGTTCACTATTGACCGCCAGCAATCCAGTCATGCGGTGAGGAAAAGCAGCTTCCGCAACGGATGCTCCCACAACAGTAGACGGAATCAAACTCAGTAGAGCAACGAGTCCCCCTAAGCGTTGGCTGAGACGACCACCAGGCCAAATCGAATCTAGAGCAATAAAGAGATGGGATGGAGACATGGGAGAAGGGAGAACGCTAGGAATTCCAGCAGGAGAGCCCAGCAACAGGGCAAGGATAGTCGCGTTATTGCCTAAGCCAGCGCATCTGTCCAGAGAGGTGATGCACACCCTAACCAAGAGGGAGATCAAACAACAGGCGATCGCCTTCACCGCCCATAAGCTCTGACCCCAACCATCGCCAAGATGTTGCTCTCCGCGCACCACAGCTCAGCAAATCAAGCTCTAAACTAGAGACAGATCCCTCAGACACTGTTCGTGCATCTTCCCTCTTTAGCTTTCTCCAGATTGACGAAGCCGTATCGTCAAAGCCCTGTCTGGCCAAAGATTCTGTGCCTGAGTCTTACCCTAGGTCTAGGCCTCACAAGCTGTAATCGCCCTGGCGAAACTGAACCGGAGGTTGTCGAGACCGCGATCGCCAATCCCACAGTGGTCGCCGTTGGTCGCCTCGGCCCAGTGGGCGGAGTGATCAAGCTATCGGTGCCCAATGCGGCAGATAGCCGGGTGAATCAGATTTTGGTGCGGGAGGGCGATCGCGTCCAAGCCGGTCAGGTCATTGCAGTGCTCCAAGGGGCGGAGCGGCGAGAGCGAGATCTGGCTGAAGCGCTGCAAAACGTGGCGCTATTTGAGGCGCGGCTAGCCCAAGTGGAAGCAGGTACGGCCAAACAGGCAGAGATTGCCGCCCAGCGCAGCAATATCATTCGGCTAGAGGCGGATTTGCGGACGCAAAGGCTGGAGAAGGAAGCGGCGATCGCCGCCGCCGAAGCAGACCTCCGCGATGCCGAGCTAACCTACGCTCGCCAAACTAGCCTGGTCAACGACGGAGCCATCAGCCAACAAGCCCAGGACCAAGCCCGCCAAGTCCTGGACAACCGCCGCGCCACCGTCATCCAGCGCCAGGCCCAGCTCGCCAACACTGAGCAGACTCTGCAACAGCAGCTCCAAACAGAGCAGCAAAACCTCAGCCAGCTCCAGGAAGTGCGCCCCGTGGATGTACAAGTGGCCCGCGCTGAACTGGAGCGCGCCCGCATCGCCGTCGAACAGCGCCAGGCAGACCTGGAAGACACCCAAGTCAAGGTGCCAATCCCTGGCCAAATCCTGCGCATCAACACAAAGGTTGGCGAACAGGTGAATACACAACAGGGCATTGTTGAACTGGGCCTCACCGAGCAAATGTTTGCCCGCGCTGAAGTCTACGAAACCGAAGTCGGCAAAATTCGTAAAGGCCAGCGAGCCAAGATTGTCAGCGAATATGGTGGCTTTGAGGGAGAGATTGAAGGCACGGTGGAGCAGATTGGTCTACAAATTGGCTCCCCCCAGCTCCAGCAAAGCTCTACCAATCCCACCAATGATGAAAATACGCGGGTGGTGGCGGTGGACATTCGCATTGATTCGGACGATAGCGAGAAAGTCGCGGCGCTGACCAATATGCAAGTGCGGGTAGAGATTGGTGTGAGCAATTAAAGCAAGGGTAGGTCTGGTGAGCTATCCCACACAGCAATGTCCTGCGCTCATTAGTCTTAACGATTTAGAATAGAGAAAGAAGGTCTAGAGATGGGTAATGGATCAAGAAACAAAAGAACGATTTGAGCGCATTGAATCCATTTTGACTGCAACTGCCCAGGGGCAAGCTGAAAATCGCGTCGCGATCTCTCAACTCACCCAGGCCCTTGAACTGACAAGGCAGGCCATCGTTGAGACAAACCGCAACGCAGTCGCAAACAAAGCGGAGCTTTCTGCCCACGCCGAAGACGAAACCGCCCACAACAACTAATCAACGCCACGCGCAGCAGTCTCTGCGAAGGGAACAAGGCCATGAAAATCTGGGTAGACGCCGATGCCTGTCCCAACGCCATCAAAGAAATCCTCTATCGTGCCGCCAAACGCACCGGCTGCCCCACCACCCTCGTCGCCAATATTCACATCCAAGTCCCCAGCTACGTTGACATGATTGTCGTGCCGGGTCGCTTTGACGAAGCCGATAACAAAATTGTCGAGCTGCTGAGCGCTGGAGACCTCACTATTACCACCGATATTCCTCTCGCTGCCCAAGCCCTAGAAAAAGGCAGCTACGTTTTCACCCATCGCGGTGAAGAACTCACCAATAAAAATATCGGTGAACGCCTCGCCATGCGAAATCTGATGGAATCTCTGCGAGGCGGAACCGACCCCCTCGTCAGTGGAGGCCCCCCACCCTTTGGCCAGCGAGACAGCGCTAAATTTGCGAATCAGCTTGACCGCTTCCTCGCCAAGCATCTGCCTCCACAGGCTGCTACGCCCGAGCAGAAGGCGCCAAAGTCTGAGAAAGCAGTCCCTCTCTCGCCCAAGCCCACGCTTAACCCCAGACCCACTTTTAAGCCAGATTCAACCGAATAGCCGTAAGTCCCAAATAACAGCACTTCCGACAACGCCCGTTCAAATACGCCTGCCTGAAAACTCAAATCGCCTCTTCATCTAACAGGCGGGCAAAGCTTTGAATGGCATCACGAATCTTTTTAAACTCTTCCGCTCGACGTTCCGGCTCCATTTGCAGCTCATATTTCTCCAAGAGCCCCGTCGCGGTTAGGATCACACTTAACATCTCCCTTGCCTGAGTCGACATGGAAGGCAATGCACTAATCGACTGACCTTCGAGCGAAGACACCGCCCCTCCGGAAGTGAAGTTAGATGAATCCTGCAAGACGCTAAGCTGCCCCACAAGCTCTTCAAGTTTTTGCACTAGAAGCTGTTTCTTTTCTGGAGAATCTGCTGCATCCCACAAGTCACAAATGCATTGAAGCATTGAATCAAGTAGCGATTTAAACATGTCTTTCGTCATCATCCTAGCTCCAGCCACCAACAGTAGTCACACACACAACAAACAAGAGATTTCTCAGAATTAGGGAAGTTTTACTTACCTCTTTTTGTTATGAAAAAGCAAGCAAGCTTTAACTTAGGGAACGAATCTTTTGACAAGACTACCGTTCAGGAATCAAACGAGAATGAGCCCTGGGAAATCCCAATAACTTCGTCCATCTTTCTGAGACGACGGATCTGGAAAGCTACCTTTTTGGCCACAGCTTTGATATATCAAAAAAATGTGAAATACCTGTGAATATCAGTCGTTCCCAGAGCATGAAAAAGCTGTTTTTGTAAGAAAATAGGGCAAAATCAGCCTAGAGAAGGATTTTGAGAGAGGCCATGATTGAGACCAGCAGGGCCTTTTCAGGTTGCCTTTCCAAGACAAATAGCTGATTTACAAGGCCCTACAGAACGTAGATTTGAGTCAGCTCAAATGGGAAAGAAACAGGTAGAAACTGCAACTAAAATTCACAGTTCCTCAATATTTTCAGGAATGAAGCTCACAGCCTCTCCCTGCAAAGTCCATGTTGTCATCTTCGAAATGACATTAATACTCAATAAAAGGATTCCGCTCGCCTTTCTGGCACTGCACTGACGCTTCTATCACTTTCACGGCCTATGACCTCTAGCTCAGCTGCATCGCGCAACCTCACCGTAGATCTCTTGCGTACTTTTGCCTTGCTCTACATCGTGGGCTTCTGGCACCTATTCGAATATGCTCCAGCACTCAGTTTTCATAAAGTCCCTGTCACCGGCCTGATTACCAAGCTTTGCCTGGGCCTCTTCATTTTCATCTCGGGCTATCTGCTGGCTAAGCGTTATCGATTTAGCGATCGCCCCTCTCTTCTCCTACCAGAAAGCCTCAGCTTCTACCGCAAACGCCTCCTGCGCATCTACCCCCTCTATTTCGTAGCCCTCAGCCTGTTCTGGGCCAGTCAACTCATCGATGCCCCCACCTATGGCAGAGCATTGCTATTCTCCACACTGCTGCCCTACCAACCCCTCACCACCCTCTGGTTTATCTCAGTCATCATGGTCTGCTACGGGCTGACGCCGCTGTATCTGCATCGCTATAGCTGGGCTAAAACTGTGGGGCTCACCTGCATCATTGTTGCGGGACTGTGGACGATTATCTTTGCGACCGATGGGGTTGACCTGCGGTTGCCGCTGTATCTGCCTGCGTTTGCCTATGGGGTCATTGTGGGGAAGCATCGCGGGGTGGAAAAGGCTTTTGGGCGATCGCCCACAGCAGTCATTGCGCTGATCGTTACTCTCCTCAATGGAATTCTCTATCTGAGTTTAAGCTCCGGTCTGGCCCAGTTCTTAGCATTGGACCTGACGTTACTGGGTGCCATTCCCCTCGCTTGGTTTAGCAGTCATTGGCTTGCCCAGCGCTTACCGAACTGGGGAGAGCGAGGGCTGGCTTGGCTTAGCTATGGAAGCTTTACGGCCTATTTAATTCATCGGGTCACTTATCACTGGGCTGCCCAGCTCTACCAACCCATGGGATTCAGCTCTGCATTGCTGTATTGGCTGGGCCTCATCTTACCTGGCACCTTGCTCATCGCCTTTGCCATGCAGGGGGTCTATGACCGCTTGATCAGGGCTGTTAGCTGATTCCAAGACTATAGGTCTTCGTTGGAAACAGCCTCTGAACACTGCTGGGCTTCATCTTGCGTTGGTCTTTAGGGCTTTTGGGTAAGCAAACTCATCTTGGCCGGAGCAGGAGAGACTCGCCGAAAAGTCAGCACCACTCAGCCCCGGCTGGAGGCTGTGACCCCTTGGCAACATCACTTCAGGGAAGTCAAGATGGCAAAGCCCGAAATAGATACAATAGTACTAGTATCCTTGCAATGGATGATTGAGTCATGAATAGAGTTGTGTTCGATCCAGGTCACGGTGGCGTTGACCCCGGTGCCGTCTCAGGCAATGCCATCGAGAAAGATATTTCCCTCGTCGTTGCCCTGGCGGCGGCAGACCTCTTGGCAGCCAGGGATGACTTTTACATTGAAGTCACTCGCGAAACCGATATTAACCGGGACATTGAACTGAGCCTGGAAGATCGCGTGGCCTTTAGCGATCGCCAAAACGCCGACCTCTTCGTCTCAGTCCATTGCAATGCCATGGCTCCGGGTAGTCCTGCCAATGGCTTCGAGGTGTTCCATTACTACGGCAGCTCCGCCGGGAACCAAGCCGCAACGGATGTGTTCAAAGCCATTGACCGCAAGATTCCTGAAATTGCCCCCCGGTCGGTCAAAGAGGCGGGCTTCTACGTGATTAAAAACACTCAAGCCCCGGCAATCCTGGTGGAATGTGGCTTCCTAACTTCAGATCAAGACCGCCCCAACTTGGAACGCCCCGCCTTCCAAAAGAAATATGGCGAAGCGATCGCAGCGGGAATCCTGCAATACTTTGGGGTATAGCCAAGCCCATCAAGCCCTGCCTTGAACTTCACCGCCCTCCTGCCCTCTCCGACCAAGCTCCTGCGTGGGTTGTCCCTCGCCTGGGCCCAGCTGTCCCATCAAAAGATGCGCCTAGCAGTGGCCCTGCTAGGGGTGGGCTTTGCCAACATTTTGATGTTTACGCAACTGGGGTTGCTGTCGGTCCTGTTTGACGGCGTCACCCTGGTCCATGAACAAATCAGCGGCGAACTCTATATCGTTTCCGCCTACTCCCGTTCCCTGGGGCGACGGGGCTTTCCCAATATCTATCTCTACCAAGCTGATGCCGTAGAAGGCGTTGCCCAAGCCAGTCCCCTCTACATCGGCGACCAGGATTGGGTTGATCCAGAAGATTTGATGACAGAGGATGAAGCCCTGCCCGGTGCCGCAGAGCGCAAGCGCAAGAAATCTGGCGATCTATTTCCCAACAGTGTGCGAGTCCTGGCCTTCAACCTGGAGCGTCCTGTCCTCAACAATCCAGAAGTGAGCCAGCAGCTGGAAAAGCTCAGTGCCCCCGACAGCGTTTTGTTTGACCGACTAGCTCAGCCCAGCCTGGGACCAGTGGTGGAGCTGTTTGAACGCGATCGCCAGGTCCAGTCCCTCATGGCCAATCGCCGCGTCTATGTCGTGGGACTCTTTAACCTGGGCAGCACCCTATTTGATAAGGGCAACGCCATCATGAGCGACTACAACTACTCCAGGCGGAGCGGTCGTTCCCTAGAGCAAGTGGGTGTCGGCGTCCTGACTCTCGACCCCGGAGCGGATGTCTTGGCTGTACAACAGCAGCTAGTTGCCACCCTGCCCGACTCCCTCAAGGTTTTGACGAAGCCTGAGCTGATACAAGCGGAGAAAGATGCGCGATCGCGTGACCCCAGCGGCAAGGTCTTAGCCTTCGGAGCCGTCATGGGCTTTATCGTCGGCGTGATTGTCGTCTACCAAGTGCTCTACACCGACGTAACAGACCACCTCCCGGAATACGCAACCCTAAAGGCCATGGGCTATTCCAACAGTCGCCTGATCGAAGTGGTGCTGTTTGAAGCGATGCTCCTGGCCCTGCTGGGCTTTGTTCCCGGCTTTGGCGCATCCATCGGTGTCTACGAGCTACTCACCTGGCTGACCAAAATCCCGGTCGCCATGCGCTTCGGCGTGGCTTTCCAAGTGTTTATGCTCACCGTGGCCATGTGCATGTTCTCCGGCATCGTCGCCATGCGAAAGCTATCCAAGGCCGATCCAGCCGATATTTTTTGAGTCTGTCGAGACTAGCGAGTCTTATTCGACAATACTGTAACCTTTCGCAGAATATCTTCAGATTTCGGTCGTAAATGCTGCTTTTTGAGACCTTAGAATGTGAACTATCGTTAGCTATAGAGGAGTGTTTATGAAAGATGCATCACAAACACCTCCATCATCTGAACTGCAGGATGCATTATTGAATGCCAATTTCCCAGGCTCAGGAGTTGGGTTAAATCGTCTCGCCGCTCGCCTCAGCAACAAGTTATCCAAAGATGGCCTCGTCATTCAGGTGACGGATAACCTTCGCGAATCCCTAGATGTGGATCGTGTTGCACTCTATTACTTTTACAGAGAGTGGAAAGGTCAAGTAACCTTTGAATCCCTCAGCGATGAGTCCCTCTCGATCATTGGTATGACGGGTGCAGATGAATGCTTTAACCAGGACTACGCTCAAATGTACCTAGAAGGGCGAGTCCAGGTCACTCCGGATGTGAGTCAAGCCGAGATTCAAGATTGCCACCGTGAGTTTCTCAATGAAATCCACGTCAAAGCGAACTTGGTTGTACCGGTCCTGAAGAATCAGGCTCTTTGGGGATTGCTCGCTGCACACCACTGCACAGCACCAAGGGCCTGGAGCGATGCGGATATTGAGGCAATGAAAGCTGGTGCAAGAAAGCTTGCCACAGCCCCCAGTATCTATAAACACTAGCGTAGAGAGCTGGGCCTAGTGCTCGTTTGCAAGCTGCAATTAGTCTCTGTGCAAGCCACAATTAGCCTCTGACGATTGAAATAAAGCTTACTGAGGCAGGAAGTCAAAAAAAATACTCAAACCATAGATTTTCTATGTTTATATAACTAGTTTTGTTCACGAATCCGGTCCCCAAAACAACCTGAAGTAGAGAAGACCAGAGTGCATATTTCCCCTCTGTAAGATTCAACATCAGGTAGAGCAATGGAAGTTTTTCGCAACTGGACCAACGAACATCGTCAACAGTTTCGCAAGCGGAATATCGCGGTTCAGCATCGCCTGAGCGAAACGGGTTTATTCACTGACGAAGCTCTAGCAAACTTGCTGGACCGCCACCCCAGCAGCAAGCTTGACGTCATGACGATGGGGAGTCCGGACGGGCCTTACCCCAATGCACTCCAAGACGGAGATCCAAGGGGCTGCTCCGGCAAGGTGCTGATCGAGGCAGCCAAGGCAGGTAGGCTCTGGATCAATGTACGAGAAGCCATGAACATCTACCCGGAGTACAAACGGGTTCTAGACATGATGTATGGCGAAATCTCTGAGCGCACAGGCATCCGTCGCTTCAACGCCAAGGGCGGCATCCTGATCTCCTCGCCCACCGCCGTAGTGCCTTATCACTGCGATGCGAAGGAAACCATTCTGTGGCACATTCGCGGCAAAAAGCGATTTTACGCCTACCCCGCCACCAGTCAATATCTCCCCGATGAAGGCTATGAAGCCGTGGTACTACGGGAGCGGGACGAAGACTTGCCCTACAGCCCCAGCTTTGAGAATAATGCCGAAGTCTTTGATCTAGAGCCGGATCAGATGGTGTCTTGGCCCTTGAATGCGCCCCATCGCGTGGAGAACCAAACCTACTGTGTTTCCGTTACAACCGAGTTCAGCACCTTTGCCAGTGCCTTTAAGAATGGAGTCACAGTGACCAATGGTTTGATGCGTCGCAAGCTGGGGATGAATCCTAGTTGGTATCGCGATTCTCTGCCTGCAAAAGCTGCAAAATTTGCTCTGGGGCAAGTACTGAAAAAGACACCAATGTACGAACAGAGTCTGCGGGATTCGTTTATGACGTTCAAGGTTGACCAGAAGCAGCCCGGCTATATCGTCAACATGGAGCCAGTGCTGCGGCATTTTTAGGCTACATTCGTCACAAGCCAAGTTGCTTAAGCATCTCTAGATGCTTCGAGACTGGGGCGATCGCATGAGCCGCAACCATCCCGCTCGCCGCCACCGCAGGCAATCCAATCCCTGGGAAGGTCGAATCGCCACAGCAGTAAAAGCCCTTTAGAGGTGTGGCAGGGAAGGGGAACATCGCCTTGCCTGCCGCCAAAGCAGGGCCATAGCTGCCATGGTGTCGCCGGAGAAATCTGCCGTGGGTTAGGGGTGTGCCTATAAGGGTGACTTCGGCGCGATCGCGAATGTCCGGTATCACCCGCTCCAGGGCTTGCCACATGGGTTGCGATCGCTCCGCCTTCAACTGCTGATATTCATCACTCTTCCGATCCAGCCCTCGCCAAAGCTCAAACGGCTCATTCCCCGGCGTGTAGACGTGAATCGTATGCTTACCCGCCGGAGCCAAACTTGGATCCAACAGCGACGGAATCGAGATCAGCACCACGTTTTGAGGAGCCGTAATCCCTAACTCCCAATCATTGACGCAGATATAGTGACAAGCCAAATTCTCTGGCAAACCCGCTGCATCAATGCCCAGGTGCAGATGCATAAAACTGTCGCATTCCGGCGTCGCCTCTCGCTGCTGCATAAATGATTGGGGCACCGCTTCCTCAGGCAAAAGCTTGAGCATGTCCCAAACAGATGCATTAGCAACCACAGCGATATTCACCCGCAGCTCCTCGCCGTTGCGTAGACGAACGCCCATCGCCTTGCCGTTCTCCACCAGCACCTGCTCCACATGGGCAGACAGGCGCAACGCCCCACCATGCTTCTCTATGCCTCGCACGAAGGCTTCTACCAGTGCTGCACTGCCACCAACGGGATAGTCTAGCTGAACATCCGGACGATACCAGTCAGCAAACATAAACGATACTGCCGCCGCACTGGTTTCTTCCGCAGGTAGGCCAGAAAGCAGAAAGCTAAGTAGCTGGAGCCAGTTGCGAATGAAAGGGTCGGTGACCACCTGATTCATCAAGTCGCCAAAGGGTCCCGTGAGTTTAGGGATTGCGGGGAGATGCTTGAGCAACTGAGGTAGGCTGCGGCCTACGGTTTGGATAGCACCGAGGTTGGGGCGGAGGTTAGCAACGGGGAGGGCGATCGCGGCCTTTGAGTAAGGCTCCATAAACGCCTGAAGCTCGCGCCACTCCACCACGGCATCCGGCCCCCGCAGCCGCTCCAGCACAACAGTAAATTGCTCTGCCCCCACTTGGGTGTCAAATTCCCCCTCGGGCAACAAGCAGCCCCAGGTGTCGTAGTTCACCCAATCCACATCCTCACCAATGGCATCTAAGATCTGGCGCAGGGGATTGGGGGACGGACTGTAGGACAGACCAGAGTAGAGCGACGGGCCTGAATCAAACTTAAAGCCACCCCGCTCAAAACCATGGGCAGCTTCTCCCGGCAGGCTATGGCTCTCGCAAACGGTGACGCGGTAGCCATAGCGAGCCAGTAGCGCAGCACAGCTCAGACCACCAATGCCGCTGCCAATAACAATAATGTCAGTCATGAAACGGTGACTAAAGCGAGCAAGAAGAGGCCATCAAGTCAGATTGTCGGAGTTAGGATGGCTAGCGATCGCCAACAGAGCCTCGCCATTCCAAAATTTTCTGGGCATAGGCCTTTTGCTGCATAAGGCGATCGGCCTTGAGGCGCAGCTCCTCCAGCTCCTTAGTTTCCTCTGGCTCAAGTGCTCCATCCCGATGCAGCTCTAGCAAATCACCAAAGCGCTGGTAATGGGCTTGACTCACCTTGGATTGGGAGATTTGAACCAGTTTTTCATGGCCTAGCTGCTGCATTTGCAGCATTGCGGCCTCTGCCTCAGGGTTGTCAACCTCAGGCATGGGCGGCATATTACGCACCACAATATCAGCAACAATCTGCTCAAGAGATTGACGGGTAACCTTGGAGAGCTTTTCGAGCTGCTGATAAACCGCTGGGGGCAGCTCAAGAATGATGGGACGGGGCTCCATGGCAAGGATTTTCGAGAGACACTGTGATTTCGCTTATCTATTGTACGTTTTGCAGCCCCCAGATTCAGTGTTTTTGGAAACAGCTCTGAAACTAGACCAACAGTTCTCACGACATGAAGCGTTCACCCCCACAAATGGCCTAGCCCGTCGTTATCGTGAAATCAAAGTTTGTCTCAGCTCAGTGCGGGCAAATCGCGAACGGCGGCGCTGAGATCAACGGGGCGGAGGCACAGTTTGAGGGCAATTTGCTTGGGAGAGACTTGGCGATCGCGCAGGCGATAGATTTCTTCAAACTGCTCAGAAGTCATGACAATCCAAAGGTCGCGATGATCAGAGCCGACTGTATCTTAGTTCAATGGCTTAGCTAATTGGGCGGCGTCAGATACCGGGGGTTTTGGAAAACACCCGATGTCTGAGTGCTCCTCCCCACCAGTACGATAACGACATCTTCTTTTTACGATCCCATGCCTCAACTCATCGACCTTAGCCACACCGTCGAAGCTGGCATGATCACCTACAAAGGCGTCCCCGCACCTATCATCTGCGACTACCTCAGTCGCGAAGCCTCCAAACAGCTCTACGGCCCCGACACCAGCTTCCATATCGGCAAAATCGAATTGGTCGCCAACACCGGCACCTACCTAGACAGTCCCTTCCACCGCTACGCCAAAGGCAAAGACCTCTCCGAGCTTCCCCTAGAATCTCTCGCCCAGCTCCCCGGCATTTGCGTCAACGCCCTGGGCAGGTCCGTTATTGATGCCGACAGCTTCACCGATCTCGACCTGGGAGGCAAAGCCGTCCTCATCCGCACTGGCTGGGACAAGAACTGGCGCACGGACCAATATTTTGAGAACTTTCCCTACCTCACCGCATCAGCCGCCCAACACCTCAAAGATGCAGGCGCAACTCTAGTCGGCATCGACTCCTACAACATCGACAGCACCGCCGATGGCCAACGTCCCGTTCACAGCATTTTACTGGGAGCAGAGATCCCCATCGTTGAGCATATGTGCAACCTGGATCAGTTGGGCAAGCAGGCATTCACCTTCCACGCTGTTCCCGTCAAAATCAAACAGTTCGGCACCTTCCCCGTGCGTGCCTATGCCGTCCTGTAGGGGCGGGTTTAGCAGGAAAATTTAGAAGCTACACCACAATCTTGGTCAAAACCCGCCCCTACAGGACGCGATGCCCCGGCTTTATGCGTCAGGGCTATGCGTTGGGGTTGGGTCGATCGCCTGCCTGGAACCGCAACCAGGAATCCTTCACCGACTGGGGCGCAGGATTCTTGTGGTCATACACCACCAAAACATTAGTCAAAGGCCGACTGGCATCCAGCAGCACCTTGCCCCGGTGGGCCAGGGCTCCAGACGTCCCCCCATCCAAATTCATCGCCTCGTAGCAGCCCAGATCCTTCATGGCATGGGCTTCGCGCTCCAGGGTCATGCTGTGCAGGAACGTTGCCAAAATCAACTTGTCGCCATTCTTCGGGAATCCGATCGCCGTCCTAGACCCCACCCCCAACACACTAGGATCACGAAAGCCCTCACTCTTCGGCGCAATCCAAAACTTCCCCTTCCGCAGCAGCCTAGGTCCGCCAGTCAAAGAAAACCAATGCTCATGCCAATGGGGTTTGCCATCGGTACGAGCCGTGACCATCTCTAGCTTGCGCCCCTCCCGCAAGCCCAGGGTGGTGCCGTAGTTCTCCCAGCGGCTGTACTTCAGGAAGCGGCCCTCCGCCACCATGTTGCCCATGACTCGCTTTTGATGGTCCTTACTAAAGAAAGTTGCATTAGCAAGTACAGCAGCGGGATAGCGTTCAACAAAACCAGAGAACTCTTCATCCCCCACAGATTGTTTATTGCTATTGGCCTTGGTGGCATTCTTGGCCAAGCCCATGGTGATGAAGGTGTCGGGATCCATCAGATCAATCGTGGTGCGATAGAGGGGCATACCTTTAATGGCGATGCGTTCCACCTTGACCGGGCTGGAAACTCGTTTCCCCTGCACCGGCTCCGCAAACTGCACCGGCTCCGCACCCGCCTGGGGAGGCACCACCTCATCAGCAATGGAGATGGATGTTTCCGCAACTGGATTAAAGCTATCGCGAGCCGGTTGCTGCAATGCATTCACACTGAGCGGAACCTGGGCATCGGGCTGCTTGAGACTGGCCAGTAAGGGCCCTCGCAATCTAGGAGGCCAGCCCTTTGTCAGCCCCTCTGCCAAGGCATACCAGTCCGTTTGCCAAAGATTGGGCCGGAGCGCAAAAAAACGTCCTATTAAAATGCCACCCAGGAGCAAAAAGCCACGGCGGGTCCAGCGCTGGGAAAGGCGATCGCCCTCATGGCGACGGCGGCGCTTTCGAGCCAGGGAATAAGGATTGGGATAGGGATTCAGGGGATCGTGCTGAGCCATAGATGGCGGGATGCGGGGACCGAGAAGGTCTGGACCAGTAAAGTTGCATTCAATACTTTACTCAGTCCTTCCGGGGCTTTAACCAAAGGAAATAAATCAAAACACCGAGTTGTACGGGCACTAACATTGCCATGGGTTTCATCCCGGCAGACATCTCCAAACCGCTGAAGGTGCCGAAGTAGCCTGCACCTAGGGTACTGAGCATCAGCGCAAGGATGACTTTCTTGGGGGTTAGGCTTCGCAACATCGATTTTCTCCTAGCTGTAGAAAGCGCAAAGTAACGTGATTGGGCTTTCATTCCACGGCCTTTAGAAGTCCGGATATTGAAAGGATTAGCCCTTTAGGAACGAGGATTTTTAATCCCACAATCTGATTAGCCCTACTTTAAATAGGTAGAAAAGAGGAGCTAATTTAAACTGAGTTTGATGGTCAAACAACCAAACTCTTGCCTTAGCCCTTAACTCCTAAGGTCGCAAGGAAACCTGAGGCAAAAACGACGCTTTCAGCCCTAACTTTTCCCGCGCCCCAAGGAGAGGGAGTAGGCTTCGCCATGAGCATGCCGAATGAGGAGAGGATGTATTGCCCGAACTCAAGTCAATTTAATTCCTATTCCTTAGAGCTGCTGGGCTCCAACTCGAATAAATTGCCACAGGCCGGAAGCTTCCACAGCGACTGGCACCGTGCCATAGGCGCTCAGCAAGCGGATGGCGTAGTAGAGCAACATCGCGATCGCCAGTCCAGCAAAGCTCACGGGATAGCGCTGGCAAAAGCCAAACAGATTCCAGCGGCGCGGTAAGGACCGTCTGGAGCCTAGCTCCAGCGCAGCTTGCAAGAAGCCCCAAGCAAAGAGCAAAAACAGCGGCGGTCCAAAGAGATTGAACTGAATGGCGCGGAGGAAGTCTCCCTGGGCGATCGCCACAAAGGAGCGAGTCAGCCCACAACCCGGCCCAAAGAAACCATAGGTCTGCTGAAACGAGCAATCCCCTTCGCCTAGTGGCAAGCCATAGCCGTAGACAAACGCCCCAAGCAATGGCACTGCTGACGAACTCAGCAGCCCCCAGCGCCACCAACGATTCCGAGAGGAAATTCGCCTGGGCAAGAGTGATGCGGTGGGAGACTTCACAGACATTGTCGTTTTACCAAATCTCACTCTACTTCAGCCCAGAGGAGGTTTGCTCCACTGGGTGGCTTAGACAATGAAAGGTCTAGAACCAAGGCTTATTGCCGGTGACATAAGTCTGCACGAACTCTTCATCACTCTTAGTCAAGTAAATGATTCCTTCTACCAGCCCAATGATCCCCATCGCCATGCTGGCAAAACCGGTGAGACCAAAAGTTAGGCAAGACAGAACAAATCCACCCAACGTGACTGCAAGCATGATGATGCCTTCTTGCTGGTATCCCAAAATAAATTTGTGAACGCCAAGGCCACCTAGCAGAATGCCGCAAATGCCTGCCGCAATTTTTTTGTCAGCCCCACCGCTGGAAGAAGGAGATGGCTCGGGAGTGGGGTTAGGGGACTCAGTCATGGACTTTACTCCGGGTGAATGGATGAAAACGAAACTGACCCCAAGAACGGGTCCACTGGTCGCCCACCAATTGGTGAACTCACAGCTTACTTAGGCAAACAATGCCTGGACTATGCAGCCTGGCGATCGCCCCAAGGCCTAGGTTGCTCAGTCGAGCGCAAAAAGAGAGGCGATTTATTTACCTAGAGGATTCCCAAGAATCCATAGCAGGGCTGAATATAACGCAATTTTTTAATTTTTCTAGCTGAAAAGAATATATGTCTCCCCCAGAGCTGCACATAAAGGCGGGAGATTGAGAAATCGCCTTGCAAAGGGTGCAAAAGACGAAGAAACGTAATCAGCGACTTAAATCATCCTTAATAGGGAATCCGCTACCTAAAAACCACGTTATTTTCATGACCGGATAGCACAAGCGGATTCCCGCTAGTGCGAACGTATCTATGCCATTACAGTGGCTAGCGAGCGCTCACTCAGTTTTGGCTGAAATGGGCCTCAACGCGATCGCCATTACGCCATCAACCGCGAATGGCCAATGCAACTCTGGTGTATCCCACACCACCCAACTTTCCATCAATTTTCAGGAGATATCCCATGGGTTGGTTAAAAAGAATGTTCAAGAAGGACAAGCCCGCTTCGGCTTCCGTTTCCCCTAAAGCTGTCGGCAAAGCGCCCGACGGTGGCGACATCGCCGATTGCAAGCTGGGCCTAGAAGGTGAGTTTGATGAGAGCGGTCTCGCCAAGCGTGTTGCCCTGGCCTATGACAACGATGCTGCTCTTGATGATGAGGACCGTCTGTGGGTCGCTCAGCTCAGCAGCAAAGTTGTACTCAAGGGTGAAGTTGCCGACCAAGGCACTCTCGACAAGATGGTCAGCGTCGCCAAAGGCGTTAAAGGCTGCACCGATGTCGATACCAGTGCCGTCACAGTGGGTTAGCATCTCAATTCATTTGAGATAAAGCGTAGGGGTAAGAGCAATCTTGCTCCTACGTCGTTTTTAGATTGCTTGGGCACAAGTAATCGCAGTCGAGACTAATCTCCCCGCAAAATCTTGAGTTCGGTTGGCCTAAAGCTGCACTCACCCCTAGCCCCTCTCCCTGGGGAGAGGGGAACCAGCAAGAGCCTTGCTTCCGATCCCCCTTCTCCCTTAGGAGAAGGGGCTAGGGGATGAGGTCAGCCTGGGCCAGACAAACATTAAGGCAACCCAATATTTCATTCATTTCACGAAAGAAGAGAAAAACCATGGGCATGTTCGACATCATCGCTGGGGCGATCGCCAATCCCAGCACCCAGGGCAGCAATAGCCAGGTGGGCAATATCCTCAACGTAGTCCAGCAAGTTGCTGGGGGCCAGGGAGGCAACGCCGCAGCCACACCAGCGCTCATGTCTACCGTGGGGGGCTTCGTCCGCTCCTCCCTCAAGGAAAAGCGCCAGACCCAAGGCAACGCCGCTGTGGAAGGTCTAATCAATCAATTTGCAGGCACCAACCCCAATGCCGCTGCGGTGCAAGCCTTGTTTAGCCAAGGTCAGCAGGGCCAGGTGGCCGAAGCCGTTTCCCAAAAGACCGGCATGAACAGCCAGGCCATTATCGCCATGCTGCCTGTGCTTGTCCCCCTCGTGCTGAACCTGCTCAAAACCGGCTCCAGCAAGGCTGAAGCCGCTTCCGCAGGCAATCCCGTACTGAATGCGTTCTTAGATAGCGATCGCGACGGCGATGTGGATCTAGGCGACATCATGGGCCATGCGGCTAAGTTCCTGTAGGCATTCATTGGGTAATCGGTAATGCGCCTAAGGACATTGCCCATTACCGATTGCCGCTGGATCCCTCCCTCCTAACTCCCCCTTTGCGATCGCTCTATGGCCATCTGTGTGTTCGGAAGCCTCAACATGGATATGGCCATGGGCGTGGTCAAGCTGCCCCTGCCCGGCGAAACCGTTCGCAGTAAAAACTACGAACTGCTGGCCGGGGGTAAGGGGGGAAATCAGGCGATCGCCGTTGCTCGCCAAAACGTCCCGGTGCAAATGGTGGGCCGGGTGGGCTATGACAACTACGGCAATGTCCTGCTCGACAGCATGGAAAAAGAGGGCATTGGGGTGGACGGCATTGTCATGGATACCAATGCCACCACCGGGCTAGCTGTAATTGCCGTGGCCGATACGGGCGAGAACCACATCATTCTCAGTGCCGGGGCCAACGGCAATATGGGCCTGGATGATGTGGAGCGCCTTAAGCCTCTCTTACCCAAATGCAAATACCTGATGTTGCAGTTGGAGATTCCCCTCAAGACTGCGACCGCCGCAGCGAAGGCCGCCAAAGAAGCCGGGGTTAAAGTCATTCTCGATCCTGCCCCCGCCCAGGCGATCGCCAACGAAAAGCTCTTTGGCCTCGTCGATATCATCACCCCCAACCAAATCGAAGCCGGTCGCCTCTGCGGCTTCCCAGTGATGACCCCCAGCGATGCCCTCAGCGCCGCCAAAGCCATCCAAAAGCGCGGCATCCCTGAAGTCGTCGTCACCCTAGGCGAGCATGGCTCCTTCTGCGCCACCGCTGATGCCGCCATGGCTGTTCCGCCTTATCGAGTCACTGCCCTGGATACCACAGCCTGTGGCGATGCCTTCAATGGGGCCATGGTCGCCGCGCTCTACCAGGGCCGCTCCTTCTTTGAAGCCTGCCAATGGGGCAATGCTGCCGGAGCCCTGACCGCCATTCGGCCCGGCACCCAAATCTCGATCCCCCATCACTTTGAGCTGGAGGGCTTCCTCAGTCAGCACGCCGCCCAAACCGAGGATTGACAAAATTGCATCTTTTGAGACTCGATGCCCCAAAAGATGCATCACCAACCCAGCCAGCGATGGAACGTGCATTGAATCAAACCCAATGCAAGGTCGGGATCGGGTCTCCTAACCCAGCTTGGCCAAAC
This sequence comes from uncultured Pseudanabaenaceae cyanobacterium, assembly GCA_937949725.1. Taxonomy (GTDB): domain Bacteria; phylum Cyanobacteriota; class Cyanobacteriia; order PCC-9006; family JAAUQQ01; genus JAAUQQ01. The sequence goes on from CALECT010000074.1 coordinate 63,763, forward strand.
CCAGCCCATAGATCGCGATTCGTTGTAGCCCCAATTCAGGCATTCACTACACCTTATTTCTATGCCTCTCATTATTGATTGTGACCCCGGCATTGATGATGCCGTGGCTCTGCTTCTCGCGATGGCTTCTCCTCAGCTCGATATTCTGGGCATCACCACCGTTGCCGGTAACGTCAGCATCGACACCACCAGCAACAATGCGCGCAGCATCTGCGAGCTGGGTCAGCGGCCAGACCTCAAAATCTTTCCGGGCTGCCCCCGCCCCATGGTGCGCAAGCCCATCGTCGCAGCCCACGTTCATGGCGAAAATGGCCTGGGCGGCGTCAGCTTTCCGCAACCTCAGATGCCTTTACAACCGCTTCATGGCGTAGACTTCCTGCGAGACAGCCTACTCCAAGTCTCAGCTCCCATCACCCTGGCAACCCTGGGGCCGCTAACGAACGTTGCAACAGCTCTAATTCAGGCCCCGGAGATTGCTCAAAAGCTAGAGCGTATCGTCATGATGGGGGGAGCGGTGGGCGCAGGCAACGTTACGGGTGCTGCCGAATTCAACTTTTATACAGACCCCCACGCAGCCCAAGTTGTATTACAGACTGCGGCAGAATATGAGGTGCCCGTAGTGGTGATTCCATTGGACGTGACCCATCGGGCGATCGCCACACCAGCCCGTCGCCAAGCCCTGCGCAACCTATCTTCCGGCAACCGCAACAATCCCGCAGAAACTGTCGCCACAATGCTCGACAACTACGGCCTACGGGAGCAGCGAGAGATGGGCTTCGCGGGGCCGCCTCTGCATGACCCCTGCGTGATTGCCTATCTACTCCAACCAGCATTGTTTGAGACCGAATCTGTTTCTGCCACGATTGAGATTACCAGTCAGCTAACCCAGGGACGATTAGTGATTGACCGCAATGGAGAGCTGGATTTACCGGGGCAGATTGAGCTAGCGACCAACATTGATGCCGATGGTTTTTATGGATTGTTGACGGAGGCACTGGGTCAGCTTGGTTAGGATAGGCTGGGTGATGGCGATCGCTAGTGCGTAAGGGTTCAATGGGGCAGCGAAGGGGGTTACGTTTTAGATGACATGGCGCAGTGCCATATCGCTACAGACTGTCGTTTTGTCATTGGCGGGTTAGGACATTGCTGTACCTCGTCATAACGATGGTCTCGGGTCGCTTAAAATTTCTTTTGACTCAATGTTCTTCTTCCTTTCTAAACTCCTCCCCCTGCTCGTTTATCCCCTGGGACTGAGTCTCCTCCTGCTTTGCCTGGCACTTTACTGGCTCAAGCGCCATCCCCGTCGCGCTCGCATCACCATTGCAAGCAGCATTGTAATCCTCTGGCTCAGCAGCACACCTCTCTTGCGTAATGCGCTTCTGCTAAATCTTGAGCGACAGAATCTCCCCCCGGAGAATCTCCCCACCGCAGATTTGATCATCGTCCTGGGCGGTGCTACTCGCTCCCATGCCCCCCCTAGGCCCTGGGTTGACCTCAGCCAAGAAGGCGATCGCATCATCCATGCCGCCCAGCTCTACCAGCAAGGCAAAGCTCCCAAAGTCCTAGTCAGTGGAGGCCGCATCGGCTTGTTCGCCGCAGAATCATCAGAAGCCGAAGACATGGCCCAGCTCCTGGAATTCATGGGTGTGCCCAGCAACGCCATCATCAAAGAGCCCAACTCCTACAACACTCGCGAAAACGCACTCTACAGTAAAGCTGTGCTTGAAAAAGCAGACCTCGACCCCGAAACTCTGGACATCCTGCTTGTCACCTCAGCCATGCACATGCCCCGTGCCAGGCAAATTTTCGAGAAGCTGGGAATGGAGGTCATCCCTGCACCCACCGATTTCCTCATTGCTGATAGCGATCGCCCCTTAGACTCCCGCGCTCGCCTCATCAGCCTTCTGCCCCAGGCCCAGAACCTCCACTTCGTCTCCCGTGCTATCAAGGAATACATCGGTCTTTTCGTCTACCGCCTTAAGGGTTGGGCCTAGAGGGCAGTCCTCAGCAGACTCAGCCCTAGCTCATCTTTAGCCCAAACCAGAACGGTATGATAAGAGCCTCTTAATTTCCCATCGAGGCGTCAAATCGCCTCTCCTCAGCGTGCAAGTTCAATTGTCTCTCCGTCGCCTAGTCCTGATCTTGCTCGGGGTGTTAACGATCCTCGCGATCGCCAGCAGCGCCGTCCAAGTCGGGAAGTATGTCTACGACTACCGCGAAGGCTGGACCCGCATGGTCAACATGGATCGGGAGATGAACCTGCCCACCTGGTATGAGGCAGCGTTGATGGCTGCCAGTGGCACTCTCCTGGGCATCATTGCCCAGCGCAAACAAGAACTTCAGGATCGCTTCAGTCGCGACTGGCGGTTGCTCTCTCGCATTTTTTATTTATTGGCGTTCGACGAAATAGTCGGCATCCATGAGCTATTCATCCTGCCAGACCTAGCAGATGATCTTCAGCTTCCCTGGTTTCTCCATTCCACTTGGGTCATCCCTGGCATCATTGCCGTCGGCTTATTTATCCGCCGCTTCTGGCGCTTCGGCAAACATCTGGAGCGCTCAACTCGATGGCGATTTGTCGGCTCCCTCAGCCTCTTCGTCTTTGGTGTGATTGGCATGGAAATGGTCGGCAGTACCTACGCCCAATGGCAACACCAGCAAAGCCTGGGCTACGCGATGATTGCGACCCTCGAAGAAGTCATCGAGACCTGCGGCATGATTGCGTTTATTTATGCCCTGCTCAGCTACCTGCGCGATCTCCAAGGCAGCTTAAATATTGAGATCAAGCTGTTGCCTTAGGGATGAGGATTATGAGGCCATTGGTTTACAGACGCTAGGGCTGACATAGCATGCCATGTCACGACGGTGGCATCAGGCCTTATTCAATTGCTATCCCTTGGAGCGGAAGCGATCGCCAAATAACAAAGACAGCTCCTCCCGGAGCAAATGGGAGGAGCTGTCTTAAAAATTCAGACCTACCTGGTATAGGCCTAAATTATTTTGGGGCTCTCGGGTGGGAGATGAATCCACCGTTGAATATTCGACCCGGAGCTGTGAACCACAACGCCAGCGAATTCCCCCTACACCACTCGAACAAACGAGCGAAACCTCTAGATCGTCCCTGATGACCGGTTAAGAGGCTTACTGTCCTCTCGCACCCAAGAAGTCTGTCTTGGGGGGCGAAGGAGCAGGTCGGACCACCTGGGGGCAGGCGGTAAGTTTGTTCAACTACGTGAACTCACTGAAATTAGATTAACTGCCCAAAGCTAGAGACCTCAAGGGTAGCCGGGGTAGCTTTATTAAAACCATACATTCCTTGTTGGCTAGGACATGGGGCAGTGGCTATTCTCTCCGTAGAATTAACAGGCTGAAATCCCCTGTGGATAGGGTGGTCCTGGCACAGGACAAGATCCTGATCACGTTTCCCTCATCAGAGGACTCTCTATCGGGTGTTCATCAACTGAGGTGTTGCAGCAGGCGATCGCTTCGAGTAATGCCTGATATCGACCAGAGCCACCTTAGTCTTGCGTCGCATCGCCAATTCCGAAGTCATTAGCGTCCCGTGCCACCAGTCCAATCCGCTCGACGCTGCCGCAACTGCGTCTCCTCCAGGATCTTGCGATTCACCGCCAGCAAGTCAGCGATGAAGGCAAAGAGCCAGAGCTGAACCCCGATGAGCAGCAAGATCGCCGCCAGAATCAGGCTAGGAATGCGGGTGCGATCGCTTCCTGCTGCAAAGAAAACCAACCAGCGAATCCCTAACAGCAGCCCCATCCCAAAGGGCAAGCCTCCCAGGAAAATGAAAAACCGCATGGGCCGGTAGGTCATGAAAATGCGCAGGATGGTGAACAGCGAGCGCCGCACATAGGTTGGGATACTCTTCACCAACCGCGAAGGCCGCAAATAGCCATTCGTCCGAATCGGTACCCCCACAATGGACATGCCCCGCTGGCCCGCCTGAATAATCGTCTCCAGGGTGTAGGTGTACTCGTTAAACACATTCAGCTGGAGCGCCGCCTCCCGGCTAATGGCCCGAAAGCCGCTAGGGGCATCGGGAATTTGGGTGCCGCTGGCGCTGCGAACTACCCAGCTGCCCAGCTTTTGCAGCAGCTTCTTGACCGGGGAAAAATGCTGAATCTCTGAGATTGGTCTTGCGCCCACAACAATATCGGCATCGCCCCGAACAATCGGCTCCACCAGCTTGGGAATATCCGCCGCGCAATATTGGTTATCCGCATCGGTGTTGACGATGATGTCTGCGCCAGCGCGAACACAGGCCTCTAGCCCGGCCATAAAGCCTCGCGCCAGACCTTGGTTATGGGGGAGTTGCACGATATAGTTGACGCCGCAACTTTTTGCAACTTCCACGGTGCGATCGCGACTGCCATCATCAATGATTAACCATTCCACCACCTCTACCCCCGGCACCTCCCGAGGCAGCTCCGAAAGCGTCAGGCCCAGGGTTCCCTCCTCGTTGTAGCAAGGGATTTGAATGATGAGTTTCTTGAACGACTGAGCCATGGCAGAGATGCGAGCAGACCGCTGAGTTGAAAAGATAAACCTCTGCCATTGTCCCAGCCTGTGGGCCTAACCTGAATTCGACAAGCAGCTAGACATCCTCTCCCCTAAAGAAGCGAGAAAAACCAGGGCCGCAAGCCTCGTTGTGCCTCAGCTTCTCTTGCTCCTTGAGCCTGAGTTCGACAAGTTTAGGGCTGGCTTGGCTCTGCTGCCGTGAGCTAAAGTTCACGGCTAAAAGCTCAAGTCCGTGAAAACGGACTTAACAGCCCACCAGCGCTCAATCGGTAAAGCCTGCGTTGGCGCTGCGGTCATTGGCTCCAACACGCTGGCCAAAGAGACTGCCCAGAGCGATCGCTTGGGCTTCCGGCATTTGTCCATAGCTGAACACGGCGGGAACTTCGACGGGCAATTGACTGATAAACGTGCGCCAGGCATAGGGACTGCCATAAAGGACCAAGCCTTGCAAGCAGTGGTTACTCAAAAGCTGATCCAGGCAGATCTGAGCCGTTTGGGTCAGGCCAGCACTGCCCCGAAAGGGATTGCCGCGAATAAACAGCTGTAGCAGCGTGGGCTGCTCCGTGCGCAGCCTCAGATGGGACTGGTTATCCACCCAGTGGGACTCATAGCCCAGGCTATTGGGCAAGGCGATCGCCGGGGTATGGCGACCTAGGAATGGCGCATCCAAGAGACTATCTACGACCACCATATTCAGTGGAGCTGACCCCGTTGGCGTAGCAAGTTGCAGAGGCACCTGGCCCTGAACCGCCTGGGATTCTTGCAGAACGTTATTGAGTAACTGCCGCGTCTCGGGTCGAGCCAGTCCATTGAGATCCAGCACGGGCGGCAGCTCCGTCTCCCAGCCATGGCCTGCCACGCCATCGCCCGTTAATGCCTTACCAAAACAAGGCGTTCCCGGTCCCTGACTCACCCGCTGCTTCGCTCGCCAAATGCGCTCCACAGATTGCTCCAGCCGATCCCGCGCAATGCGCCCCGTGCGAATCGCTTCGCAAATGGCAGAAATCGCTCCCTCCGGGTCCATAGGCATCAGCAGCACATCCGCCCCGGCCTCAAAGGCCAGGACTGGCGCTTCGTATTCGCCATACTGCTTTGTGATCGCTTGCATCACCAGGGCATCGGTGACGATTAGCCCTTCATAACCCATTTCCTCCCGCAGCAGGGCCGTGAGAATCGGCTTCGATAACGTTGCAGGCTTGTCGCTGTCCAAGGCAGGCAGCAGCAGATGGGCCGTCATGATCGAGGCGACTTTATCGGCGATCGCCTGCTTAAACGGGGCCAGCTCAACTGAATCAAGGCGCTCGCGGTCATGGGGAATCACCGGCAATTCCAAATGGGAATCCGTCGCCGTATCGCCATGGCCGGGGAAATGCTTGGCTGTCGCCAGGACGGGCTGGCTTTGAGCCCCTTGGATAAAAGCGCTGATTAGAGAGCTGACGCGATCGGGCAATTCGCTAAAGGCCCGCACATTAATCACAGGGTTAGCTGGATTGTTATTCACATCCACGACTGGAGCCAGGAGCCAATTCACCCCCACTGCATGGGCTTCAATCGCCGTGGTCTCGCCCAGCTTGAATGCTAATGCCTTGGCTCGTTCTAAATCTATTGCCGCGATCGCCCCCAAGGCCATCGGCGGCGGCATCCAAGTCGCCCCCTCAAACCGCTGTCCCACACCCTCCTCAATATCCGCCGCCATCAGCAGCGGAATCTCAGCCCATTCCTGGAGTTGAGCCGTCTTCGTCGCCAGCTCCGCCGCACTGCCCCCCAGAAAAATAACGCCCCCCACGCCCAGGTCTTCCACCCAATGCTTCAGGGTGGCTTGGCGAGCCTCCCACTGGGGATAGCGAATTTGGTGATCAAATAGATAACCGCTGGTCCGCACCACAAAAAGCTGGGCGACCTGCTGCTCAAGGGAAAGCTGCTGCCAGTCAGGGAGGAGGGGCTGCATGAACAATCAAGGATCACGAAGGAGTAGCAGTAGGGTCCGGCGATCGCGACGTTAAGTCAAGCCAGAGAAGCGGAGTGACATGGCAATGCCATGTCACTCCGCGCATTTAATCCTCATTGCCTTGCGTTAGCTAACCCTCAGCATTGGGCAGCTCATCCTTCTCTGGGTCAACTTCTCCCAAAGGATTGGCATTTAGCAGGGCATCGCCGCCTTTCTTTTCGCGATCTATCGCCAACTGGTTGATCAAGCTCAGCACCCCACTGCCCCGCTCAATCCCCTTATCTTCCACGAACAGGACCGTCGGCGTGCGCCGCAGCCGAACCCGCTTACCAATCTCTCGCCGCACATAGCCCGTCGCCGACTTCAAACCTTCCATAGCCTCCCCACGGGCTTCGTCATCGCCATAGACGCTGACGAAGATTTTCACATGCTGCAAATCTCCCGCCACTTCCACATCCGTGACGCTCACCATGCCACCGCCCACGCGATCGTCCTTAATGCCCGAAATCAGTAGCTGACTCACCTCCCGCTTAATCAGGGAAGAGACTCGGGATGCACGACGTTCATTAGACATGGTTTTGTCTCCTAGGGAGATAGGAAAGATCAGGGGCGGCGAGGGCAGCAACATCCCCAACCTAAAGCTGGACATTTCGTCCAACGCATTTCTCAGCAAAAGCCAATCAAGTTAGACCGAATCCAATGATAGGAACATGGCATCACATGCTCCCTACCAGGACTCAATGCCTAAACAAATTGGGTTCGTAACCAATGCAAATTTCTAGAAATAATCCACTGGCGGAGGAGTCAGACCTGTCTCCGTCATCCCGAGCATCGCCTGAAGGGTGAAGGTCAAGAATAAAAAGCCAGTGACCAAAACACCCACCAAAGCCACCAAAGTCGTGCGATTGCTTAACGCAGGACGGGTCCATTCATAGAGGGAATAGAAAATGCCCAATACGAAAGTAATGAAATAACGGGGATAGCGGGAAACGTTGAGAAAGAATTCCTTCATGGTTGGTAAGGCCCGATGTGCGTTCAGGGTCAGCGGTAGCAATGATGATTTTAACGCCTGGCCTACGCAGCGAAGCCGTTGCAGGGGGATTTGAAATGGTTGTCCCATCTCGACCTATTTATCCAACGACAGAATATTTCCCCTACTGAGCCTCAAGCCCTCTGATTCAAGGTCACAGAGCTTTTTCACAGCCCTCTGAGTAGCATTTAGTACTTCCAAGTCTAGAAATCGACGCAATTGCTATGTCGAGCGGCTAACGATGGGTTAATCTTAAGCGGAATAGATCGAATGTTCTGATCCTTTGGTTGTCTCAGCTCCTCCCAAACCTACTTCGACTGATGCGCGTCCATTCCTGAAATGGGCCGGGGGCAAGACCAAGCTTTTGCCTCAGTATCAGCCTTGCTTGCCCCAGCGGTGGAGCCGGTATCATGAGCCTTTCCTAGGGGGTGGGGCGCTATTTTTTCGCCTGCAATCGGGGGAGAATCCTCCCGCAGTGGCCCGGCTCACCGATGTCAATCCTGAGTTGATTAATGTGTATCGCTGCGTGCGCGATCGCCTTGGCCCCGTCATTGCCCTGCTAGAACTGCACCAGCTCCGCCACAGCAAAGACTACTACTACGACCTGCGATCGCAGCATGAACTCCCGCCCGTGGAGCGAGCCGCTCGCTTTATCTATTTAAATAAGACCTGCTTCAACGGCCTCTATCGGGAGAACCGCAAAGGCCGGTTCAATGTGCCCATGGGCAGTTACAAGAACCCCGGCATTTGCAATATCGAAATGTTGACTGCGGCTTCAGAGGTTCTTCAGCGCTGCGAAATTGAGCAGGAAGATTTCACCCATGTTCTCGACCATGCGAAGGGCAAGCGAGACTTTGTCTACCTAGACCCGCCCTATTTCCCCATCAGCGCCACCAGCAACTTCACCAGCTACAGCCGCGATGCCTTCGGCGCAGAGCAGCACGAGCAATTGCGGGACGTTTGCCTCAAACTTGCCAAGCGGGGCGTGAAAGTGATGCTATCTAACTCCAACTGTGAGTTTGTGCGGGAGCTCTACGATGACAGCGTGTTTGAGCTGCAAGAAATAACCGCAGCGCGTTCGATTAATTCCAAAGCCAAGAACCGAGGCAAGATCACGGAATTGTTGATCACGACCTATTAGTCGCCGAGCCGAATCCTAAAAACCTACACCACCTTCACTTAAAGCAAAGCCCCCTGCTGAATCCAGCAGGGGGCTTTGCTTGAGCAAAACTCACTGAGCCAACGGCCCTGATTAATTCGTGGAGATATCCACAATCCAAGAACCGATAGGACGAAGCAGCGTCGTCACGTCACCAGGAGACTCAATCATGGCATTGAACTGGTACATGCCGCGCTGGCGAGGGTTCTTCACATCATTGAAGACCAACTCCAAGTTGGTGCCAGCGGGAATGGGCTCCAAAGGATAGAGCGCAATACGATAGTTCTCAGTGTCAATATCCACTTCATCCATTTCCACCGCAGAACACTTGGCTCGGCTGAGGAAGCTACCTTTGGTCTTGCAGACGCGGATTTCAACTTCGTCTTCGTTGAACTTGCCGTCGAAATAGTCAGGATAGTTAATGACAAACTGGGACGCAGCCAGCTTCATGTCATTGGCACCAATCTTGAGGCGGTAGCGACCCCAACGGCGAGGCGCACTGCTCAGCTCAATGACATGCTTGAGTTCGTTGAAGCCTTCGCGGTTGTTCCAGCGGAAACTGGGCAAAGCCCCTTGAGCTTGGACCAAGGGATTGCCAACGGCAAAGCAGCCCGCGATCGCGGCGACGGACAGCACAGACTTGAATAGACGCTTTTGCAGCATGGGTAGCAGAGATTCCTAATCGTTAAGAACACGGTGCTTAAAAAACACTGTGGCGACCATTGGACTGCAAGCTGATCCTCACACCAGTACTTCCTAATCTGAACTAGGCAGTTTCGCGTGACCAACCCATGCAGTCGATAGGCACGTTTCTATCATTATGACCTCCCCTTGTAAGGAAATGTTGCTTAGGCGTCCGGAGAATAAACTGTCCTGCCCCCTGTTTCCCACAGAAGGATCCCCACAAGGCCGCTTTAGGCAAGGCTTTTGAGCCCCAAAATCGAAGCGCTTAATATTCTCGGACAAAGAGATTGCTCTTCGTTTCGTTTTTTCAAAGAACATCACAGACCCCGCTCTCCCAAGGGGATCAGCCTAGGATTCAGATCAGGCAACTATGCAGTCTTCTGCTTAGGGCTGAACGTCGATGGAGGAAAAGAGCGGCATGGCATTAAAGCTGGGCGTTCCAAAGGAACTGGATGGTGAGCAGCGGGTAGCCCTTGTGCCCGATGTGGTAAAGCGCTTGGTAAAACAAGGGCTAGAAATTTGGATCGAATCAGGGGCCGGAGTCCCTGCCAGCGCCAGTGATGCGGATTATGAAGCCGCAGGAGCCCAGATTGTTGATGGCGATCGCATTTGGAATGAATCCGATGCCGTCCTAACGGTGGCAGCCTCTAAAACGCTGCGGGGACAGCCCCATCGCCTCGACGGTCTCAAGTCCGGCTCAGTCATCATTGGGTTCCTAGATCCCCTCGGTGACCTAGACCTAGTGAAGACCCTGTCCGACAAAGGCGTGACCAGCTTCAGCATGGAGCTCGTGCCCCGTATTAGCCGTGCCCAAAGCATGGATGCCCTGTCGTCCCAGGCCAGTATCGGTGGTTATAAGGCAGTGCTGTTGGCCGCTGCGGCCTTGCCCAAGTATTTCCCCATGTTGACCACAGCAGCAGGCACCATTGCTCCAGCCAAGGTTCTGGTGGTGGGTGCCGGTGTGGCAGGCTTGCAGGCGATCGCCACCGCTCGCCGCCTCGGTGCAGTGGTGGAATCCTTCGACATTCGCCCTGAAGTGAAGGAACAGGTGCAAAGCCTGGGAGCCAACTTCATCGACATCACCTTCGAAGAAGAGACCCGAGCCGAAGGCGGCTATGCCAAGGAACTGTCCCAAGCCGCCCAAGAGCACACCCAAAAAGTGCTCACGGAGCATGTGCAACAGTCTGATGTGGTCATCACCACCGCTCAAGTACCTGGCAAGAAAGCCCCTCGCATTGTCACCGAAGAAATGGTGGAGGGCATGAAAGCTGGAGCCGTGGTGGTGGATATGGCGGCGAACCAAGGCGGCAACTGCGCCTATAGCGAGTCTGGCCGCACCATCGTTCACAACGGCATTACCATCATGGGACCGGACAATCTGCCCACGACGGTGCCAGTCCATGCGAGCCAGCTCTACGCCAAGAACCTCTCGGCCCTGCTGAAGTTGCTGGTGCAAGATGAGGCAATGAACTTGAACTTCGAAGACGAGATTATCAAGGGTGCTTGCCTCACCCACGGCGGTGACATTCTCAACGGTCGGGTGAAATCCATGCTGGAACCGACGGCAGTTTAGTAATCAGCCGGTTTCGACTTCGCTCAACTAGCGAGCATTAAGCCGAGGGCTGAGCGAAGTCAAAGCCTGGTAAATACAAAGCCCTCAGTTATCTACTCGATCTTCAATTCCTTTCAAGCCATGTCTGAATCGCTCATTGGTGCGCTGTTTGTCTTTGTCCTGGCATCCTTCGCGGGATTTGAGGTCATTACGAAAGTGCCACCCACCTTGCACACTCCCCTGATGTCCGGTGCCAATGCCATCTCTGGCATTGCCGTCATTGGAGCCATGGTCGTAGCCGGTCCCAATCTCACCAACGACAACAACTTCATCGTGATCATGGGTTTGATTGCGATCACCCTGGCCATGATCAACGTCGTCGGCGGCTTTATGGTCACCGATCGCATGCTGCAAATGTTTAAGAAATAGGGTCCGCCAGGCTTAATCTTCTGGCCTTCACTTTGTATCTGCTCGCTTCACTTAAAGAACCCTAATGGATACTTTTCTTCCGTCCACAATTGAACTCAGCTACATCATTGCCACGGGCTTATTTTTCCTGGGGCTGAAGAAGCTGGGTTCTCCCGCCACGGCGCGCCAGGGTAATACCTGGGCTTCTGTGGGCATGTTGATCGCCGTAGTGGCAACGCTACTGGATCGGGGTGTTGTTAACTATCCAATGATTCTTGGGGCGATCGCCCTGGGTTCAATCATTGGTTTCATCGCGGCCAAGAAGGTCGAGATGACGCAGATGCCCCAGATGGTGGGTCTGCTCAATGGCTTGGGTGGTGCTGCTTCGGCATTGGTTGCGATCGCTGAGTTCTACCGTTTACTCCTGGCGGGTGACGGCGTCCCGATTCCTGCCACGGTTACAGCAATTCTGGGCAGCTTGATTGGTGGCATCACCTTCACGGGTAGCTTCGTCGCCTTCGCCAAGCTTCAGGGCTTAATCAGCGGCAAGCCAATGTCCCTGCCAGCACAAAAGCTGATCAACATCTTTTTGCTCGGCTTATTTTTGGCCGGGTCCGTGGCCCTATTGCTCGCTCCCAGCAGCAACATCTTCTTGGTCATCACAGGCATCTCCTTGATCCTGGGCTTGTTCCTGGTGCTGCCCATTGGCGGTGGCGACATGCCCGTTGTGATTTCGCTGCTGAACTCCCTCTCTGGCTTAGCGGCTAGTGCAGCAGGCTTCGTGGTGATGAACAACATCCTGATTGTGGCGGGTGCCTTGGTGGGTGCTTCTGGCATCATCCTGACGGTAATCATGTGCAAAGGCATGAACCGCACCCTGACCAATGTCTTGTTCTCTGCCTTTGGCGGCGGTGCAACGGGCAGCGGCAGCGGTGCTGCGGGCGACGGCGTTGAAAAGAGCTATCGCCAAGTGGATGCCGAGACCGGTGCGATGATGTTGGGCTATGCTCGCTCCGTTGTGGTGGTTCCTGGTTACGGCATGGCCGTTGCCCAGGCACAGCACAGCGTGCGTGAGTTGGCTGACCAACTGGCGACTCGCGGGGTGGAAGTGAAGTACGCGATTCACCCCGTGGCAGGTCGCATGCCCGGCCACATGAACGTGCTGCTGGCTGAGGCCAATGTGCCCTACTCCCAGCTCTATGACATGGATGACATCAACGGCGAATTTGACCGTACCGATGTTGCCCTGGTCATTGGTGCAAACGATGTGGTTAACCCTGACGCAAAGGAAGATGCCAACAGCCCCATCTACGGGATGCCCATCCTGGAAGTGGACAAGGCGAAAAACACCATCGTCATCAAGCGCAGCATGAAGCCTGGCTATGCAGGCATTGATAACCAGTTGTTCTATCGCGACAAAACGGC
>CALECT010000075.1 GCA_937949725.1 uncultured Pseudanabaenaceae cyanobacterium
TCCAGGTCCGTTTCCTGGGTGTCCACATGGCGATCGAAGTGGATGATGCCCACTTTCTTGTCGCCGAGGTGGCGAGCAATGCCCCGCACCGTGGGGAAGCCAATGGAATGGTCGCCGCCCATGATGATGGGGAAAGCACCGGAGGCAAAGATGTGGGCAATGCCTTTGGAGATTTGGTCGAAGGACTTTTCGTTATTGGCGGGAATTGTGAAAATATCACCTACATCGCAGAGGGTAATTTGCTCCCGCAGGTCGATGCCTAGCTCGAAGTTGTAGGGCGTGTAGAGAGCAGAAATGCGGCGGATTCCCTGAGGGCCAAAGCGGGTGCCGGGGCGATAGGTGGTGCCGGAGTCGTGGGGCACGCCGACGATAGCCACATCAAATTCACCCACCCGCCGCACATCTTCGATATAGGGCGCTTTGAGGAAAGTATTAATGCCCGCGTAGTGGGGGAGTTCTCCTCGGGAAAAGGTAGGAATGGAGCGATCTTTAATGCTGGCTGCGGCTTCTAGGCCAAATTCTAAGCCTTGATCAACTTCCTGTTGCCAGCCCGTGAGCGGTAGCCGAGCTTCTTTCTCAAGTGCCAACTGGGCTTCGGATTGAGCTGGGTGAAGGGGTCGCCCTGGGTCATTACTGGGGGGCTGAAATGTAGATTGTTCGGTCATTGCGGTAAGAGGCCATGGGTCTAAGCCGATGGCATGGAGTGAACAGGTTCAAATCCACATAGCCCCTCCTATGGCAAAGCCCGACAGAGGCTGCCATGGCGATGCCATGTGTCAACTCTCTCCCGGGCTTTTATCCCGCCGTGTACCAAGGGCATTTACCCCTAGCGGCTTCTCTCGGACCAGACATTTACGGGTTAAACCAAAACGATATCGAGCTAATCTCAACCCGTTAACGCAGCTTAAAGTTGTAAATCGGAACCCTAGAAGCAATCTTCATATTGAGTTTTAGAAAGCGACCACACCCATATAAAAGGCAAGGTCAAAATCAACTTTCTATAGATGAGTATTACCAACTTGAGTCAACGCATTCTGTAGTATTTGCGACGAAAACGTTCCACCTGCCTCGATCTAAATATTTCTTTGTAAAGGGTCTTTTTAATTCGGTAAGTTTGATTGAGATTGAGCGATCGCTTCGACAATTTACTGTCCAGATTGAAAGCTCTGCAATCGCTACGGAAGCAACTTTTTAATGTGGCCCAGATTGCAGAATAATAGGATGCTCGCCTATTGTGTCGGTCTCCATAGATCATCGCCGCAAGTCCATGCTGCCCATTGCGTCACCTCACCCCATGAAGGATGCCTTCTGAGATCTAGCATTGCGCCAGCATTAGCCAAATCCTCTCGAGGCACGCTCCTCAATTCGCCAAACTTTCAGTTCCCCAGCCTTGCCGCCAGCCGCTAACAGTTCTCCAGAGGGCTGCCATTGCAAGCAAGAGACTCCCTGACTAAAGCCTTTCAAGGTTTGAGCGATTCGTTTTCCAGCCGTCCATAGACCTAGCTTTCCATCTTGACTGGCAGAGGCAAGTAGCTGAGCGCCGGGTTGAAAGGCGATCGCCACAACAGTCTCTTGATGATGCTCCAAGACCCGAGAAGTCCAATCTTTGCTACGAGCCATACTGTTCGCATCCCGCTCCCACAGCGTAATACCTTCCACGCAGGCCGCTGCCAGCAAGGGGGTGTCTGCTTCAGCAGTCGGTGCAGCCCAGGCAATCTGCCGGACCTTACCTGGGAATCCCTGCATGAGCCAAGGGGGCGGGCTGTCCCATTCGGCCACAGTGAGAGTTCGATCTAGGTTTCCAGACCCCAGATAGCGACCATCGGGAGACCATGCACCATAGAGGCTAGCGCCGGGCACATCAATGCGCCTGGGGTCTTGGCTCCAGTCTTTGGCATGCCAAACTTTGAGCCCTCCATGGCCACTCACGGCGAGGAAATCCCCCTGGGGATGCCAAGCGAGATGAAGGGCTGAAGAAGCGTGGAACTCTAGCTGGGCCAGGCTGCTTTGCTGGGCAACATCCCAGATCTCAACTTGATTCCCAACTCCATAGGCAAGCTGGGGCAAGCTGGGATGCCAGGCCAACTGATCGAGCCAGGTGCCACTGTGGAGTTGGGTCACAGCAGGGGGGAAAGCACGGCCTGCATCTAACTCACCTTTGGAGGCCTGCAAATCCCAGATCCACAGTTCCCCCGCCTGGCCCGCAGCAGCCAGGAAGCGACCCTCGGCAGAAAAGGCGAGGGCGTTAACGGCTTCTCCATCGGTTTTGCCCAAGGAGACTGGCTCGGATAGGCCTCGATCCAGCCAGCGGTAGAGCAGCACCTCGCCTGCAGCGGAGGCTGCGCTTAAATAGCTGCCCTGGGGTGACCAAGCAATGCCTGTAACGGTATCTGCCAGGGTGGTTTTGCCCTGGGACGTAGCGGTGAGGGAGATGGTTTTCACGCGGCAAGGCAGCTCCGAAAGCCGTCGCGCAGTTCGGTTTCATTAAGGTTGCGGCCAATGAAGACCAGCTCACTGCGGCGGGATTCTTCTGATTTCCAGGGGCGATCGCTACGTCCATCGAAAATCATATGCACCCCTTGGAAAACGTAGCGATTGGCTTCGCCCGCCAGGTTCAAAATCCCTTTCATCCGAAAAATATCTGGCCCCTTCGTTCGTAGCAACTCATCGACCCAGGTGCTGAGTTTGTCACCATCCAAGGGCTGGTCTTCCACAATGGCGAGGGAATAAACATCCTCATCATGCTCATGGGCATCTTCGCTCAGGAATTCAGGGTCGACCTCCAACGCTCGGTCTAGGTCAAAGGCCTGTACGCCGAGGATGGCATCCATATCCAGCTCAGAATTCTCAGTGCGATAGATCTTGACCATGGCATTCATGGCCAGAATTCGCTTTTCCAGGTCTACCAGCTCCGCCTCGGAGACGAGGTCAATCTTGTTGAGCAGAATGACATCCGCGAAGGCAATTTGCTCCTGGGCCTCGTCACTGTCCCAATGCTGTGAGATATGTTTGGCATCGACCACGGTGATGACCGCATCCAAGGCAATCTGCGATTGCATGTCCTCATCCACAAAGAAGGTTTGGATCACCGGAGCAGGATCTGCTAAGCCGGTAGTTTCAATCACTAAGTGATCAAACTGATCGCGCCGCTGAACGAGATTGCCAATGATGCGAATTAAATCTCCGCGAACGGTGCAGCAGATGCAACCGTTGTTCATTTCAAAAATTTCTTCATCAGCATTGATGATTAGTTGGTTATCTATACCAACTTCTCCAAATTCATTGACAATAACCGCGACTTTCTTGCCATGCTCATGGGTCAAAATTCGGTTGAGCAGGGTGGTTTTACCTGCCCCTAAATAGCCAGTGAGTACAGTGACTGGAACCTTGGTCTTTTCGAGGGTTGCCATGGAGTTAAATTCAGTTTGAAAGGAGTAAAATCTGGGTGATTAACTGCATTGAAGAGCGGCAGTATTGCAACTATTATTGCTGAGGCCTTGCTCCGAAAAAGCTACTGATGAACAGTTTTATTCCTGACAGCAAGAATTGGACTGTTGCAAAGCAGCTTGGAGGTCCGCCAGGTTAATGTCACTGGCCGGAAGATGAACTTTGAAGATCTTGGGTGGCTGAAACATAACTGAAATAACGGTTTCGAGGGGTGGACAATCTGGCTCATGGCATTGCAATTGGCTGATGGAGATGGCGATGTCGGGATCGAGACCCAAACAATCCTGAACCCAGGCCTTAATTTGCTGTAGTTGTTCTGGCTGAATCGAGGGGCGCTGCTTTTGGAAGAGATTCATAGAAAAAGGGGTGAGTAAAAAGTGTTTATTTCTTTCCGAAATAGAATACGTAGGCTTCTAGCACTCCGGTAATTTAATCGTGAAAATAGTGCCTTCTTCGATCTGACTTTCGACCTCAATGAAGCCATGCTGGAGGTCCACAAATTGTTTGACAATACTGAGTCCTAGGCCAGTGCCGGGCACATTGCTGACATTGCGGCCCCGGTGGAAGGGGTCGAAGAGATGGGGGTGATCTTCGAGGGGAATGCCAATGCCATGATCTTCAACCTGGAAAACGATTGAATCTTGTTGACGTTCAAGGGTTAGGGAAATGCTTTCTTCCCCTGGGGTATAGCGAATGGCATTGGACAGCAGGTTGCTGAGAATAGACCGCAGCAGTTGAGGATCGAGGGTGGTGACTAGGCTTCTGTCCTGACAAATAAATTGGATCGGTTGGTCTATCCTTCGGTACTCTTGCTCGCTGAGGATGGCTTGGCAGAACGCGACGACATCCAGCGATTTGGGTTGAACATCCAAGACCTTGGCTTCAATTTTGCCAATCACCAAAATGTCATCAATCATCTGGGTCATGCGTTCAACATTGGTTTTAACATCCTCCAGGTACTCATTTTTTTGCTCTAGGGAAAGTTGGTCGCTATAGCGCTGTAGCGATGACACCAGGAGAGAAATATTGTTAAGGGGGTTGCGAAACTCGTGGCAAACCATGGAGACAAAGCGCGATCGCACCTCGCTCAATTCCCGCAGTTGCAAGTTCACCGCCCGCAGCTTGGCTGTGCGGGCCTCAACCTTCAGTTCCAACTCCTCATTGGTGCGGCGCAGCACCTCTTCCGCCCAGCGCCGCTTCGTAATATCGCGAAAGGTAATCACGGCCCCGATCAACTGCCCCGACTCGTCATGCATGGGGGTACTGATATATTCCACCGGAAAGCTCGTGCCATCCTTGCGCCAAAAGACTTCGTCGGTGACCCGGTGAATGCTGCCGTCTTGAAATGCTTTGTAGATGGGACAGGCTTCCCTGGGGTAATGACTACCGTCGGGGTGGGAGTGGTGCAAGACGACATGCATGGATTTGCCAATTAGCTCATCCATAGGCCAATCAATCATGGCCGCTGCTGCCGGATTCACAAACGTGACCATACCGTTCACATCCAGTCCATAGACGCCTTCGCCCACCGCATTCAGAATCAGCTGTTGCTGACGGCGAAGCTTGTCCAGCTCAGTTTCTGTTGGATTTTGGCTAGACCAATCAAAGGGAAAAAGAGGAGAAGATAGCCAGTTTTTTTGTGCCATGTCATGGGTCCAAATGGCGTCGCATTTCAATACATTTCATGTCGAATTCGAGAAAATGTAGTTCAAGACACTACTCGGTTTGAATTTAAGTTCTAAGACGAAGAGATGGAATATGTTTCTGGACCAAATCTCAATCAAGTCTCGGGTTCCAGCTCAGAAGATAGGGTTCTCTTTAATTGGTGCCTATTTTTACAGAGTAGACGTTATCTAAATTTGTTAGCAGCAACTCTCCTGAAAACCAGCTTTCTGGAGTTGAAATGAAGACTGTTCTTATCATTGAGGATGAAGCTCAAACTCGCAACATTTTCCTGAAATGTTTAGAGTTTGAAGGCTTTCATGCAGTGGGTGCCAGCGATGGCTCGACAGGGATGAAAATGGCCCAAAAGCATCAGCCAGACCTAGTGGTTTGTGACATTATGATGCCGGATATGGATGGTTATTCCGTTCTATCTGCACTGCGAATGTCTGAGAAAACAGCTTCAATTCCACTGATTTTTTTGACTGCAAAGGTGACGATGGCGGAGCTTCGCCGAGGCATGGAATTGGGGGCAGATGATTACCTGACGAAGCCCTGTAGCATTGAACAATTTATCAATGCGGTGACCATGCGACTCCAGCGCCAGGAGGAGTTAGAGCGGCTCTACTCGCAGCAAAGCACTGCCTCGCCCAAGGCTCAGAATGATTACCCTGGTTCACTTTCAGCTGATGCTGGGCAGGTAGCAGCAGGGGCAGCCCAGGCGATCGCAACTCCAAACATCTTCCCCAGCTGTCCCCAGCTCAATGCAGTCTTTCGCTTCATCGAAGCAAATTTTACCCAAGCCATTCAGTTGGATGATGTGGCCCAGGAAGTGGGCTATTCTTCGGCCTATTTGACAACCCTAATGCAAGAACAAACGGGCCATACTGTGAAGCGCTGGATCATTGAGCGACGGATGGCCCATGCCCGCGAATTATTAGTCAGCACAAATAAAACTGTAAAGCAGGTCGCTGAGGCATCTGGCTATAGTGATGCAGGCTATTTCTCTCGACAGTTTCGTCGATTTCACGAAGCCTCGCCCCAGGCTTGGAGAGAGGCTTCTGTAACGGTTGCGACGAATTGAGGCTTTGTTTTAGGAAATTTTTGAACTTCCAAAGAAAGTTCGATCAAGATCGAAAAATGATCCAATGTAATTTCGATTCAAAACTGATAATTTACGGAATATAGGCCCGCCAGCTCAATCGCTATTCATCTATTTTGGTTTGTTTGAGCTGAGTTTGCACAACGATTAGTTTCATCTCGATAGGCAGAAGCGATGGCTTTTACTACGGCAACACAGGCAAATCAGAAGTGGGGGAATTTAGGGTGCGATCGCGGAAATCTGTCTGACTTGCAGCTAGCCTGCATCGT
>CALECT010000076.1 GCA_937949725.1 uncultured Pseudanabaenaceae cyanobacterium
GGGGCATCGCCATCGCCAAAGACATGGTCGAAGTGGAAGGTTGCTTCTAGGTCAGCGCGATCGCCCGCTTTCAAGATGCCTTTGCGCTGGTCGCCGATGAAGTCGCCGCAGAGGTATTGATAGCTCTCGTCCCAGTCGATGACGAAGGAAATCGTTTCACTGCCTTGGGTCGCCTGGCCCACGAGGCTCAAGCTTTGGCCCTGGCTGGGACCGCTAGGGGCTGGGGTGATGCGCCAGCCTAGGGCGTTGTAGCGTCCAGCTTGGGCCTTGGGAAACTGGGCTACCAAGGCGGTGGGAGCGGAATCATCCGCCAGGTCCACTACGGTAACTGGGGCCTGATTGACGTGGCTTTGAATATTGGGTTTTACGCCCCAGTCGGGGTCAAAGGGTGGCTTGGTTTGGAGGGCAGCGACATCCGCTAGGCCGACGTAGAGATGCTCGAAGCGGATCGCCCAGCCATCTTTGCTGATGAAGCCGTCGCGCACGAAGTCCTCGCCATTGGCCCGGATTTCCAGTTCGCCTGTGCCTTGAGCTTGATGGGTTGCAGCCTTGGCAGAGGAGCCCGGATTGCTGCTCCGAATGGTGCTACAACCGCCCAGTCCTACCAAGCCCAGACCACCCATTGTCACTAATATTGCTTTGACAGTGAAGCCTAGAGGGGAAGAGGCAGATTGGTTGATCCAGGTAAGCCAGCTCGGAGAAGAGTTTCTGGACGGTTTCGAGGCACGGAAAAGGAGAAAGGGGATATCTGGCATGGAACGAAAACTCTGAAAACATGCTCTCGTTAGCGGAGCATGACGATGGGCTCTTAAATCTGGTGCATAGTCATGGGACCGCGACTATGACGACCAACGGATGGGGATAAGGAGGGCGTTGAGGGATCTCAACCTAGAGGGGGCAAATTAGCAGCAGTAGGAATCACCGGAACTGAGGCAAATCTTGCGAAATCGCGGCGAATTTCTGGCCTCTTGACGTTCAAAGTAGCACCCCCTTTCGAATCGCCATATGCGGGGGGTGGGGATAGGCCAACAGCCTGCTAGAGCTGAACAATTACGGGGTGTAAACAAGTTGATCGCAGTTAGAGACAGATCTGGAAGCGATCGCAGTTTGTCAATGACGCCAGGGGAGATATTCACCCCTCAATTTGTAACGTTGCATCACGCTTGAACAAGACTTTGATCAATTCCTATCGTTTGGCTGGCTATGTAGCGCTTTGAAACGGAATCTTTCATTTCTTGCGGTAGCAACTAATGCTGACAATACAGATCGATTCGTTACGATGCCGGGTGTTTTGGGCCAGGAGGATGGCAGTTTGGCCTGGGTTATGGCATACGTTGGCCTAGGGGATGCGATCGCGCTCTACAGTTCCAGAGTCCTGTAGAGGCAAGGCCAGACGCTATTTTCATCCTGGATGGACGACGATCCCACAGAATAGGACAGGGGAATCCGACGTTTTCCGATGCCCCCCTCCCCCATCTCAATGCTGCAATCTGGTCAGGTGCTCTGTGGTCAATATCGGTTAGTGGAACGGCTGGGCCGCAGTCCCGGTCGGCAGACTTGGCGTGCGCTGGATTTGAAGAGCATTGTTGAGCAGCAGATAAAGCCCTCTGCTGCACCCACCGCTGAGGCGATTCAAGGTGAGGAGCTCGTAGTTGACGACCCTTGGGATTCAGGGGAAGTTGCTGCTGTGTCTAATACGGCGAGGCAGGGGGCAGATGCGGGGGATTCACTGTCACGGCCAGGCCCAGATGCAGAAGATGCCGAGACGGTGATCTTGAAATTGCTTGCCTTTTCGGACGAGATTGATTGGGGCCAGGTCAAGCTGTTTGAGCGAGAAGCTTCGGTCTTACAAGGATTGAATCATCCAGCCCTGCCTCGCTATCGCGATAGTTTTTCCCTGGAGGATCGACTGCTGTGGTTTGGTCTGGTGCAGGATGATATTCCAGGGCAGAGTCTAGGCCAGCTCCTTGCCGAAGGTGGGACGAGGCTGACCGAAGCGCAATTGCGTCATTGGGCGGACGAGCTGTTGGAGATTTTGATCTATCTCCATGGACAATCGCCACCGATCCTCCATCGCGATATCAAGCCCAGCAATGTGATTTGGGGAGATGACGAGCAGATCTATTTGATTGATTTGGGAGCCGTCCAGGATTATGTGGCGAAGGCCTCGTTGGGCTCTAGCTTCACTGTGGTGGGCACCTATGGCTATGCCCCCCTGGAGCAATTTGGCGGTCGCAGCGTTCCCGCTTCCGACCTCTATGCCCTGGGGGCAACGCTGGTGCATTTGCTCACGGGCATTGCTCCGGCGGACTTGCCCCAGGAAAACCTACGCTTGCAGTTTGAGGCTGCCATTAGCCCAGACATTAGCTTGAGCTTCCGCCGCTGGCTGCAACATTTGCTAGAGCCCGATGTCCAGCGCCGCACGCCTTCTGCCCGAGCTGCACTGATGGCATTGCGTCAGCTACCTGAGCTTTCCACTCAAGTTTCTCCCCAGGGAGACTTAGGAAGCACGACAACCCAATTTCCTCGCCGTCGGCAGGGGGATGGTCTCGGTTCTGGTTTATATCCAGGGGGGCAACCACCCAATATCCCTGAGATACAGCCGGTCGAGACTGCTCAGGAAATAGCTTTAGAGCGATCGCGCCCCTCCTCCCCCCGACCTGTTGTTGCTCCTTCGGCTGCAACCGCAGGCTATGCATCACAGTCCCGGCAAAGCAATGCTTCCATGGCACTCCTAACTGCACCGACCCCCGGTGCATTGGCTCCAGTGGGGGCAAGGCTAAGACTAAAGCGATCGCCAGATCTTCTCCTCGTGGAAATGCCCGGCGAGGAAATGGGCTATGTCTTTGCAGTCCTTGGGGTGGGCTTTAGCATTTGGGCCTTGCTGGCCAGCTCTGCCACCCTGCCCTTTTGTCTGTTGTTTACCCTTTTAGGAATCTTTCTAGCCACCCCCAGGGTCTTACGCTTCGAGCGTCGGGGCAGTGATATTCGCTTTAGTTTGGGCAAGCAATTGGGGGGATATCTATTGCGCTGGGGTCGCAAACGGGCCAGTGGATCGCTGCGTCAGGTGTTCCATACGGTGGAGTCTTCCCGTTCTCCAGAGTCTCAAACGGTCAATCGCTTCCGTGATGACCGAGAGCCCCTTGGGAGAACTACGGACTCCGCCCGATGGCTGAATCGAGATGGTTTTGCAGGTCTGCAAAGCAATCGTCGTACCCTGGTGGTGCAGACCCAACAGCGCGATATTCCCATCAGTACGAGCTTAAGCTGGCAGGAGGGCACTTGGCTGGTAAACCAAATCTATGCCTGGTGCGATGGTGAGTAGAGCGATGACTGTCGGAAAAACCGACTGGGTCGGGCCACCTGCTGACCAGATTTACCAAGGCCGACCTGGAGCAATACCCGCTATTTCACGGTGTTGAGCCCTTGTTTTTAGCGGGCACCTTAGAAGAAGGATAACCACCCCTCAGGGTTGAGTCCCCTGAGGGGTGGTTATGACCCCCCAGCGCTTTGCCTCGCTGGCGTCACCTTCGCATCTATCGTGCTGCTTTATGACTAGCGCCTCAACAGAGACGGTATATCCGCTTAATCCTGGCACCAATCCGCTGCAGCTCACGGGCATTATTCAGCAGGTCATCCAATCCGAGATTAACGGACGCCTCAATCTGGTGACCCAAACGGGTCAACAGTGGGATCTCTATTTTCAATTAGGGCGTATCGTCTGGGCTTCGGGCGGTGAGCATCGTTTTCGCCGCTGGCATCGAGTGCTGCGGCAACTGGGTATTTCCCCCGCCAGTATCCAAATGCGGGAACAGGAGCTGCCCGCCCAGTGGGAGCATTTGGTCCTCAGCGTGCTGCTCAAGCGCAATCGTCTCAAGCGCGAAGATGTTCAACGGGCGATCGAAACTAACATCACAGAAGTGCTGTTTGATGTACTCCAGGCTTCGGCTTACATCACGGAGATGGGCTGCAACATTAGCCAGCGGAACATTGATGATTCTCCGGTGACGATTCTGGGCACGCCGGATGACTTTATGAGCCAGGCACGGCAGCAGCTTAAGGCTTGGCAGCTGGGTGGCCTGGGAGATTATTCACCGAACTTTGCCCCAATCATTACCTCCCACGATGTCCTGAAGAAGCATTGCACCCCGCAGATGTATGTGACGTTGGTGAGTGCGCTAACGGGTAAATCGGCCCTACGGGATATTGCCCTGATCAAGCGACAGTCTCTGACGGACCTAGCGCTCTTTCTACGTCCCTATGTGGAAAAGAATGTTTTGGCCTTTCAGCCCATTGCTGACTTCCCTGCTCCTGTACCCAAGTCCATGGGAGGCGATCGCCGGGGCAGCGATCGTCGTATTGCTAGCCACGCAGTTGAAAGTGGCTCAACGGATCGCCGTGGGAATTCTTCGACCAGCCCGGCCAATGGCTTGAATGAGCTACCCGATAACGTGATGCCGATGAATCAGGCTCCCTCGCCAGAGGGGCCATTGATTGTCTGTATTGATGACAGTCCCCAGGTGGGCTACATCCTGGAGCAGGTCTTAGTGCCCCTGGGCTACCAGGTGTTAAGCATCCAAGACCCGATTCAGGCGCTTTCGACGTTGATGCGTCGCAAGCCGGATTTCATTTTCTTGGATTTGATTATGCCGGTGATCAATGGCTATGAGTTGTGTAGCCAAATCCGTCGTGTTTCTTCTCTGAAACAGACTCCGATCGCAATTTTGACCGGCAACGATGGCGTGGTGGATCGGGTGCGAGCAAAAATGGTCGGGGCCAATGACTTCCTGGGGAAACCCGTGGTGCCGGAGAAGGTACTGGCGGTATTGCAGAAGCATGTGCGCTATCAGCCTGCACCGATGGCTGCAAGTCGTGCAGTGGCTTAGGAACGGGTTGAGCTCAACAGTTATTTGAGCAGTAAACTCAGAGCACGACGGATATAGGCTGCCCAAGATTCCGTGGATGGGAAGATCAAGGCGTAGAGCATGATGCCGCTCATAGTGTCGAAAACCAATCCTGAATCTAAATTAGCTGGGATTTCGCTTCTTTCCTTTGCCCGTTCGATGACAATCTCGAAAGCTTGTCGTCGGGGTTGTAGATATTTGTCCCAATAAATTTGAGCAAACTCTGGGTTGCTCGATGCACTACTGACAATCATGGCGACAGCTTGCCGCCCCATTGGAGTGAGGGTTATTTGTGCCGCATTTTCAATCAGTGCATCCATATCACTCCATAGGGTTCCTGTGTCTGGAATTAACACCTCTTCGCGCAGACTCTCAATCGCATCAGCAATCAGTTCATCTTTGTTGCTGTAACGCCTATAGATGGTGGACTTTCCCACGCCAGCACGAGTCGCGATCGCTTCAATACTCATCGCCTCAAAACCAACTTCTGCCAACAATTCCAGCGAGGCTTTCAGCATTGCCTGGTGAGAAGCTATGCTGCGCGGTCTTCCGGGTGACTTTTTCCTGCCATCATTCATGGGTGCTATTATAAATTACGATACAGTTTCGTATCGTAATTGTATGAACCCAAAACCTTGTTATATGGACAAGCACAGTACTCATTCCTTACGAGAAGGTCTAGCAGAGTACTATGCACTCAATCCATACGTAACCGATCCCACTACGCAACCTTCAGACTTCGCCAAGATTCTGCGAGCCCACGATGTAGGGCATGTGATTTATGCTTGTGATACAGGAATGTACGATGAGCTTAAAATTCTGCCTTTGTTTTGGTGGACGAGTGAATGTACGTTTCAGACGTACCTAAGGATGAAAAACTCCCCTGCTGTTGATGTGATGTATGAGGACATGATTAGAGAGAAGGGGGCTCTCTGGTTATATTGGGAAATTTTAAGGGTGCTACCTGGAGTGATTTTAGAGTTAATCCCGATTTGGTTTAAAACTCGAAACCGTCAGAAATTGCTGCCATTTCTTGAGTTTGAGCCGTTGCTTGATCGTTCGCTAGTGGATATTCGTCAAGAGTTCGATCTGTTGCCGTTTATTGACTAAAGTTTTGGCTATGCGGTAGCCGTCTGATGATTCACGTTAATGGATGAACGCCAGCCGCTGTTGCTGAGTTCTGTCTTATATGCTGCCGCTGCATTGTCCGTTATCCAACCTCAGTCTGCAGCAATAATGGAGCCGTAGTGCAATGGAATGGAGACGAGATCAATTTCGCTTGACCACCCAGCCTACAGAACTCAGTTCCACTAGAACATTTGAGTTGCTTCAGGCAACCTACTGGGGGCATAAGCGTCCATTGGAGCTGGTTGAGAAACTATTGGAAAATTCGCTATGTTTCTTTCTCCTGGATAGCGATAAACAAATTGGTTTTGCTCGTGTGATCTCAGATTTTGCAACGACATCATGGTTTTCAGATGTTGTGCTGGACGATGACTACCAGAACCAAGGGCTAGGGTCTTGGATGGTTCAGAAAATCCTGAGCTATCCGGAAATTGCAGGAACTCAATTTGCGCTCCAAACGGGGACTGCTCAGGAATTCTACAAGAGACTTGGTTTTGCATCTAATGATGCCTTGATGAGCACTCCTGTCGATTACCTTTGAAATAGATCGCTTCAGACCGATGGCCATGGCTTTAACTGAAGCCCTCGAAAATGCATTGTTGTATTCAACTGATGAACGCGAGTCTGCTTCACCTAAACGTTAGTGGAACCTGAGATTGGTTAGGTCAGTATCAGTTCTTGATAGCGATAATGCCAGATACATTTTTACGATTGCCAGTATCTATAAACGGCTCCTGCCATCGTCGTTACGCCCGTTACTAAACAGCGCTCATTCACCTCAAACTTGGGGTGATGTAGAGGATAGTTTTCGCGATCGCTGAAACCGACACCGAGGCGGAACATGGTGCCGGGGGCATGGTCGAGGTAAACAGAGAAGTCTTCCGCCCCCAGGGAGGGCTCGCGTAGATTTTGCACAGCCTCTTTGCCAAAGCATTCTTCCACGGTGGCTTGGACGTACTGGGTGAGGCGATCGTCATTTTGGACAGAAGGCACGAGGCGATTGTATTTGAAGTCGTACTTCGCGCCGTGGGTTTTGCAAATATTGGCAACGAGATCTTCGATCCAGCCGGGAATATCGCGATAGGTCTCGGGGTTGAGGCAGCGCACCGTGCCAGTAAGCTTGACCTGATCGGCCACAATATTAGACGCCCGCCCGCCTTTGATTTGGCCAAAGGTGAGGACGACTGGATGAAGTGGGTTTTGGGTTCGACTGATGGCCTGTTGCAGGGTTGTGACGACTTGGGCTGCAATCCAGATAGCATCTGTGGCTTCGTGGGGCCGGGCACCATGGCCCGATTCCCCAATAATCGTAATTTCAATATCATCGGCAGCAGCGGTTAAAGCTCCGTAGCGAATACCGACTTTTCCACCGGGAATTGTGGGAAATACATGGAGACCAAAGATAGAATCAACACCCTCCATGGCCCCATCAGTCACCATCCACTTCGCTCCCTGGGCAATTTCTTCAGCGGGTTGGAAGAGGAATCGCACGGTGCCGGGGAGCTGGATGCCCAGCTCTGCTAAAACCATGACGGTACCGAGACCTACGGTTGTGTGAACATCATGTCCACAAGCATGCATGATGCCCTGCTGGCGAGAGGCAAAGTCCAGGCCCGTTTGCTCTTCGATGGGCAGGGCATCCATGTCAGACCGGACTGCGAGGAGGCGCTTGTCTTGGCCGCTGCCGGGTAGCTCTGCCACGAGACCTGTGCGCCCGATGGATTCCTGAACATGCAGACCGCAGGAGGAGAGGACCCCAGCCACATAGGCCGCAGTTTGGTGCTCGTTACCGCTGAGCTCGGGGTGGGCGTGGATGTGGCGGCGAATGTCGATTAGGCGGGGGCTTAGCTTCTCGGCGATCGCTTTAATCTGGGCAAGCATAAACGGTCGAAGACCCGGCAAAGGAATATACCTTCCAGAATATCGCGCTGGGCTGGCTCTAGTGGGAAACGACCTCACTCCATGCCCAGATTCTGTTAGCTGCCGATCTGTTAGCTTGTAAATCGAAGGCTGTTTGTGGATCTGTGATGGGTCCCTGGGCGGCTTTCCTGCTCTCTCTCATCGTCATTGCCGTGCCGTTGCCTCTCCAATCTCCCCTCGGGAAATCCTTCGCTGCCTTGGTGGGGTTAGGAGCGATCGCCTACACCGGCACTTGCCTTTACCTTCATTTCAACCAGCGCCAGTTTCTCTATAATCCTCGCCGAGAGCTGCGCCAGCTTCCCGACAGCGAAGACTTTGGCCTGCCCTTTGAAGAGCTGTCGATTTCCGCTGATAAGGGTGTGACTCTCCATAGCTGGTGGATTCTAGCTCCTACGGATCAAGCGCCCTATCAAATCTTGGAAGGGGAGCCGGTGAATGTTTTGAAGAAGCCCAAGACACTGCTGTATTTCTATGGGCGATCGGGCAATAAGAGTTCCGGCACGCCACTGCATCGGGCAACGGCGATGCGGCAGCTGGGCTTCTCAATTTTGATGACGGACTATCGCGGCTTTGGGGCCAGTGATGGCGAGGAACCCACTGAAGCTCAGATGTATGAAGACAGCGAGATTGCCTGGCGCTATCTAACAGAGCAGCGGGGAATTGCTCCCAGCGATATTGTCATTTACGGCGAGTCCATGGGCGGGGCTGTGGCGATTAACTTGGCGAGTCGGCATCCTGAAGCCCAGGCCCTGATTGCCCAGAGTACGTTTACGTCGATGACGGCTGCGGTGCGGCAGAACCCGCTTTTCAAGCTGTTGCCGCTTGAGATCATTCTGACGGATAAGTTCGATTCGATTGAAAAGGTGCCTCAGCTTCAGATGCCTGCTTTGTTTATCCATGGCATTGATGATGTGGTAGTTTCATCACTGATGGCTGAGCAACTGTATGCTGCTGCGCCAGAGCCAAAGCAGTTGCATCTCGTGCCGGGGGCGGGGCATTTTGGCTTGTATAAGCCGGGGAAGGATTCTTATTTGAGGGCGATCGCGCAGTTTTTGCAGACGAATTGATATAACTGCTGCATTGAGCTGCGCTGTTTACTCGATGCCATGGGCTGAGCAATGGAGGAGGTGATCCATTACCTTCATTTAGCTTAAACCTAGAAATAGGTCTTCGAGTGCCTAAAATGGTAAGAAGTCAAGTTTCTATGATGCCTGCATTGACTAGCGCTGCTCTCAAATATTGAGCAGAATAGTGACGCTGATGGAAGCTACTGAAATCCACGGGATGCAGGATGAGCTGAGTGATGGAGGCATTGGCTCCAAGCCCCAGAGGCGTGAGGACTTCAGTAAAGCCTTCGCGGGTGGCTTGGAGCGCTAATTCAAGGAGGTCTGGCTCTGAATTTTTGGGTTGACGGCTAGCAATTTGGATAGAGATATTGCTGGTCTTCGGAGTAAGAATGAGAGTTGCTGTGTAGGCAACTAAGTGGTTGGCGCTGGCGGTTTGGCAAACCTCGCGTAGGCTGAATCGAATGATTGGGAGACTGGCGGGAGTGGTCATGGGTGAAGACCTTTGTTGGGCTACCTGTAGTGAGAGTGTTAGCGAGCATAATCATATTCTGGCGGGATGGGACGCACGAGAATCTGTGGTCTCCAGGCGGGAGCAATAATATCGGGGCGATCGCCCCAATGGATGTAGTAGATGTTGGGCAGGCTCAGTCCAGCTTTTGTAGTTTTGATCCAACCATAGACACAAGCCCCCCCCTCGGTATTTATTGGTGGCTGGCAAGTGAGGTAACAAACTTTTGAGGGCGAGTGGAACGTCAATCTCAACCCAGCGAATCGCATCTTCATGGTGATATAGCTGAAATTGATCGTCATCGATCCACAGGTCACCCAGGAAGATATGGGGAATGACTTGTTGGGCTCAGTGAGGTAATGCTTCTAGGGTGAAGCTTATGCTCATCGCTGTGTTTCCTTGCTGTCCCAGGGACTAATCACTATTTTGAAAGGCTTCTAGATCTGCTGCGACGATTTTATCGAGATTGCGGGTGATTTTGTTTATGTCCCAGTCCCACCAGGCAATTTTGAGCAGAGTCTGAACTGTTGAATCATCGAAGCGCTGGCGGATGAGCTGGGCGGGGTTGCCGCCGACGATGCTGTAGGGCGGAACGTCTCGGGTGACGACTGATTTTGCTGCGACGATCGCGCCATGACCAATCTCTATGCCAGGCATGATCGTGACTTCATAGCCCAGCCAGACGTCGTTGCCGATGACGGTATCGCCTTTGTAGGGCAGATCGCCGGGCTGGGGCGCGGCTTTTTCCCAGCCGTTGCCGAAGATGTAGAAGGGGTAGGTGGAGAAACCTTTGTTGGGATGGTTGGCGCCGTTCATGATGAATTGGCAGCCTCGGGCGATGGCGCAGAATTTGCCGATGATGAGTTTGTCGCCGACAAAGGGGAAGTGGTACAGGACGTTGCGTTCGAAGTCCTCGGAGTCTTCTGGATCGTCGTAGTAGGTGTAGTCGCCGATCTGGATGTTGGGGTTGGTGACGGTGTTTTTGATGAAGCAGATTTGGGGAAATCCGCTCATGGGGTGTTTTGAGGTTGGGTCTGCGCCAGGAATCATGGGTAGCAGCTTGTGCAAGTGACGGTAATGAAGGGGGCTTTAGAGCGTTTCAGCAGAGTTTAGGACTTTGCGCGGGTTTCTAGTTCTTGATCTAGCGCTGAAAATTGATCCAAAATACTGACAAATTTCTTACCAAAGTCCGTTAAGTGATATTCAACACGGGGTGGAATTTCGGGGTAGGCTTGGCGCTCGATAATGTTGTAACGGGTTAGCTTTTTGAGTCGTTCATTCATCACCTTTGTGGTGAGACCTTCGATGCTTCTCTGAATCATGCCAGGTCGACAGATGCCTTGGCGAACGACTCCTAGAACGCTTAATGACCATTTGCAACCCATCACATCTTCGGCCATGGCGAGTGTTGAGCCTGGCTTCTCAAAACTATACATATCCTTAGCTTCAGCCATTGGTGCAAATCCGTACTGAAAAGTACCTACCTGACAAAATTGTACTGACTTTCGTTCTCTAAACCGGTTTGATAGTGTGAATGGGCAAACGATCCTATACAACTAATAAGGTTTAGCCATGAAAACCAAAGCTACTTTCTACCACGCCGGTTGCTCCGTTTGTCTTAGTGCCGAAGAAGGGGTTGCCAAGTCCCTTGATGCTGAGCGCTATGAGCTAGAGGTTGTTCATTTGGGCGATCGCAAGGAGCAAATTCCCGCTGCTGAAGCGGCTGGGGTTCAATCGGTGCCTGCCCTAGTCATCAATGGGCAGCCGTTCCATATCAATTTTGGTGCATCGATGGCTGATGTGAAGGGCCTGTAGCACCTCTAGATTAACGATTGCGCTAGTTCCTAGAAGATATGAGTTTGAGCTTCTAGGAGCTAACGCATAGGAATGATTGAGTCTTGAGAAGATTTGGATGGGAGGGATTGATCATGACAAAATTTACGCTCAGAACTGAAAGAATCCTGCAAGGACAATTTGCATTGAGGCCGCTCAACGTTGCATTGATTTTTCAGGTCAATTGTCCGGGGTGTTTTATCTATGCGTTGCCCCTGGCTGTAAAGCTACATGAGAAGTATGGAGAGCATATCAATGTCTTCGGGATCTCGACTGCATTTGAGGATTTTGATTTGAATACAGTTGAGAATACGCAGAAGTTACTGGATACAGGAGAAATGGTGGGAGCAACTCAGGCTTACTTTAGGACAAGTGAGATGGAGAGATATCCTGCAAAACTAGACTTTCCAGTGGCCTTTGATACGGATACTTTCTATCTCAATAGGCTGGCTGGTACCCCGAGTTGGGTTGTATTTGATGAAGAGTTCAATATTTTGGCGAATTGGTTTGGCCATCAGCCTGAAGCCTATGTTGAGTCAGTGATTGCAACCATCATTGAGAACGCTCAAGGTTGTGACGTGGCTTGAGTGGGTTGTCAAGCAAGATGCTATATGCGGATAGGCTTTGGGTGAAACGATGGACAGGAAAGTGGTCTCGATTCAAGTGGGGTTACCCAAGTCTTTGGGGCGGGCAGGTGCGCCTGATCCGATGGAGCGTCCTTGGACGACGGGGTTCTTTAAGGAAGCTGTGGCAGGCCCTGTTTTTCTGAGTCGGCTCAATTTGGTGGGGGATGGGCAGGCGGATTTGAAGCATCATGGCGGGCCAGATAAGGCAGTGCTGGCTTATCCTTTGGAGCATTATGCTTATTGGCGATCGCATCTCAATATTCCTGATTTACCCCAGGGTGGCTTTGGTGAGAATTTCACGACGATGGGTCAGTCAGAGTCGGAGGTTTGTATTGGGGATGTTTACACGATTGGTGAGGCTGAGGTGCAGGTGACGCAGCCTCGGCAGCCTTGCTGGAAGCTGGCTCGGCGTTGGCGTGTGAAAGGTTTGGCGCTGGCGGTGCAGAAGACTGGATATACCGGGTGGTATTTTCGGGTGTTGCGTGAGGGGCTGGTAGAAGCGAATGGGGAGCTGGTGTTGCGAGAGCGGCCTTTCCCTGAATGGGCGATTTCAAGGGCACATCACCTGATGCATTATGACTTGAAGAATCGGGCGGCTTCGGCTGAGCTGGCGAGTTGTCCTGCCTTGTCATCTAGTTGGACAAGGACGTTGATGAAGCGTGTGAATAAGAATATTAACCCTGATCCAAGGCCACGCTTAGAAGGTGAAGTAAATTGATTCTTGTTTCTTGGATAATTCTATACATCTGAAATATAAGAAGGAAGTACTTTCGCGATCTGCTTATTTCAGTAGCAATTGAAATGCATCAAGTGAGCGAAGAATAAATGTTAGTATCCCTCCGCCTGTGATCATCAAAGCAACGAGCCAATTCTCTCTTAATAATTCAGAGATGATCCCAGGAGTTAGACCATTCTGATTAATCCAACTTGAATTAGTCTTTAAACTCTTGCTTGCGCTGAGTTCAAAAATACGAGATATAGCAGTAACTTTTCGAAGAGTGGATTGATGTAAGCGAATAAACTCTTGCTTGTCAAAGGCTTCAGCTTCTTGTGGACCAGCTAGCATATCCTTTTCCGTAATGTCGTTCTTGCTAATTATGGATGCAAGTCTAGGGTGTCCAATATAATCTCTGCCATATATATCATTCAAAGCACGAGATAAATCAAATTTCCGGTTCTCTAAGATTGAAATTGGTGTGCCCCCTAAAACCCTATATCTATGTTCTATGGCAGCAAATCCATAATTTACATCTCTCATATTCCAGTGCACCCAATTATAATGCTGTCTCATAGTCACAAAATCATAAAAGCGCCCCAGCATCTGAGACTCTAACTCGTCGTAAAGGTCTGGAATCTGTGTGAATAAAATTCCTTTTTCTTCTGCTATTTGATGAATTGAAAAGGAGTCAGCTTGCCCAGAATCCAGATTTCGAACCGCAATAGATGTTATTCGTGGAGTTTTTCCATCAGTTTTGTCGTAGAAACTTTCACAAGAATAATGGACAATTAAAGTGGTGTCTTCTTGCTCGATTAGCTGAGCTACTTTCTCAAGAGTTTTCTGGCGACGCTTTAATCTTTGTAACTCTCTACCCATTGGGACCTCTATAACCTTTTAACTTGCACATAATAGCTATATTGCTTATGCCTGTAGGGAACTAGTAGAAGCTATTAGTCTTAAAACACTTCACAAGATTTCCAATAATAGAATGGCAATCAAGTTCGATAGATAATTTAGATCACCAAATATTTTTTCTGTATGATGCTCTACTACAGAGCATTCGTTTAATTCTAACTATCTGTTCAATAAATATTCTTAAGAAAATATTGAGTTATGAATCTATCCCAATATAAGCACTTGGAACTAAAAAGGAAAGAGCTGCTGCGCTATGTACAGCACCGTCACAGGCTCACAGATCAACAGTTCTACATCGCCTTGCCCTTTACCTCGTCGGTCTTCGGATCTACCTTAATCTTCGACATCACATAATTTACCTTCAGATCTCGCTTATTGTGTCGTGAGAGTTGATCACCGCTGTTGGCTCTGCGATGTGGGTGGGCTTGTTGGTTATTCAAGAGCTCTCAAGGTTGGTTATTACTATACGTTATCTCCATTTCTGTAACCGCAGTCAGAATATCATCAAGGTCTGGAGCCATTTTTATTACTTGCCAGATGATATCGAGATTCACTGACATGTAGCCGTGAGCTAGTCTATTTCTAAAGTCCTTGATGCGTTGCCAATTTACATCAGGATAATCGTCTCTCCAGTCTTCAGGAAGCTGAGCTGTGGCATCTGACAATGTTTCCAAGTTGCGAATAATAGCATCTTGAATCATCGTGTTTTTATCAAATTCTTGTTTATGCTCTGGTGTATATTGCTGAACCCGAGCAATAGACTCCTTGATGAAGTCAATGACATCTAATGGATCAGTCTCCTTCATAGCTTGACTAAATCCCTTTCTATTTTTTGCTTAATCCTCTCTGTTCTGAAGTTCATTCCTGTCGCAATATCTACTTTTCGGCCTAACAGCTTCTCAAGCTCTAAGGCTGGCCCTGAGGGAAACCAAGCTGTGATTTTCTCAATGTCATAGTCACAGAGAAAATCAATATCGCTATCTGGTCCAGCCTCACCTCTGGCAACCGAACCAAAGATTCGAATATTGGATGCACCATGCTCTTTGAAAATGGCAATGATGCGATCGCGTTCTCCCCGCAACACCTCTAAAGTTGGGGCCTGATCAGGAGCTAATACAGTTGTGGATGAGGGAGTCATCGTTAATCTACCTCCGCAAGACCGGAGCGATGAGCAAGTCCAACTGGATCCTAACAAATCTGCAGTGAACCGCCGCCCTTAAAAGAGGAAATACCGCTGCGCCATGGGCAATACCGTCGCAGGCTCGCAGGTCAGCAGCTCCCCATCGGCCTTCACCTCATAGGTTTCCGGATCTACCTCAATCTTCGGCATCAAATCATTCAGCTTCAGATCCCGCTTCGAGATATTGCGCGTATTGCTCACCGCCACCGTCTGCTTGCCCAGGCCAATGCTCGCACCCACGCCTGCTTCCTGCGCCGCCTGGGAGACAAACGTCAGCGACGTTGCCGCCGTTGCCCCACCAAAGCCGCCAAACATCGGTTGCATATGCACAGGCTGAGGCGTGGGAATGCTGGCATTGGGATCACCCATTTGCGCCCAGGCAATAAAGCCCCCCTTCAGCACAATCTCCGGCTTGACGCCAAACATGGCAGGCTTCCACAGGCAGATGTCCGCCAGCTTGCCCTCTTCAATGGACCCCACGTGGGATGAGATGCCGTGGGTGATGGCGGGGTTGATCGTGTACTTGGCCACATAGCGCTTGGCCCGGTGGTTGTCGTTTTGCTCGCTGTCTTCTGCCAATGGCCCTCGCTGCACCTTCATCTTGTGGGCGGTTTGCCAGGTGCGGATAATCACCTCACCCACGCGGCCCATGGCCTGGGAATCCGAGGCGATCATGCTAAAGGCCCCCAGGTCATGGAGGATATCCTCAGCGGCGATGGTTTCCCGGCGAATGCGGGACTCGGCAAAGGCTACGTCTTCGGGAATGCTGGGGTCGAGGTGATGGCAAACCATCAACATGTCCAGGTGCTCGTCCAGGGTATTGACGGTGTAGGGCCGGGTTGGATTCGTCGAAGAGGGCAGCACATTCAGCTCACCGCAAACGCGAATGATATCTGGAGCATGGCCGCCCCCTGCCCCTTCGGTGTGATAGGTGTGGATGGCGCGATTTTTGAAGGCGGCGATAGTCTGCTCGACAAAGCCCGCCTCGTTGAGCGTGTCCGTGTGAATCGCCACTTGTACATCAAACTCATCCGCTACGCTCAGGCAGCAATCGATGGTTGCAGGCGTCGTGCCCCAGTCTTCGTGAAGCTTTAGACCCAATGCACCCGCCTTGACCTGCTCCGCCAGCCCCTCCGGCTTGGCACTGTTGCCCTTGCCCATAAAGCCCAGGTTCATGGGGAACGCATCGGCAGCTTGCAACATGCGGTGGATGTTCCAAGCACCGGGGGTGCAGGTGGTGGCGTTGGTGCCCGTGGCTGGGCCGGTGCCGCCGCCAAACATAGTTGTGACGCCCGAGGCGATCGCCGTATCAATCTGCTGGGGACAAATAAAGTGAATGTGGGAGTCAATCCCCCCCGCCGTGACAATCATCCCCTCCCCAGCCAGGGCTTCGGTGGAAGGACCAATGATTATATCAACGTTGTCTTGGATAAAGGGATTGCCCGCCTTACCAATCTTGACGATGCGCCCGTCCTTGATGCCGATATCCGCCTTGACGATGCCCCACCAGTCCAGGATCAGCGCATTGGTAATCACCAGATCCACTGCTCCATCTTCGCGGGTGATGGGAGACTGGCCCATGCCATCGCGGATGACCTTGCCGCCGCCAAATTTGACCTCATCGCCGTAGGTGGTGAAGTCCTTTTCCACTTCGATGATCAGTTCCGTGTCCGCTAGGCGGAGGCGATCGCCCACGGTAGGTCCGTAGGTTTCAGCATAGGCGCGGCGGTTCATCGAATAAGGCATGGTCAACCCAGAAAATGAGTAGCGCAGATTGGCCCGCATCAATGCAGACGATCTAGCCTTCAGTCTAAGGTGGGGGCTGTCGAGTTTTCGCTGAGAATTGGTACGAAACTTGAACAAACGATTGACACAAGTTCTCGTGATTTAACGTAATCGCTGGTGTTGCACCGATTTGTTTGGTAAGTAGGTCTGATTACTTTGATGAGAAGTTGATCTTTTCTGAAGGGCACTCTTAGAGCAGACCACGCTGTCTTAATCTTGGTGCGCCACTGATGCTTCGCTTTCTGTCTGACAACCGTTTGTCTTCCCAGTCTTTCGTACTCCCTCTTTTGCTTGGAGTGCTAGCAAGTTTGAGTAGTGGTTGCGGTAATTTATTCGCAGCCACAGATGCGACTACAAGCCATGCCAGCGTGACATCCCATGACTTATCTCTCGCTGAAAGCGCAAATCATTCAGCTGTGGCGTTTCCGCCCAATACCTTTGAAGCGGATGGCCAGCAGGTCATTAGCTGGTTAAAAGCGAAGGAATTCGACAAAGTTGAGGCCCTTCTTGCTGAGGCGATCAGGACTCAGAGGCAGACAAGAGGTGGCTGGTTCTATGCTGACTCTGTTTTAGATCAGGTTTTTAAGCGCAGTAAAAGCAAAAAGCTAGATCAGAGTCTGTTGTTACCGCTGAATGAGTGGATTGCGCAGTCCCCTGAGAGTAGTTTGGCTCATGTTGCCCGTGCCAACTTCTATTACGCACAGGCTTGGGAAGCAAGAGGGGCTAGGTTTTCCGGACTAACCTCTAAATCAAAAAAGGAGAAGTATCAGCAACTGTTGCTTTTGAGTATTCAAGATGGTCAGAAGGCTCTAGAGCTAGATCAGGAAAATCCATTAGGGCTCTTGCATTGGCTTACACTCGGGCGCAATGCAGGGATGAATCGAGAGGAATACGAAACGACCTTTGATACGACGATCGCCCTCGTCCCCAACTTCACCCAGGCTTACTACGAAAAATCTCAATACTTGGACCGACGCTGGCGCGGAGAGAATTTAGAGGAGCGCTTGGACTTTACTAGGCAGATTGCTGCCGACGCTCCGAAGGGGTCAGTGCTGCCTCTATTGTTGGCTTGGACCCATGAAGCCTACTGCACCTACTATCCCAACAAAAGGGAATATCTAAATCGTCCAGAGGTCTGGGCAGACATTGAATCTAGCTATACCCGTGTTTTGAATGAGTTCCCGGAAGCAGGGCTATATGCGCTGCAGTTCGCAGAAATGGCAGAGAAAGCTGGTCGAGAGAGTGCAGCGAAAAAGTACTTTCAGCTTGCAATGGAGCGAGAACCAAACCATCCTCGTGTACTAAAAAATATGTCTAAGTTTGGGTATTAAATCGCAGCTGCTGATGTCATGAAAGGGCTAATCAGTTTGTGAATGGTCAATTCAAACTGGCACAAATGCATAGCCCTCTGGCTTCCATTGCCAGAGTCGCTTCAGCTTATCTTGGCTAGGAAGGCTTGCAATCCCCAGTCGTGCTTCAATCACCTGCATCGTGATGGCGTTAAAGTCCTTGGGAAAGCGTGCCTGCTCCTGGGCATGGTCCAAAAAGAACGTGCCGTGGTAGCTGCCGGTGCAAGCCAGCTGCTTTTCTCGAATATCAAACTTGGTTAAGGTTGCTGATACATCTTTTAGGCGATCTGGGTAAAGGCTGAGAATCAGCTCAGCGGCATTGCTAAAGTGCTGGCCTTCATCGCGGACGAGGTGCTGGCCGACCTTGGCGATCGCCCGCCCAAAGTGCCGATAAAATTCATGCAAGTCCCGCCGATAGGAATAGGTGCTGCCGATTTCGTCATAGGCCAGTAACAGCAAAATGCTGAACTCATCCACTAGCAGGTCCTCAATCGGCTCAATATCTCGCTGCTTGGCACGTCTCACGGCTTCCCGATCCATCTCCTCATAGCTCACCCCCGCCAAGGCGTGATAGCAGCGGCGTAGAGCTTGATAATGCTTAAGTTCATCCGCTAGCCAACGCTCCAGCATGGCCCGAAAGGTAGGGCTGACCCCTCGCTCCAGCAGCCAGTCGTAAAGAAACTGAGCATCGGCTTCTGAAAAGACATCGCGAGCCAGCAGTCGCGTAAAGTTCTCGGTCAGCAGCGGCAACGCGTTTTGGAAGTAAACAGGAGCAATGCGATGATTTGGTCCGATAACCTGATCGAGGCACCAGTTATTTTGCCGCTGAGTCTGAGGCCGAGCGGGCGTTGAAAGAAAAGTTTGGGCCATGGGATTGCGCTATACCTTAATTGTGCCTGCAACAAAATGGGGAATAATGGTGCAATAGCGACCCGTGATGCGGGAGCTATCCCCCCGAATAATGATTCCTGCTGCTTCACCATCAACGCTCCAAGCTCCCACCATGTAATGCTGTCGCTGGGAGCCAAACTCAGCCACGGGCAGTTCAAAAAACTCCTGAAGAATATAGCCTTCCTTGCCATAGCCAAAGCTGGGTTTCGCCTCAATCTCACCCAGGCTGGGGTCGGCGATCGCCACCCCAACGCCCTCATGGCCAATAATCGGCTTGCGAATATGTAACCCAACGGCCAGTCGGGTGGCCTCTAGCGAAATATCATCCTCAAAGTACGTTGGCAGTAGGTGCTTCCCATAGGTGGGATGCTCACCAAACCACTGCCACATATAGGCCATGGCTCCCTTATTACTCAAGACCTGCTTCCAAAGCGGCTCAATAATCACCTGGTCGGACATATCCGCTTTCTCTAGGCGACTGACCAGCGCCGCCGTCGAGCCATCGTTGGCCATATCAGCCTGGATATTTTGCCAGTCATATATCTTCCAGAGGATCGGAACGCGATCGTTTTGACCATCGACAATATAGCCCTCGGAATCGAGGCCAATCCCTCGATTGATCATCTCGCCGTTCTCATCGTAGTTGTCCCGTAGGGTGATGATTTGGGTGTAGATTTCCGGATCGACTTCATCATGCAAAATCTGAATAAGTTGCATTGCCATCTCAGTATCCTCTTCTAGATTTTCATCTACTAGGAACGAGACACCTCGGCCTTTGAAGTCGAGAGCTGCCGCCAGGACGCGGAAGCGATCTGCAATTTTTTCCCAATATTCATTGTGCTGATAGGCATCCTTGGGCAGAGCCTTGCTGCCGAAAGGAAACAGACGGCGATAGTGGCAAAACCAGTTCCATTGATAGACCGTTTCTGCCCCCAGTAGGGGCGTCTCACCGTTAATTTCAAATAGCTTGATCGTTAAAGCCTGGTCGCTAACATCGCCCACAACGTCATTGCGTAGGGCGAAGTCAAAGCGTGTGGCTAGCTCCAGGTCTTCGGGCTCTTCTCGAACCCAGGAATTGGCGATCGCCTGGTGATATAGCAATCCGTGGAAAGCTATGTGCGTTAGCTGAAAGCTGCGTCTACAACTGTTCTAAAGTCTGTGCCTGACTGAATCTGCTTGCGCATCCTGTTTTTGAGTACAAACCACTGATGCTCTATCGGGTTTAGGTCAGGA
>CALECT010000077.1 GCA_937949725.1 uncultured Pseudanabaenaceae cyanobacterium
TACGAGGCCATGCGTCGGGAAGCCCTCAGTCGTCTCTCCGAGAAAGACGGCCCACCAGGTCAGCAGAGCCTGCAAGTGTTAGCCGAAATTATGAAACTGCGGCGGCTCTGCTGCAATCCTCGCTTGGTCATGCCCGACACCACCTTCGGCAGTTCAAAGTTAGACGCCTTCCGCGAAGTCCTAGCCGAGCTGCTGGAGAACAAGCACAAGGCTCTAGTCTTCAGCCAGTTCGTCGATCACCTCGCCATCCTGCGAGAGCACCTGGAAGAGCAAGGCATTGCTTACCAGTACCTGGACGGCAGCACCCCACAGAAGCAGCGGAAAAAGCGGGTCGAAGCCTTCCAAGCCGGTGAAGGCGATGTCTTTCTAATCAGCCTCAAAGCAGGCGGCACGGGCCTCAACCTCACCGCTGCCGACTATGTGATCCACATGGACCCCTGGTGGAACCCCGCCGTGGAAGACCAAGCCTCGGACCGGGCTCACCGCATGGGGCAAAAGCGTCCAGTGACGATTTATCGCCTGGTGACTCAAGGAACAATTGAGGAGAAAATTGTGGAGTTGCATCAGCAAAAGCGTGACCTTGCAGACAGTTTGCTAGAAGGTACAGAGTCCAGCAGTAAGATGTCCACGAATGATTTGCTGAAGCTGATTCAAGAAGTGTAAGACAGCGGCCAAAATCCATTGTTTATACTGTACGCAGGGGAGTAGGACAAATTATGATTGCCACGATCCAAACCCAGCAAGAGTTCTCCGGCGAGCAGCGCATTGCGTTTCATAGCCTAGATTGGTCTGCTTATCAGCAGATGAAAATCCTGCTCAATGAGCGGACCAAAGCAAGATTTACCTATGATCGCGGCACCTTAGAAATCACAATGCCCTCCCAGTCTCACGAATCTTTTGCCGAAATCATCGGTCTTTTCATTCGCATCTTGGTGGTGGAGATGGGGCTGAAGCTGATGTCTCT
Organism: uncultured Pseudanabaenaceae cyanobacterium; assembly: GCA_937949725.1. Classification (GTDB taxonomy): domain Bacteria; phylum Cyanobacteriota; class Cyanobacteriia; order PCC-9006; family JAAUQQ01; genus JAAUQQ01. The sequence goes on from CALECT010000077.1 coordinate 965, forward strand.
GCGCTCGACGACGCTGGACCGAGCGGACTTAGAGCGGGGGGCTGAGCCGGATAACTGCTATTACATTCAGAACCAGCCGAAAGTGGCGGGTCGCAAGATTGATCTGGCCAACGATCCACCGCCGGACCTAGTGGTGGAAGTGGATATCAATCACACCGATATCGATAAGAATGCCCTGTATGCAGCGATGGGTGTGCCTGAGTTCTGGCGATTTGATGGGCGGACTTGGCGGATTTATCAGCTCCAGGCGAGTGATTATGTTGAGATGGAGACTTCGCCGACGTTTCCACTCGTGGAAAAGGAAAAGCTGTATCAGTTCATGGCAGCTTGCGAGTTGGATGAGGTTGAGGCTGAAATTGAGTTTCGTAGTTGGTTAAGGGAGGCGATCGCCTAAAAAGCTTGCTTCGCGATCGCCCATCCATCAGCCTGATGCTTGACCAAACAAAGTTGATATTGCTATCGCACAATCTCCAAACATCAGCGGGAACAACACTCTCTCCCTCAAGCAAAGTCAGCTTAGAGGTTGGTTTGAGAGTTCAGCCAAGCGCCAAACTTGAATCTCAGCCAGCAATGCAACGTAGAAATTTCGTCTATTTTCACAGCCTCATAGGTCATCCTGCTACAGCTAGATGCCTTTCTCAAACCACCTCTTCAAGTGAAATAGTCCTGTGCTCTAAACCAGCAATGTGTTCGCCAGCTTTGGCTGTCTAGCGAATGGAAGTGAACGGCTCGCATAGGTCAGTTGCAAGGCAAAGACCTCCTCCTCAGCTGTGATGCTGTACTCCTCACGCAGGGACTGCAAATTGGCAAGCTCATTTTTTGAGAAACTCTGCACAATATCTTGCAAAGCATCAGCGCAGCCTTGCCTAGAGAAAGCTTGCATCAGAGTTGGGATATGAGCCTTATCGGGATGTTCTTCCCATGCATGGAGAATCATTTCAAGTAAAGCTTCACGATAGCTTGCTAGACGCAAGAAGGTTACGTGATCAATCTGCTTACTAGGATCAAACAATTCAGGATTTTCTCGGCTCATCTCAAGCAATATCGCTTCATGTTCTCGGTCAGAAACTTCAAGTTCCTCTCGCAAATTCCGAAAACTTTCAAAGCTATTAGATGGCACAAAATAGCCTTCAGAAAAGCTCTCCAATAAGACTCCCTTATAAGTCTTCAACTTCTTATCCTTAGAGAAACCGGGCAATATTTTGGCTAAAACGTACACCTCATCAGCGTTAAGGTCATCAAGATTCTTACCTTCCAAAAAGCGTGGTAGATCAAGGTTAAGCTTCTTAAGCTGCTTGCGAAGACGACTAGCAAAAGCTTCTCTTTGATAGTGTTGTTGTTCACGCCCCCAAGTTCGCGAGAGCCAGAAAGTACTCAAAGCAGCAATTAGTATCGTAAATAGACCCGGCAGCGGTTTGGGTAAAAGCTGAATATAGTTATGTCCGGCAAAAACGAAAAAGAAATTAAAGATCCCAAAGGTGCTGAGTGAAAAGATACGATGACGAATTAATTCAGGAGAAATCGGACGATGCTTACGACGCTGAGAGGAGGAGTAGCACTTTTCCAGAAATTTTCCCAGGGTAATACCGGCTAAAGTAAAGCCTCCTAAAACCATCGGTACAGCCACCAATTTAGGCATCGAGCTCGCTTGACCGAGGAGATACAAGCCTGGCTTCCAGACATTTAGAATCTGCTGTTCTTCATGGGACCAAGCACCAGAGAGATAGTAGTTCCAGTTGCCAGAATAGAGAAAGTAATAAACAAAATAACCAACAGAAAGACCAAAATACCCGTAATAGTTCACCTGAGTGCTAGGTTCCATCAGTCGCTTCCAATAGGATCGCTCCGCATCAATATCAATACAAGGGCTTTGACAAGCAACACAGGCACTCAATTCCTTGCCATCTTTAATCGTTCGGCACATTGATTGGGTAATGAATTGACGCTCGCCTTCGTGAGCGGAGTTAGTAAACAAGCCTCGTGGCTCGGCATAAATATTTTGAACTGGAGCCATTGGACAAAAATAATGACACCAGGCTTTCCCACCATAGAGATAACCAACGATTATTGCGGCAACGACAGTGATTATGAGGAAGACTCCCAAAGCAAGTCGATTTGAGTTGACGAATAAAATTCGACAGCATAATCCGACGAAAAACAGACAAAATTGAAGATAAAAGTGATTCTTAGCAAGCCAAGATTTCTGGGACACCTTAACAATTTCAGCACGCTTCTTACCTGCCTTTACATTGGTACGCTTGCGTTCCCAACCCAAAGCACGGGGGATTTGAGACAGAAAAGAAAGGGGACAAATCTGCCGCCAAACTTCATGACCAAAGATGAATAAGATAAAAATTGCCGACGGAATAATCATACCCCAAAAAACCGGCGCGCCCAAAGAATAAGGAACCTCTTCAAGACAGCTTCCTTGTACTTCAACACACTGATCAAGATCGAGTCGCAAAGGACTATAAATATTGCTTGAGTCTGTCAGCTGGGCCGATATCGGATCGTAAAACAATGAGACAATCAAGACAAGCCAACCAATGGTCAAAACCCATCGAACTCGACGAAATTGAAGTTCACTAAGTTGAGGAAGCATAGTTCTAATTCCACATCCTGAAAGTTCAGAGCAGTGATCCAAAAATGTTCTATGTAGCCAATTTTCTTCCTTCAGGCTAATCGTCCAAGCCCCGTTACTGATTAGCCAAGATGAGCAAACAGCTAGGGCTATTTCCAGCTCATGAGAGGAACTCTGAGGCGACCAATCTCTTATTAAAGATCGTTGGATGGAGGATTACTGGCCAAAGTTATTCTCTGACAAGTGTAAAATATTCCTGAGAAAGTAGCAGTCATCAAGTCTCCTACTGAAGTTAGTTCAATAGTCATTTTTAGTACTTCGAAATTAATTTAAACAGATAATTTTATTGTCGATCAGAATTACTCTTCAGAGACTACTTTTACAGCAATTAAACGAGAGTGGGCTATTGAATCTCTTATCAAATAGCTTCAATGGCCCAATCTCCTCAAAAGGGGCTACTTCTCTGCTTTCTGGATAAGGACATTAACAACAGCAACGAAAAGAGGCTCGGCATAAGTAGGTATACCACTCTATCGCTTTAAAAAGCAAGAGATCTGATGGAGTCTGCAAAAGTGCGGTTGCACCGACTATCAGCTCTCTCCCAAAGTCCTTTCAAGTCTGGGCTTTTACAAAAAGCCCAGACTGAGTGATTACAATCACCATTATTCATGACCTGCAGAAATAATACTTTTAGGCTCTGGCTAAAGCACTCCAATCTTGATTTTCACTAGCTGAGGCCTAAATAATTATCAGCTAGTGAAAGAGATTCTTTTGAGTCCACACTCTGGACAGGCCTCAGGTGCTATAGCTCCTTGTTAGCATCATTAGATTATTACTGGTCTATCCACTCTAGTAATTCTGATTTTTGGCAATAGCTGAAGCTGAGCCATTAGGGCACCTCGATTAATTCAAAATTTGAGGTGATCGCGAACGAGATTGCAGTGGTTTCAGCCGCTGTCTTCGGCAGATCAGGCAATTAATCGAGGTGCCCATTAGGGAATTCCTTCATTTAAATCATCCTGAAATCTTCTGAGTGCTCATGAAGGCTGGGCCTTACAGGCTGGAATCAGATGATTAAATCCTTGGATGCCCCTTAGCTTTCAGAGTTATAGAGCTTTCATCGTCTTCACAGCGCTGAGATACTGATTCAAAAAGGGAAGTCCCCCGATCGCAGGCAAAAAGTACCTCGAAGTACAAAGCAACCCCAACGCCGCCGCCGCCGCCTCAGGCATATAGGGTTGGTAGAACAACACCAACGCCGCATCCCGCGTCCCCACCCCAGCAAAGGTTAGAGGCAGCAGCCCTGCCAAAATCGCCAGGGGCGACAGCGCAAAGTTAATCAGCGCAGGCACCGCTTCCTTCAACGCCAGGATAAAGAACCAAATTTGCAGCAGGTGCAGGAACCAGAGAAACACAGAAGTCAGCGTAATCTTAGCCAGCTGGGTCTTATCGCTCCAGAAATAGCGATGCATTTCGCCCCAGGCCTTATGCAACTTCTCAAACTTGGGCTTCATTTTATTGGGGGCAACGTTGCGACCTAGATTGAAAAAGGCCTGGGCAAATTGCGCCGAGCCCAGCAGCAGCAATCCCATGGCTAAGCCGCCCAAAATGCTGACAGTGAAGAACCAGAACAGGCCGTCCTTTTGCGGATACAACAGCAGGCCAAAGGCACACCACAGAAGCAGCGAAAGCATGTCGCAGGCTTTTTCAAACACCACCAGGGAGAGGGAGAGCGAACGGTCGAGGTGGCCGCGATCGCCCATAAAGTAAGCCTTAGCAATATCCCCCATCTTTGAGGGCAGCACCATATTCAAGGCACTGGCTGCCAAAATCAGTCGGTTTGCCTCACCAAAGGGCAAGGGTGAAATCTCTGCACCGCCTAGGTTTCTATCGCCTCGCTTCGGTCTCGGCATTAGCTGCTGCAAACGCCAGGAGGTGATGAGCGTGATAGGAATGACCATGCCCAGGCTGACCGGAAGCCAGAAGCGATCGCAGTTCCGCAACACCTGAACTAGCTCAGCAAAGTCCACCTTCCAATAAATCAGCACCAAGATAACGAGGCTGACAACTAGGGAGATAAGGCGTTTCATGGCGATGCGACACAGAGACTGGGAGCAGATAAACCTTTCTGACCTTACCAGGCCGGGTTCGGGTAACAGCCTCTATAGAACCGCTAAAGTGGGAGAGTTCTAATCTCTCTATTGCTGAGCTGCCGATGCGCCATCGAGTCCGTGCTGCTGCCCTGCTGGTCCGTGCTAACGATGGAGCCAGTGAACCAAATGAAATATTGTTGGTGAAACACCGCTCGCGATCGCGCCCTGGCAAAATCATCTGGCTTCCCCCCGGTGGCGGACTAGAGCCCGAAGACAGCTCTATCTTTGCCTGCGCGGAGCGGGAAGCCTTAGAAGAGTCCGGCCTAACGGTTAAAGCTTCCCGCATCGCCTATGTCCATGAGTTCCAGGACTCGGTCAACCAGATTCAGCATGTGGCCTTTTATATGGCCGTGGATGATGAAGTCCAAGGGGAAATCAGCCTCGATTTTTTACCCAGCGATGCGACGGATGCCTTGGCGATCGTTGAGGCGCTCTGGGTCGAGCGAGAAGCAGTCGCAGACCTCACAATTTATCCCGAGTATTTGAAAACCGAGGCCTTCTGGGTCGATGCTGCGCAGGGATTTAAACAGACAAAGTATCTGGGGCGAATGCATAAACTCTAGGTTTCAGCTTTGCACCACTTAACGTTTCTCCCGGTTTCATCCGCTTAGCTATCTCACCCAACAAAGCCATCGAAGTCATATCTCGGAATTTGGGGAGCTATGCCTCAACTTCGCCACTCCAGAAACTGGCATGGTCTCCCTGGGGAAGTCTCGATGGCCGCGTCATCTTAGAGGTAGGTGAGTCATCATGCTGATGCACTCTCATCAGATGAGTGAACACTATGATTACGAGCCCAATGATTGGAGCTTGATCCCCATGCTTTGTAATCAAACCCGTCATTCCCGCCATTGTGAAGGCTGGCGCGCGGGCGTCAGTAATCTGAGCCTCTACTTCCAGCGCTGGCATCCGACCCAGCAGCAGCCTGCTAAAGCGACTGTGGTGATTGTCCATGGTCTAGGCTCCCACAGCGGTTTATTTCAGCCCCTGGTGGATCGCCTATTGGGTCAAAACTATTGTGTTTATGCCTTTGATTTGCGAGGTCATGGCCGATCAGAAGGACAGCGAGGCTACATCAATAGTTGGGCTGAGTATCGCGAGGATTTGCAGCAATTTGTGAACTGGGTGCAGTGGCAGGAAGGCGATCGCCCCTGTTACTTGATGGGTAATAGTTTGGGGGCGGCGATCGCCTTGGACTACAGCTTGCACTTCCCGGATGCCATTGATGGCCTTATCCTGGCTGCCCCAGCCGTGAGTACCCAGGGAATTTCTCCTCTCAAACTCAAGGTGGGGAGTCTGCTTTCGCAACTGTACCCGCACTTTAGTCTAAGCACGGGCTTTAAGCAGAAGCAGCCTTCAACCCGTGATGAAGCGGTCAATGAGGCTTATGCCAATGACCCCCTGCGTCATAGCCGGGGAACGGCTCGCTTGTCCACAGAATTCTTCAAGACCAATCAGCAGACCTGGCAAAACATTGGTGAGCTAGACCTGCCAGCGTTGATCCTGCAGGGGGCTGACGATATGGTTGCTCCAGTGGCAATAACGCGGCAATTCTTTGGACGTATGCCAGGAGAGAATAAGAGTCTCCATGTTTACCCCGGTGGTTATCACGAGATCTGCAATGACATTAATCGAGAGCAAGTGCTTGGTGATTTATTGAAGTGGCTGGATCAGCAAGGTCAAGCTCATACTCAGATTTCTGATGGGGTAAAACAGCGACTGACGGGCGTTTAAGGCTGGAAGCGCTCTGCTATTTTTGATTGTCAGTGTTGGGATGGGAGCTGAGTTTCCCAGCACCTTCCTCCAGCGTTGTGGGAGTCACGACCCGGAATCTATCGTCGGCCTGCAGTCATCTATACCCATTATTGGGAGAGCGATACCTGCAGACTTCCGAGCCAGCACCATCGAGCGATCTTCTACCAGGGAAGTGGGTGAACCAACTGCACTAAGAGATTTAATTGCCCCCTCAGGCCACATCCACATAATTGCACGACCCACAATGGAACTGTTCCTAGGCATTGATTTCGGCACATCGGGAGCGCGCGCAATGGCGCTGACCCGGGAGGGGCAGGTGCAATGGCAGGGCCGTGTGACCTTGGAGCAGAAAAACTCACAAGAGAATGGTGGATTGGCATTGCTCTGGCATTCCGCGCTGTTTGAGCTGTTCGGAGCGATGCCGAGCAACGTTGCTCAAGCCTTAGAATCTATCGCTATCAATGGGACATCTGGCACAGTGCTGCTTTGTGACAGTCAAGGCATCCCCCAAACTGAGCCACTGCTCTACAACGACGATCGCGGCCAATCCACTCTTGCCCAAATCAAAGCCATCGCCCCAGCAAACCACATAGTTTGTAGCGCAACTTCCAGCCTCGCCAAACTCCTCTGGTGGAAACAGGAACTCAAGAAAATCCCAGCCGATTGGAAGTTACTGCACCAGGCGGATTGGCTCAGTTCCTTACTCCATGGCCAATGCGGCATTTCCGATTATCACAATGCGCTGAAGCTGGGCTATGACCCTGGGGCTTTGGCTTATCCTGATTGGCTGTGGGAAACCGATTTGCAGCGGCATCTGCCCAGGGTCGTTGCACCGGGAGAGGCGATCGCCCCCATCACGCCTGCGATCGCCCACCGCTTTGGCATCAACCCAGCCTGCATCGTCCATGCAGGCACTACCGACAGCATTGCCGCCTTCATCGCCAGCGGCGTCAGCCACCCCGGTGAAGCTGTGACCTCCCTGGGCTCAACCCTAGTGCTCAAACTACTGAGCAAAACCAGAGTTGATAATGCAACCTATGGCATTTACAGCCACCGCCTCGGCGACCTCTGGCTAGTCGGCGGTGCTTCTAACACAGGGGGCGCAGTCCTCAAGCAACTGTTTAGCGACTCAGAGCTAGCATCACTCAGTCAACAGATCGATCCGACGCTCCCATCGCCACTGACCTACTACCCCTTACCTAAACCCGGCGAACGGTTTCCCATTGCCAACCCCAACTTGCAGCCCAAGCTAACGCCTCGCCCCAGTGATGATACTGCCTTTCTCCATGGAATTTTGGAAAGCATAGCGCGGATTGAAGCCGAGGGTTATGAACGCTTACAAGCGCTGGGAGCAACATGCTTGAGCCAGGTCGCAACAGCAGGGGGTGGCGCAAAGAATGAGACTTGGCGGTTAATCAGACAACGCTGCTTACAAGTGTCAGTCACCCCAGCTTCTCAAACTGAAGCAGCCTATGGAACTGCTTTATTGGCAGGGAGATTTGCATAAAGAAAGGGCTAGATGTTTTGGCAACATCTAGCCCTTGAGGAGTGGAGCTAGTTTTCTACAATCAGACAGATTTGAGCGATACGGGTCTAGGCGACAAAGTCCACCGAGCTGACCTGGGTACCGCGCAGGCGCGCCAGTACATCACTACCGTTGCTAATCAGCGTATTGCCATTGCTGACGCTCAATGAGATGGAGTCGCTGGATAGACCTTCGCTGAGGGCAACGCTATCGCCAACGCCATAGTTGAAGATATCGACGTAACCTTCGCCAGCGTTAAGCACAAAGGTATCGCTACCACCCGCAGCATAAACCTGGTCAAAGCCCGTGCCAGCATCAAATACATCGCTGCCACCGTTGCCATAGATGATGTCATCGCCAGCGCCTGTGCTGAAGATCTCGTCGCCGCCAGCGCCATAGACCGTATCCTGGCCAACGCCCGTGGTGATGATGTCGTTGCCACCGTTACCGTAAACGACGTTGTTACCGTCACCTGCGTTGATGGTGTCGTTTCCACCGGCACCGTAGATGGTGTCATTGCCACTGCCAGTGGTCACGGTGTCGTTGCCGCCGTTGCCGAAGATGATGTTGTTACCATCGCCTGCTTCAACGATGTCGTTGCCGCCTGCACCGTAAATGGTGTCGTTGCCGGAGCCTGAAATGAAGGTGTCGTTACCACCATTGCCAAAGAGTTCGTTGTCGCCGTCGCCTGCGTTGATAACGTCATCGCCACCGGCACCGAAGATGCGATCGTCGCCTGCGCCTGCGTAGAAGCGATCGTTGCCACCATTGCCAAAGAGGGTGTTGTTGCCCTCGCCGCCAAAGATGTCATCCTGAGCGCTGGTGCCGAAGAGAGTATCGCTGCCGTCGCCACCTTCAACCAAGTTGGCAATGCGAATGCGAGCCACTTCATAGCCAGGGGCAGTGTAATCTGCATTGGCAAAGCGGGGGTCATCGAGAATGCCGCCACTGCCTAGAGGATTGAAACCTGTTGCCAGCTGAACAGTGCCATTTTGCTCTACGCCAGTATCGGGAGCCGCTTGGCCAAAGAATGCCGTGTTGGCAGGAATTTCATCGTTAACTTCAGTTCCTGCATCGAGAACTTGTGAGCCCGTAACCGTAAATTCTGCACCGATGAAGTTACCATCTTCATCAAAGACTTCAATCGCCAAAGGATTGCCATTGGCAATGAATGTATCGTTGCTAGGCAAAATCATAGAAGCGTAGTTGAAGTAGCGACCTTGGCTCGCATCAACTGCAAATTGTCCTCGCACAGTCGCGCCGGGAGCGATGGGTGCGCCTCCTACGGTTCCATCAACGTCGCCAAAGCCACTATCTGCGAATTCTTGGCTGATAACCGCATTGTTGCCATCTTCAGCTAGACGCTCTAAACCAGCGCTAGCAGCTGCACCACGGTCATACGTGTCAAAGCCACCATTGTGAAAGCCAACCCAAACTGGCGTGATGTTAGTGCCAGACTGAGGTGCGCGATTCTCAATGGAAACAGATAGCTTTTGGGTATTCATAGTGAAAAGAATATGTCTAGGACTTTACGGACCGGATGCTTAAGAGAAGCGCTGCATCTGGTAGTAATACACAGTCGATTGAGAATTGGATTCATCGACTTATAAAAGACTTGAAAAGAAAAAGGTGACAGGTTTTGAATGACAGGATTCAGCATCCTCAATCAAACGTCGCCCATCACCTTATCGACAGCTACCCTTACAAAAAAGAGAATTCTCTTCTAAATCACTGCTCCATTCATAACCATTTCACTTGTTTGAGTCGGAATCGTGCCTTCATCTTCTAATGTGATGCTGACCATAGGCGTTCCAGCCCAGTTACCCACTGGAATCTCAACCAGGACTTGGCCGGTTTCATCAGGCTTAAATTCAACGCAGTAGATTTTCTCTCCATTGACCACAGCCCATAGCTGATAAGCTTTACCAGCTGGAGGATCAGGCAGATCTTTAAGGGCAAGCATTGCCCAGCTTCTCTGGGGAGCAATGACAACGCTACCGGAGGAGGTTTCGGTGAAGCCACTGGCTGCACTGAGTGAAAGGAGACGGTTCTCAGGCAGTCGCAGTATGGAGATCACTTCTTGATACTCAGCGACATCGCTTTTGGCGCTGGCAAGCTGGGTTTCGATCGCGACTAACCGCTCTTCTGATTGTTGCTGAGCAAACTGAAGCTGGTTACGAAGCTGAAGGTTTTGGAAGCCAAGCACAGCTGCGGCGATGGTTGCAGCGATTGCGAAGCAAACTGTCTTCGTAATCGCGCCCCCAGTCACCGGAGCATGCCACTGTTGTCTGGACTGAAAGCCCACCACGGGAGCAGGCACAGCTTCGTTTTTTTGAGCCCGCTGCGGGGTCTCCGCCGCCGCTTCAAGCAGTTTGGTATTTAGAGCCCTACGCGGCGCGACATCTTCAGGCAAAGACAATGGCAGCAGATTAAGCGTCGCCTGGAGTTCGGCAACTTCTGTTCTAGCCTGGGGATTGCTGGCTAGATACTGCTGTACCTCGGCCATTTCATCCGAGGAGAGATCGCCCAAAACGTAGCCTGCAATAAGTTCTTGAAAGGCATTGGACTGAGGATTATTAGCGTTTCGGTCTGGGTTAGCGTCCTGGGAAGTCATAACTAATCCACCACATCTGTGAGAAGCTTTCTGAGTTTGAGCAGTCCCTGGCGGGAGCGGCTTTTGACGGTGCCGAGGGGTATATCGAGCCGTTGTGTAATTTCAGACTGGGAGAGACCCTCGTAATAGGCCATCTCTAGAACTTGGCGCTGGTTCGGGGAGATGAGCTCCATAGCAGACCGGACCTGCCCCGACGTTTCTTTCAAGGCGATGGACTCTAACATTGAGTCTCCTTCGGAGAGGGGTTGGGTGCCCCGTCCCCAGCGTTCGGCGAGCTTGCGCTGATTTTTGGCTGAACGGATGCGATTGAGGGCTTGGGAACGCGTCATCGTCATTAGATACACCAGGAGTGACCCCCGTTCAGGGTCATAGCTCAGCGTACGCCAGAGCCTAAGAAAAACCTCATGGGTGAGATCCGCAGCTTCATCCTCAGATTTGAGGATACGGAAGGCCAATCGATAGGTCGGCGCGCTGTAGCGGTTATAAATCGCATCAAGCGCTTTGAGGTCTCCGTTGCAGAGAGCTGCGTAGAGCACTGGATCAGGCTGTTCTGTCAGTGGCATAGCGTTACTCTGGAGCGACAGCGAGCGGGCAGGCAATCGAATCGGCATGAAGGATGCTCGGAATCTGAGTGGCTCGCAGGGTCGTTACAGGTAATACACAGCTAGGCTGAGATTGGATTGATGAAATGCTGAGTTTTTGCTGAATGGCTGCTTTAACTGGCAGCATAGGCCATTTGCCAGAAATCTTTCTCTAGCTCAGCAACCCTGACAAATGCGGCTTTTGCAGCAGCCTGGGTTACCTCATCAGCTTCTGCGAAGGCTCGATCCGCTTGTGCTGCTAACAGCACAACATATTCACTAAAGCCCGCATTGCCCCAGCGATCCGCAAACTCGGCATAGGGAGCTACCATCTGCCCTGGCTTTTGCCAGGCTTCGTTGTAGGCCCGTTAGATCGCCCACAGCACCGTCGCTTGCACCGCATAGGGCTGATCAGCTAGGCCCAACATCATGTCGCAATAGGTCACGCAGGTCGCCTGGCAGGGCGTTTCCAACTTTAGCGATCGTTCCGCCGCCTTCTCCCGGAACCAGTTCAACTCATCCTTCAGCGCAGCCAGGCCATCAAACAGCACATTAAAATCCTGGGGCGGTGCCGCGATGACGCAACCTGCCACCAGCCGCGTAAAGTCTAAAACGAAGTGATAGTCCTGGATTAACCAAGTATTGAACTGCTGGGGCGTAATACTGCCATCGGCACATTGGTCCAAGAAAGGATGTTCGGTAGCGGCCTGCCACAGGTCGGGGTAGCTTGTGAGAAGTGCAGCACAGGTATTAGCCATGGATAAGCTCCGCGATGTGATGAATGTGTCGATTATGATCCTGTTACTGGGATTTATCGGTATCAATTTGGTGCGCATTGCCATGATTGGGCTCGAACGCAGCGGCATAATGTAAGAGTCAGATTAATAAACGACCTTTCAGCACAATCGGAGATCAATCCAATGGGTGAAGCAATTACCGCAGCGGTGAGCGATCGCATCTGCAAGCATATGAACGATGACCATGCAGACTCCATCGTGATGTATGCCGAGGTCTACGGCAAAGCGGAGAATGTCTCCTCGGCTCGCATGTTGAAGATTGACCCCGAAGGCATGGATATTGTGGCCCAGGTGGAGGGAGCCGATACGCCCGTGCGCGTGACCTTCGAGAAGCCCCTGGCCGATGCCAAGGAAGCCCATGTGGTGCTGGTCGACATGCTAAAGAAAGGTCGGGCTAAGGCTTAATCCACTGTTCAGTGGTATGGGAAAGGCGAGCTGTCGTGCAGCTCGCCTTTTTATTTGGGGGCGATTGCGATTACCAGCGAAAACTGAGCGGTAGCTCCGGCGCAAAGCTGATTGATTGTCCTGCAATGCCTTGGTCAAAGGTGATTTCTAAATGTTCTGTCTCGCCTGGGGCGAGAGCAATCCCATCCACAGCGGCAACGGCTTGCAGCTCGGGGGATAGCTGGGTGCAATGGGGCAGCTGAATGTGGACCGCTGTAATTTCTTTGAAGCCGATTGAATGCTCCAAGGGCGATCGCCTATCAACAGGTTTCGCATCGGGTCGTCCTCCAAAGCTGAGGTAGAAGAGGAACGGTTCGGCCAGTTGGGTGACGTTGTTACCAATCCAGACGAATAGAGATTCTGGCAGATAGGTGGGGTGATATTGCCAGCCTGGAAAAGGGGGCTCTGTGCTGGAGGCTTGGCTGGAGCGGAGGCAGAGGCCAAAGGATGAGGCTGCTTGGCCTCGGTGCTGGAAGCGCTGACCCAAAGTCGTCGGTGCAGTCAATTCACTACGAGTCTCTTCCTGATCATGTACCCACAACAGTTCCACCATGGCGTTCTGAAAAAAGAAGCGGCGGTTGGCGGTGCCTTGGCCGGGGTGAATGTTGCTTGGGCCTTCGGTGAGGCCAAAGTCAATCAGCTTTTGGGCCGCAGGGGCTCCCGGCTTTGTCAAAATAAAGAGGTGGTCAAGTTCGAAGGTCATGATCCCTAGAGCATCAGTTCATCAATCGAGCGATTGCTAGAGAGAACCAGAAAGTTTGAGTAAATTCGTCTTGTTTGAATGGACAATTGACTCACCGAGTCTACGCCTTCTTGAAGTACATACAGCAGCCCAAATTAGCGACCTTTTTTAAGATCAGCATAAATAATAATTTCAACTGCCAAGATCACCAGAAGAAATAGTTCGATAATACAAAGAATGTAGAGTAGCCAATTAGGATTCGGCATCAATAACCAAAAGGCGAGCAGAGCAATCAAACCAGAAGCAACAAAAGTAAGTTCATCCACAATTAGTTGAAGACGTTTGCGGCGTATACGGTGCTTATCGTCACGGTGTCCGGTTTCCCAGCCGAAAACAACTTCAAGCTCACAATCCAGTTCTTTTTGAAGGTTCTTGCTGAGAGTGTTACGCATGTAATGGCCGATCGCACTAATCTTTTGATCGTTCACGAGATAGGTCCAACCAAGGATGAAACAGACCCAGGGAATAATCAGAAAACCGATATAGTTCTGATGTTGAAGGGTAAAGGATAAGATTCCGCCAAACAGACCGAGAGTGACGTAGAGCAAATTATCACGGAAACCAATGCGAGCAGTTTGTTCCTCCTTGAGCTTGTCGTATTCAAGGTGATAGAGGTTGAGGAGTTTGTCATTGGCCATGTCGATAGTCCTCGATCTCACTGCTACATTCTAAATCCTGGATTCTGAAATCCTCATCTTCCTTTGGGCTCCAAGGGGCCATCCAGTAAGAAGTGTTTGACAAAGCCTGCCGCCGCTGCCGCTGCATATGCTTGCCAGGTGTTGTCCTTAGCACTGTCTGCATAGTCACAAAGCGCACGAATGACAAGGCAACGAACTTTGTCAGAGCTCTGATGGGCAGCAGTACTAACACCGTAGCCTTCCATTTCTATGGCTTTGATGTTGCGATGTTGGCGAAGAATCGCATCACGAAATTCGGCATCGGCAATCACCTTTTCGCCAGAAGCGATGACAGCAGGAGTTACGGTGGGATATTGATCTGTTTGATCGGGGCGATCAGCAAGGATTTCAAAGTCGGTTGCAGGGAGTAGGCTGGTCGCACGACTCCAGAGAGTCGCATCAGCAGGGTGCATAATGGGTTCGAGCATTGTTCCTTCTGCACTTACTTTTCCGCGATCGTAGTAGTAGACATCCTTCCCCAGAATAATGTCTCCGAGCTGTTGAGTAGGACTCGTTGCAGCAGCAATACCAACCATTAGAACGGCGCTAGGCTTCCAATCATTGATGGCAGCAGCAGTTAGAAGAGCGGCATCAACACTTGCGACGTCAGGAGTTTGAGCCACAACAAGGTTGTAAGCTTTATCGTTGGCGATAGGGAGACTGGCATGCCAGTAAATACGAGAACCGATAGATCTTTTGGCACGAACTGCATCAATAGAAAATGCATTAAAAATAGCATCGCGCTCTTGAGTAGTGGCTACTACGATGACAAAATCCACGTCAATATCATATAACTTCCCATCTGCTGAAGAGATAAGCTCTCTTTTATTCAATAATCGACGCTTTAGCAAAGTGACAATCTTCTTCCTGAGGTCATGGTGATCACTAAACCTTTGAACAGAATGTTCTTCCGAAAACTTATCCAGACAATCCCTATATTTATCGAGTTGTTTTTCAGACAACTCAGAATCCAAATTTCTTACATTCTTGAAGAAAAAATAGCAGCTTTTAGACTGTGCCTTAAGCTCCTTTACTTTAGACTCCCAGTCATACAGGTCATCTGGCCCTGAATAAACCCCAAGAAACAAGTTTGACTGACGTGTTATGTCTTCAACTCCTTGAGCCAGTTCTGATTGTTCGTGCCAAGGCGAGAACCCAGCTTCCTCGCATGCACTGCTGACGAAAGTACAGGTTGCTTCATCATCAGCCAGATTATCACTCAGCAAAACCCGTTCTATCTGATTCCAAACTACATTATCTATAGTGGATCTAGAGCGTCCAGCTTTAATGAGTGTCTCTGTCACTATTTTAGAAATCCTAAAAACGTGATCTTTGTTTCCCATGCTTAGCAGCAAGGAATCTTCTTTATCAAAGGTCATTCCAATGTTGGGTTGAACGGAACATTGCCAAGCCCTAAAATCAAGCGGAATAGCATATTCAACATCCCAAAATTTCAAGGTCATGTCTGCGGATTGAGACGCCAGCACTCTCCTATCTGGAGAGAAAGAAATTGATAAGACGGCTTGGGTATGGCCTGTTAGAACCTTGACCTGGGGACTCTGAAAGTTAGAGAGATCCCATAACCGGATTTCTTTGTCTTCTGAAGCTGAAGCAAGCATAGATTCTGACTCCCACACGACAGAGTTAATATCTCCGGAGTGTCCAGGCAGCTTACACAGCAAAGTTTTTGTTTCCCAAGCGTATATCCTTACAACCCCATCCGAAGACCCAGTGGCAACTAGACTTCCGCTCGGAGAGCTACTCATGCATAGAATTGGCTTATTTTGATTCTTGAATTCATCTATGCGATCACCTCCAGACTTTGGATTCCAAACAAAAATGTTGCCATCGCTATCGGCAGATAAAAGACGATTTTCTTCCACCCAAGCAAAATCAGTTACACAAGCCCTATGGCCTCTTAGCTTATGGGTATATCGCTGATGAGTTTCAATATCAAAATCGATATCCCAAATCAATATGTGGTGATCCAAGCCACCGGATGCTAAGCGCCTACCATCAGGGCTCCAGGCCAAGCTACATATCGGTCTTTGATGCATTCCATTCTCTAGAAGATCCAGAGGCTCTATTTTTTTATATCCCTGACTGACAAAATCTTCGCTTGAGGAGGCAATTTTCCACACAAGGATTTGCTTATTCTCGTCTCCCGTTGCGACGTATTTCCGATTTGCCGACCAAGCAATATGATTGATTGCAGGTTCAAGCCTGTCAATCGTGTAACCTTCAAACCAAAACTCTGTATCTTTTTGGTCGTTCAACTCGATCTTTCCAGGATCTGGCAGCTCATATCCTTGGTCAGTTTTCGACTCACCTTCAAGCTTTATAAGCTGACATACTTCTTTTATTTCTCCTGCGATGTCATGCCATGCCTCATTAAGATTGACGGAATTGACCAATAGTTCTCTATTCTCAGGTAGTACGCGGCATTTGATATCATCAAAATCACTTAAGCAGCAATCTTCTACTGGAACCAGTAATAGAGTGCAGAGACCTGCCCAACAACGCTTCTGAATCTCCTTAGCTTCAACTGATTTTTTGTAATAAAGAGATTGTATAAATTGCTGACTTACCAAGAACACAATCACGTCTGCCTCGTTGATTTCAGGCTCAACTTCTTCTTGGCTGAGAAGTTGAGAATTTCTAACTAGGCGACCTTTGTAGCTGGAAACAATTCTTTCTTTCTTGAGTGAGTTCAAGCATTCAACAAGCTTGGTCTCATGCTCTCCATCCTCAGACACAAAACGATACAGAACCGTCACACCTGGTCTCGGTAGCTTAGATGTATACGTAGAGCTTTTTCGCGTTTCAACGGCCGTGTCTGCGTATTGCATCGCATCGCGTATCTGAAAGTGTGCTCCCGTAAATTCTAGCTTTTCTAACTAGATTGGTAGCTAGTGTTACTTTATTTTCATGTAGAGAGTCAAGTCCACTAAGTTAATCTTAGATGTTGACAGATATCGCAGTCAGTCATGACACCGGCAGGGCTGATCCATTCTCAAACGAGACAAACTAGGGCTACTACTCTATCGTTATTAGCCAGTAGAGCGCCAAACGACGGAATGGGCTTTTTCAGACTCTCTTTGCGGACTTTGAATCAGCCCTGATGACACCGGTGGTTAATGACACAAGCAACTGTAGTAAAACTTCTCGTTCTTATCCATTTAAACTGGTGAACTGATGCCACATCCTATTCAATCCATTTTGAACATTTTGTTACCAAAGTATCGCGCTGCTCTTCGAAACAACCTTGCTTCAACCGATTGGCTAGCCCAGAGTTAGTGCATTTTAGGAACTAAAAATGCATTCAACCCTAGTTTGCAAGCTCTCGTAAAGCAGAGGCTGGGAATTTGCAGATTGATGAAACGCAAGAATGTATAGCAATAGTTCTGAGCAGAGATTCGCCTCCATTGTAGAAAAGCAATCAAATTCAGTAGATCGAAAACATCATGAAGGCGATGAAAGAAGAACTTTGGAGAGCTTAGGGAAATGTCGTTCAATGGCATGTGCCAAAAACTCCGACATGGTTCTGAGACGGAAGAGTGAGTCATCTCAGCCGTCCTCCTCGGCGAGTCAGGCTGAGATGAGACCAGACGCAGATATACCCAGAGATTGACGAGCACAAAGGCGAGGGCTGCAAACAGAAGGCGCAGAGCGGGTTTCTTGGTGGTGGAGCGGATGCGGCACTGGTTCTTGATTCGATAGCTGGTTTCAATGTCAAAGCGGTCTCGATAGTGACGATTCAGCTCCAAATGCTCACTTAGGCAAGCCACCTGCTGCATTCAAGGTTTGCTCATCACTCAGGCTCGGCGGAGGCGATGATGCTTCTGGGGATAGGCTCATGGCTATTTATTGATTCTGTCTTGAGCCTACCCCCTTTCCTTCAAGCTTTGTGATCTACTAATACCAAATCCTAATAGCTGCCCCCCTAAACTCTCTGCGGGCGAACATCGGTTCGCCCCTACCGATAAACTGACGTGAATCGGGGGTCACCAAACCGGATTTGGTATAAGACTCATAACTCTGTGAATTTTTAGGACACTATAATTAAGAGGATGACGTGATCCCTATTTAGGTAGTCCACACATAGGGCAACGGTTGCCACTAGGCCTAGACTTTCTGGCAATACTAGCAAGTTGAGTAATAGCTATAGAAGTAAGCAACAGCCATTTATTACTCGTTTTCTGGCAAGAAGGGCAGGTAGCATTCGACATTTGAAACAAGCAAAAGTAGATTGATCGATTTTAATAGAATAGCTAAATCTGTTAAAAGACGAGATAGTGAGACAAACCTTATTTTTCAGATATTTCTCTTTAGAGATAAGGGGTCAACCAATTTGGACTACCAAGATTCTCACAGAGCCTCGTAAAGGATTAACTCTCGTTAATCCCTACCGGTCTTACCCTAGCCCTACGCCCGGATATGGCTTCCAGTCACAGGCACTTAATCTCCGAGCTTCACCCCCCAGGCTTACACCCAACGCATGTCAGAGGCGGGAAGCTAAAAATCTTTACTAGCAGCGGGTTTCAAGAATTTGAACCCACTCGTTCCAGCGGCCTCCTGCTGTGAAGTGTAGTTCAAATAAAGGGAATTTTATTTGAGACGATTCATGTCTTTCAATTTGGCCTAGTGGTGGCGAATCCCGTTTCCACCATCCACTCCATCGAGCATCTCGCTGGTATGTTCGATACTGTCATGGCGGCTCGCGGCTCAAATCAAAACCTCAAACAGGCTGGTGCGGCTAAACTGTCACTGTGTATCGAGCTCCAAATGCTCGCTTAGGCAAGCCACCGCTGCATTCAAGGTTTGCTCATCACTCAGGCTCGGCGGAGACGATAATGCTTCTGGGGATAGGCTCATGGCTATTTCTTGATTCTGCCTTGAACCTACCCCCTTGCCTTCAAGCTTTGTGATCTACTGAAGTTAGCCAATCTACACGCGCAAAAGCGAAGCCCCCGCCAGTTTGGCGGGGGCTTCGCTTACTCAGCAATCAGACTTCGCAAAAGCCTAAATTCCAGCTGCTGCTTTCAACGCATCAGCCTTATCCGTCTTCTCCCAAGGCAGGTCGAGGTCATTGCGACCGAAGTGGCCATAAGCCGCTGTGTCCTGGAAGAAACGACCGCCACGCTTACCGGGCAGACCGCGTAGGTCAAAGGTCTGGATAATGCCAGCCGGACGCAACTCGAAGTTCTCCTCGACCAGCTTCAGCAGAACATCCTCAGACACC
Organism: uncultured Pseudanabaenaceae cyanobacterium; assembly: GCA_937949725.1. Lineage (GTDB taxonomy): Bacteria > Cyanobacteriota > Cyanobacteriia > PCC-9006 > JAAUQQ01 > JAAUQQ01. The sequence continues at coordinate 20,076 of CALECT010000077.1, forward strand.
TTGCCCGTGCCGAAAGTCTCAACCAACACACTAGTCGGCTTCGCCACACCAATGGCATAACTCAGCTGAACTTCGCACTTATCCGCCAAACCAGCTGCAACAACGTTCTTAGCCACATAGCGAGCAGCATAGGCACCACTGCGGTCAACCTTGGTGGGATCCTTTCCGGAGAAAGCACCACCGCCGTGGCGAGAGTAGCCGCCGTAGGTATCGACGATAATCTTGCGACCGGTCAGGCCTGCGTCGCCCTGGGGACCGCCGACAACAAAAGTCCCCGTAGGGTTCACCAAGTACTTGGTGCTGTCGTCAGGCTTAATCTCCAAGTCTGCAAAGACAGGCTCAACAACCTTAGACCACAAATCCTTCTTGATGGCCTCCAGAACAGCTTTCTGCTCAGTTTCACCATTGACTTCGGGCTCATGCTGAGTCGAAACCAGAATGGTATCAATACTGACAGGCTTGTCGTCTTCATAGACCACCGTCACCTGGGTCTTACCGTCGGGACGCAGATAGGTGAGGTCACCGTTCTTACGTACCGTGGCCAGGCTCAAGGAAATGCGGTGAGCCAAGCTGATGGGTAGAGGCATCAGCTCAGGAGTCTCATTGCAGGCAAAGCCAAACATGATGCCCTGATCGCCCGCACCAACAGCGTCCATCTCGTCATCAGACAAGTCCCGCTGCTCCAAAGCGCTATCAACGCCCTGGGCAATATCGGGGGACTGCTCATCCAAAGCAACGAGGACGGCACAGCTGCTAGCAGCAAAGCCGCCATCAGCGCCGACGTAACCAATTTCAGTAATTTTTTTGCGAGCCAGGTCAATAAAGTTGACCTGGGCTTTTGTCGTTACCTCGCCGGTAATCAGTACCAGGCCAGTATTAACAACAACCTCTGCTGCAACCCGGCTAGCCGGGTCTTCAGCAAGCAATGCATCTAGAATAGTGTCCGAAATCTGATCACAGATTTTATCGGGATGCCCCTCTGTGACTGATTCAGAGGTAAAAAAATAGCGACGAGTCAAGGATAAATACTCCTATAAAGTCATTACGCAAATGCCGCAGCATGCGCACTGTAAAAATTACCAGGTCTTATCTTAGGCAGAAATGACCTAGAGGAACAGGGCAAGCTGTTAATCTACGCAGGTTTTACAGCTAGTTAACGTTGTCTAAGTCTTGTATGAACTTAGTTCTAGACCAATATATTTTATTTCGTCGGAAAATAATGCTTTCCAGCCTAAGTTGTTTACTAAGACGCAATGGCTCCATGGCTGAATGATGGAGCGTTCTGCCCTGGGAAGTAGACCTTGTTCACACGAGGCTTAGCTGAGCCCAACTGTTCAGTAACAGGTCTGCACCTTCTATTTTGTTAAGGCCTGGCCATCCCCAGGTCACTCCGATCGCCCCTGCCACATCACAACCGTGAGCCATGGACAGATCGGTCGGAGCATCACCAAACATCAAGGTCTCCGCCGGATCTACACCTAGCTGTTCACAGGCCAGGCGATATGCTGCTGGGTCAGGCTTGGCTGGGATTTGATCGGCGCCCCGCGTGAGCTGAATAAGCTCTCCTAGGCCGTAGTAGTCCACAAATTTGTCGATGTTAGCGGTGATGTCTGCGGAAATGATGGCGATCGCCACCCCAGCCCCATGCAACGCCTCCAGAAAAGCCCGAGCCTCCTCAAAAAGCGGTGTGGCCTCTGCCTTGTTTGTACTCCAGGTCTCATCAGCTTCTGTAAACGCCGACCTCACCAGCTCCCTAGCCTCCTTCCATCCCCGTCCGGTCTCAGTCACGTAGCCCGCCGCGACAATCTCCGTCTCCTGCCGCGAACCAATCGCCAGTAGCCCCGCCGGATTCAATTGCCGCTCATCATCAAAACCAAATGCCATCAACAAGGGGTCTTGAACGCCGGGGATTTGTGCATCAATCATTCTGGCCCGCTTTTGCCCTATGCCACGTAGGTAGGGGCCGGAGTCAGCGATGGTTCCATCCTTGTCAAAGAACACTGCTTTGATATTGGTGAATGTGCGATTGCTGCGCAAGCTTCCGGAGGAATCGCCACATTGAATCGTTGCCATGCCCTAGATCCCCTAAACAACAATGCCCTTAAATAAAATGGGGGCATGGTTTAACCACACCCCCATCGAGAAGACGCGACCTATCAAGAGGTCACAACTTGACTATTCAGCTGCTGCTTCAGCAACGGGCTCTTCAGCTGAGACGTCTTCAACGTCATCTGCGACAGTGTCAACCACGCTATCGGGATCGATTCCTTGTTCCTTCAGGCGTAGCGCTTCACGGTACTTCTCTGCCATCTCCTCCGCCATGTCATAGACAATTTGAGGATTCTTGACCATGTCACCCGGCTCAGGTTCAAGCTGCTTGGTAGACAAGGAAATACGTCCGCGCTCGGCATCCAGGTCGATGATCATCACCTTGACCTCATCGTTCACATTGAACACCTGGTGAGGCGTTTCGATGTGATCGTGGGAAATCTCGGAGATGTGCAGCAGACCGCTGACGCCGCCGATGTCTATAAACGCACCGTAGGGCTTGATGCCGCGGACGTTGCCCACCACAACTTCGGTAACTTCCAAGCGGTTCATCTTGCGCTCGACCAAAGCACGGCGATGGCTGAGGACCAAGCGGTTGCGGTCTTCGTCCACTTCCAGGAACTTGAGGGGAAGCTCTTCACCCACCAAGTCTTCCTTAGCCTTGCGGGTACTGATATGGGACCCAGGAATAAAGCCACGCAGGCCTTCAATGCGAACCAGGGCACCACCACGGTTGGTGGCAAACACTGCAGAACGCACGGTGGCGTCTTCAGTTTGCAGCTGGCGAACGCGCTCCCAAGCACGCATGTACTCGATGCGACGAATGGAGAGGGTCAGCTGACCATCTTCATTTTCATCACTCAGAATGTAGAATTCGCGGGTTTCGTCCGATTGCAGGACCTCATCCGGATTGTCCACACGGTTGATGGACATCTCCTGAATGGGGATGAATGCTGCAGTCTTAGCACCGATATCAATCAGTGCTCCACGAGGCTCCAGACTAAACACGGTACCGGGGACGATGTCGCCGGGGTTGAAGTGATAGTCGTACTGATCGAGTAGCGCGGCAAAATCGTCTTGTGTAAAGCCGATGTCGACGCCACCTGTTTCCTGATTGGCCATAACTAAGGTTTTCCTGGGGTTCTGATGTTAATAATCCGTCTCCAAGGGTGAAAGTGTGCAGTCGCACTGTAGAAAAGCCCGACTAAGCGATTGCTCAGGTCTGACTTTCCCCTAGCCTTCAGTCGAAGTGGAATTGAGTTTCTAGATGTAAATGTCCAGATTTACAATGATAGCGAAAAATGGAAGCCACTCAAGGGGTAAGTCCAAATAATCTATAGAAATCCTTGAATCCATGAAGTGCGGCAGTATGGCTGACTTGGGGGAATGAGTCTAAATCAAAATCCCCTTCAGCATTTCGGCGCAGGGAAACTCTGAAGAGGACTTTGGTGATATAGTTCTTTTGTACTGAAACACAATTTGTGTTTCAGGTTGTAACGGACGACTCAGCTTTAGTAGTATTTGACCAAGCCGCAGCTCCACTGGCGTATTGCTTCAATACTTGTTGGCGATGATTGTCATCATCCTGGAACTCATTCAGAGTCTCTACAAAATCACGAATGCTCTGGAATTGTCCGTAGACCGATGCGAAACGAATATAGGCAACTTCACTTAGTTCCCTTAGGTGCTTGAGCACTTTTGCACCTAGCTCGTCACTGGAAATCTCTCGCTGGCTCTGTTGTTGAATCTCTGCCTCAATGTTGCTGACGATCGCCTGTTGCTGCTTGGGGCTCACATTCGTTTTTTCACAAGCCCGAACAATGCCTCGCATGAGTTTGGAGCTATCAAAGGATTCCCGTTCACCATCTCGCTTGACGACCCGCATTGGAACAAACTCAATACGCTCATAGGTTGTGAATCGGTGAGAGCATTCCAAGCATTCCCGACGGCGACGCACACTTTGTCCCGCTTCAGCAGAACGGGACTCTAGAACACGACTGACAGTGTGGGTGCAGGCGGGGCAACGCATGATGGGTCTTTAAGCTAGAGGCGAGATCGCATATTGGAAGTCATCTAGATAACTTCCTTTAACGAACGGCCTTAAATGGAGTTCTTTTACCCTGCTCGTGACTTCAAAGTCACTTTAAAGGGCAAAGTCCTGAGCCAATCTTACTTTAGCCAGAGGGCTGAGAAGATTTGAGGCTCAGGACAAAAGCTTACTCGAAGCGATCACGCAATACAATGCCTAGTGCCTTAAATGGGCTAATCGACATTGGATTGACTAAAAGTTGATCCTTGAGATTGCTAAGGTTACTTACCGATCTTGGGGGGCTCGCGGAAGGCGATCGCAAAAAAGATCGTAGCGAGTGCCCCGGTGACGACCAGGATATAGATGACGCTTTCCATCGGTGTGGATTGTCTCTCCAGTACTACTGTTAAGTCTATCAGCTTTGAAGGAATGTCCGAAGACAGTCTTCAAACAAAAAGGGACGGGCTAGCCCGTCCCTTTAAGCGTGCTAGCAACGGTTAGTTGACCAGCGGCGATCTAAATTGACTAGATCGTCGTTTCTTTACGAGTCGTGGCATCGCCCAATTTCTGGAACGCACCAAACTCAATTTGCTCACCCAGGTCAGCATCAATACCAGCAAAGACGTCGCGGAACAAGGTCCGGGAGCCGTGCCAGACATGGCCAAAGAAGAAGAGCAGTGCGAAACAAGCGTGACCGAAAGTGAACCAACCACGGGGGCTGGTACGGAACACACCGTCCGACTCGAGAGTCTCAGTATCAAACTCAAAGGGCTCGCCCAATTGAGCACGACGAGCAGCACGCTTCACAGCGGCAGGCTCCGTGAGGGTTTGACCGTTGAGCGCGCCACCGTAGAAGGTCGCGGTTACACCGGTTTCCTCAATACTGTAACGAGACTCAGCACGACGGAAAGGAATGTCAGCGCGAAGAACGCCATCCTTATCGGTCATGACAACAGGCAAGTTCTCAAAGAAGTTGGGGAGGCGACGAACAAATAGCTCGCGACCTTCGCCATCTCTGAACTCGGGGTGGCCAAGCCAGCCCTGAGCAATACCGTCACCACTGTTCATGGCACCGGTACGGAACAAACCACCCTTAGCAGGGCTGTTGCCTACGTAGTCGTAGAAAGCCAACCGCTCAGGAATCTTGGCCCAGGCATCTTCTGCCGAGGTGCCAGCTGCAATGTCGGTGCTAACGCGACGCTGCATCTCCTGCTGGAAGTAGTTCTGATCCCACTGATAACGCGTGGGGCCAAACAACTCGATGGGGGTGGTGGCATTGCCATACCACATCGTTCCTGCAACTACGAAAGCTGCGAAGAATACAGCAGCCAAGCTACTGGACAATACGGTCTCGATGTTACCCATACGCAGGGCGCGGTAGAGGCGCTCCGGCGGACGAACCGTCAGGTGGAAGAGGCCGGCAATGATTCCGACAATACCTGCGGCAATGTGGTGAGCAACAACGCCACCGGGATTAAAGGGGTTGAATCCCGAGGGGCCCCATTCCGGTGCCACCGCCTGAATGTGGCCGGTTACGCCGTAAGGGTCGGAGACCCACATGCCAGGACCCCAAAGGCCAGACAAGTGGAATGCGCCGAAGCCAAAGCAAAGTAGGCCAGACAAGAACAGGTGGATGCCAAACATCTTCGGCAGGTCCAAGGAAGCCTCACCGGTCCGAGGATCGGTGAACAGCTCTAGGTCCCAATAGACCCAGTGCCAGATGGCTGCCAAGAACAGCAAGCCGGACAAAATAATGTGGGCTGCAGCGACACCTTCAAAGCTCCAGAAGCCTGGATCAGTGCCGGTTGCGCCGGTAACATCCCAACCAGCCCAAGAGCCGGTTACGCCAATGCGCGACATGAAGGGCAGGACAAACATGCCCTGACGCCACATGGGGTTTAAGACTGGGTCAGTAGGGTCGAAGATGGCGAGCTCATAGAGTGCCATCGAACCAGCCCAGCCAGCGACAAGTGCTGTATGCATGAGGTGCACAGCAATCAGTCGTCCTGGATCATTGAGGACAACCGTGTGCACACGGTACCAAGGTAGCCCCATTAGCTACGCGCCTCCTCGAGTTTTTATGAACAAAACGCTTCCGCACAAAGCCGCTGGCCCAAGGGCTAGCGTTGTCAAATCCCACTGCCCAAGTACGGTTGCCCGAACCTAGGCTGGGATGCGGGTAAGCACCCCTTGGGACCGCGGCCTCGCGCTCAGGAAAATGAGCGCAGAGCGACTACGGAAGGACCTAATGATTGTTTTTGAAATCAATATGTAAACGAAGTGTAACTAGTCTGAGAGCCGATTGCAAGACGATTTCAGCGATCGCCTGGGAGCCAGATCTCCCACATATCAATAGATTCAGGTTATGTTTACTATGTTAACTTTCGTTAAATTACAATGGAGCGGTGCCGCAAAATTTTGCGTGACAGTTTTCGGGATTCCCCACCGGTTTCATCCGAATGACTGACGGCGATGGCATTTGCGGATTAGAGACTGGGTATTTCAACCCATGGGACCTGGCCGCGTATTTAGAGTTATATGTTCACGACGAGGAATGAAGCGATGCCCGCAATTAAGTTTGTCAATGAGGCTGAGAATGTCGACCAGAATGTCATAACGGTTGATGGTGCCAATCTGCGGACCAAGGCGGTTGAGAATGGTGTCGACATTTATAAGTTCATGGGCAAGCTGACCAACTGTGGTGGCATTGGCCAATGTGGAACTTGTGTCATTGAAGTGGTTGAGGGGCTTGAGAACCTGTCCCCTCGCACTGCCTTTGAGGAGCGCAAGCTTAAGAAGAAGCCTAGTAGTTATCGTTTGGCTTGTCAGGCAATCGCAAATGGCCCTGGAGATGTCGTCGTTCAAACGAAGCCCGATGAGAAGGCCAAGAAGAAGGCTAAGTAGGTCTGCGGTGAAACGTTATCTTCTGGTGGTCTAGGTTGTGGACTTGAAGCGTCGTTGTAGCGCCTTAGTTAGCCGAGCTGAGGCGATCGCTTCGAGTAGGTGATGCGCAAACATCAGTCTCACGTAGGGATGCTCGGACTCTCCTTGGCAGGTTTGTCATAAATGCTGAGGGGTGGTGATGGAGGTGATAGGCTAATAGGCAATTAGAAACTCCTGGTAAAGGCCTTATTTCCCCATGGAAGTTAATGAGCTCGGTTTTGTCGCAAGCCTTTTGTTCGTATTGGTTCCGGTCGTCTTTCTGCTGATTCTTTACATTCAGACGGCTAGTCGCGAGTCCAATTAAGGCCTCGAGGCTTGATAAGAAAAAGCCCCAGCTTCTTCATTGAGGAGCTGGGGCTTTTGTCTGTCTGGGCTTATATTCCCGCCGGGGTTGGTTATTTGCGAGCCAGGATGACAGGGCATGGTGCATTCACCCTGGCGTAGTCCGAGACGGAGGAGCCGATGAGGCGATCCAGGTCTGGCATGGTCTTAGCGACAGAAGGGCGGCGCTCGGGGGAGTCGAGGATGAGCAGGTTCGCCTGGGCTGATTCTGCAAGTTTGCAGAGCTTGCGGCTGGGGTCGCCGCCTTCGCTGAAGCAGCGGACTTTGATGTCAAGGCGTTTTGCGGCGGCGATCGCCTCGGCCAGCATTGGGTCTGCTGCGGGGTCAGCAGTTTTACCAGCCTTGCTGCCAGTGTGGGCTAGGAGTAGCTCGCCACCGGGGATGTCCCGCATCATCTCCAGGGCTAGTTTGAGGCTCTCCTCAGAGGGGTTCTCTGAGTTGAAGGCCACCATAATGCGGTTGATTCGGGCGATGAAGATATCATCCTTGACCAGAAGCATGGAGCGGCTGGACAGTTGAAAAACGTATTGGCTAACGGAGTTCTTCAAAATGGACTGCAGCCGCTTGAGACCTCGGGAGCCCATGATAATCAAGTCTGCATCAATTTCATCGGCAACTTTACAGACGATTGTTTTGGCATCGCCTTCTTGAAGCATTGTTTTGATTTTGCCGTCCGGGCGATTGAGCTTCTTGAGGGCATTGTCGAGCAATGTCTCCCCATCGGCTCTGAGGATTGCAATCTGTTCGGGGTTTGTGGAATCGGGGATGACGTTAAGGATGGTGATGTGGGCCTGCTGGATGGGCTCAATCTTGAGCAACATCTGCATCATTTCTTCGGCTCTGCCAGTACCCGATAGCGCAATGAGGATTTTCTTAAACATGGGGTGTCTCTAAAATGTTGCTTCGTTCCCATCCAGGGCTTCAGGGTTAACTGGGTTCAACGCTGATGGCCTCGGTTGGGACTTAAAGGCTTCCCGCTTGTGATGTTGGGATGCTTATTTCATACAGGCTCAAGGACGATTACCCATTAGCCGCTGGAACGATAACTTGTGAATCATCATCATGCCGAGGCTACCGGGCGCTCCGCTTCAACCGAAGTGCAGTTGGCTAGCAGGGTCAATTTTAACGGTCCCTTGGCTGAGCGACATACTTGGAATTTGAATAGTAACGGTTGATTTGCTCCTAGTTATTAGGGATGTAACGCTCTCTCAGAGTGACTTTTGTCGTTTAAAGCTGTTGATGCGGGAGTTCGGTTCGCATTAGGCTGGCAACTGTGATGATGAGCCGTGATGGCTTTGCTGAATGTCGAGATTGTGGCTGCTGTTGGCTCAGCGCTGCTTTTGGCTGAGCTGTGTGATGTGGCTGTTTTTTTATTTAGGGGAGTGGCAATAATTTGTCGCTATGTAAGCTTGATGACGCCTTCATTGCCTGCGCCTTGGTTCAATTACCCCGTTGAGGTGTTTCCCCACGATACGGATTATGCCGGGATTGTTTGGCATGGGAGCTATGTGCGCTGGATGGAGGAGGCTAGGGTTGCCTGTTTGAATGATGTGGGGATTGCCTTTAGTGAGCTGGTGGCGTTGGGCTGTGATTTGCCAGTGGTGGACATTGGCATTCGCTACCGGCGATCGCTGCGAATGGGCGATCGGGCTGAGCTAAAGGCGAGGCTTTTACCCCAAAAGGGGGTGCGGTTGCTTTGGGAGTATGAGCTGTGGTCGGTGGGGAAAGATGAGCCAATTTTGCACTTGACGGCTCAGGTGACGTTGGTGGCGGTCAATATGGAAACAGGAAAAATCCTCCGTAAGCTGCCGCCGGATTTGTTGGATGCGTTGGGACGGATTATGGCAGGACCTGGGGCCATAGCGGATGTGGATGGTGAGGAGTAGATGAGCTGATGGAAGCGCGATCGCGAGGGAAGCTGTCTGGGGAACCTCGGAACCAGTGGTTTGGCTCCTCGCTGATTACGCTGACGACGGATTTTGGCTTGGCAGATAGTTACGTTGGGGTCATGAAGGGCGTGATGGCGGAGGTTGCGGCTGAGCATGACTATGGAGCGTTTCAGTTTGTGGATGTGACCCATGGGATTGCACCTCAGGATGTGGCAGCAGGGCGGTTCCAGTTGGGGCAGGCGGTGCCGTATTTCCCGATGGGGACGGTGCATTTGGCAGTGGTGGATCCGGGGGTTGGGGGTGAGCGGCGGGCTGTGGCGATCGCCTTTGAGCAAGGTTTCTTGGTGGGGCCAGACAATGGTCTGTTCTCGGCGGTGTTGGAGCGGTTTCCAGCTCAGGCGGCGGTTGAGCTAAATCGCTCTAAGTTTTGGCGGGTGGCTGAGCCGAGTCGAACGTTCCATGGGCGAGATATTTTTGCTCCCGTAGCGGCCCATTTGGCGGGTGGGGTGCCGCTTGAGGTATTGGGGGATGCGATCGCGCTTGAGGATTTGGTGCAGTTGGCGATTCCGTCAGTGGTTGGTGAGGCAGATTGTTGGCGGGGCTCAGTTCAACATGTAGATCATTTTGGCAATGTCATTACAACTGTTGAGGCTGGGGCTGTTGAGGGTTGGGGATGGGTTGTTGAAGTGGGCGGGCGGCGATTGTCTGCGGTGAGTTCTTATGAAGAGGGGGAGTTTGGGGAGTTGATTGCTTTGGTGGGAAGCCACGGTTGGGTTGAGGTGGCGGTGAATGGGGGGAGTGCGGTGGAGCGGTTGAAGGTTTCTGTTGGGGATGAGGTGGTGGTTCGTCACGCTTAGGGGCGAACAGCCGTTCGTCCACATAAGATGACAGGCGAAGAAATTATTGTTGTGTGCGGTGCGGTGGGTTTTGCATTTAGGCAGCGGCTAGGGCCTAAAGAGGCAAATCCAGCAGCCATGAGGGCCAGCCCTCAAACTCCCGCCGATGGGGCCAGGGGTGGCCCCCTACGGGTTACCCCCGCCCAAGCTTGGGTCGGAGTTTGGATTGGCCTATGGGGCGGCCTTTTGGTTTGGAGATGCGCGTTTTGAGGCTGGGCTGGTTGGCCTGTTGGGTTGCGGCTAACGCCGTCGAAGTATGGTTTGGCGGAGTTTGTCGATAGGCGAATGTGTCTTGTCTCTACCTATCCCCTTGGTTCAAGGGAGACCACTTAAAGCGCGAGGGGGTCGCTTTGTCTCTTGCTTATTTCAAAAGTTCACGACCTCCTAGAAATAAAGCCAGGTCACCCAGGAATACTTACGCCCACTCACCACAGGCAAGGACTGGTGGGGAAATGTGAAAAAGGAAGGAAAAACCACGACACCGCCTGCTTGAGGCACAACCTTCAGTTCTTGCCGATCAAAGTAAGTTTCGCCACCTTCAAAGCCCTCGTTGAGATAGCCAACGATGCTGACGTCTCGGGTGGGAACGCCTTGGGCAGCTTCTTGCATGCGGCTGGGCATGAGCAGGTTGTCGATGTGGCGTTTGTAGTATTCGCCGGGGTTGTAGCGCAGGATGGAACAGGCTTCGGCTTGGGTGAAGCGGATGCCGTAGTGGCGGTGAAGCCAGGTCTGGATGATGCCGACTTGGTCGAGTAGAAGCTGGTTGGTGGAGGCGAGTAGCTCATCGCCTTCAAGGCGGAGCTGACCGCTGTTGCGCACGTCTTGGTCGAGGCGGCCTAATTCAATGCCTGCTTGCTCTGGGTTGCGCAGGTCAGCAATGTCGATGAGCTGCTGGCAGAGGGCGGGGGGGAGGAGCTGGTCAAACCAAAACATGTCTGGACTGATTTCGCTGACTTGTTCGCTAGGCATGCGTTTCCCCCCGTGATGGTTAGCCAAACAAATCTAGCGGGAAATGGCCATAGACGCCGGAAATTGTAGTGTCGTAGTCGGCTTGGGTGGCGATGAGGACGCCCCGCTCATTGCCGCTGTAGCGATCGCCATACAGCGTTGTAGTCCGGGTATTGAACTTGATATAGACCGCTTTGTTGGGTTCCTCTACTTCGGCTTCACCCAGCTCAAAGTCTTGGTTGAGGCCTTTAAGATAGCCGTTGAGAGCGGCGATCGCGCTACTCACGTTATCCGCACAGATGCCCATTGTAATGAAGTCCGCTTGGTTAACCAGGGTGCTAAGGGCGCTGCGGATCGCCTCCGCTTCGGTTTCGGTGGGATCTGCTTTACCTCGGCGATATTGGCTGAGGTGTTGGTCGGCAGTTTGCGGCGTGAAGGTCGGCATGGGAGTAGAGGATTGGAGATGTAGATTGGCTGGGATTTCACCCTGCTTCTACTTCTACTCTCTCATCGACACTTCTAATCCTCTGGCTTGTTTTTAACTGGCCTGGGGAAGGGGCGATCGCCCGCCTTGCTGTAATAAGGTCGCGATCTCGCCTGGGAGCAATGGCATGCTGTGGTAATGCCCCTGCATCGCATGACAGCCGTATTTGCGCAGAATACCGAGCTGTTGCTCCGTCTCAACGCCTTCAGCAATGACTTTGAGGCGCAGGGTTTGGGAAATGGCAATAATGCTAGAGACCACCGCAGCGTAATGTTCTTCAGGCAGATTTTGGATAAAGAAGCTGTCGATTTTGAGCGTATCCAAAGGAAACTTACTCAGGTCCTTGAGGGAGGAATAGCCCATACCAAAGTCATCGATCGCAATCTTGACACCCAGCTTCTGGAGCCCGGCTAGGATGCGGCACACTTTGCTTTGGTCTCCCATGAGGCTACTTTCAGTCACTTCCAGGGTGAGTAGCGCGGGATCTAGGCCGGTGTCTGCCAAGATCTCGCCTACGGTCGCAATGAAATTAGGTCGGTTGAATTGGAGATAGGACAAGTTGACTGAGACGGACATGGGCACGATGCTCAGGCCCTGGAACTTCACGGCCTGGGTACAGGCTGTGCGGATGGTCCAATCGGTCATTGTCTCGACGAGGAAGCGGTCTTGGGCCAGGGGCAGAAATTTGTGAGGGAGTAGGACGCCCCGCCGGGGATGCTTCCATCGCAGAAAGGATTCCACTGCAATGATGCGGTTTGTAATCAGGTTGACCTGGGGCTGATAGAGCAGGTAGAACTCGTTGTTTGTGGCAGCGTTATGGAGTTCCTCGGTGAGCTGCTTGAGGTCGCGATCGGCAGCTTCAATTTCAGGGGTATAGAGCTGGTAGTCAGCGACTCCGTTTTCCCGTCCCCATCGCAATGCTGTTTCTCCGTAGGCGACGAGCTGTTCGGCTCGATTGCTGTGGTGGGGGTGAAGGGCAACGCCCCAGTGAAGGCCAATCTCGATTTCCCGACCGTTGTTGAGATAGGTTGCCGAAAGTTGCTGAGTTAAAGATTCAATCAGCTCATCTAGCTCATTACTATGGTCTAGAGATTGGAAGAGGATGCCAAATTGAGCACCGCTCAGCCTTGCCGCAAAGGTCGAGGAGGGGCATCCGCTCGTCTGGCCACTAGTAGAAAAACAGCGCAACCGGGCTGCAACTTCCTGAAGCAAAAGATCTGCAGCGGCATAGCCATGAACTTGATAAATCTCGGTCATATCCGTGATTTCCAGACAGACCACTGCCATGAAGTCGTTATTGTCGCGACTTCGTTGGGTCAGACATTGCTGCAAGTGACGATGCAGGCCAATGCGGTTAGGGAGGCCCGTCAATAGATCGATGTAGGCGGAGCGGCTTAAAGATTCGGCTGTCTGTCGCAGCTGATCCAGGTAGGGCTGGGTTTGACGCGCCTTCTTGTTGAGGCGAGTTTGAACCGCATCGATCAGATCCTGAGCCTCGAATGGCTTGGGTACATAATCATCGGCCCCTAGGGTCATGCCCCGTCGCAGATCACTCAGGTCTGATTTGGAGGTGAGGAAAATGAAGGGAATATCTGAGGTTTCTTGGGCATGGCGCAGGCTGTGGAGAACGCTGTAGCCATCCTGCTCTGGCATGAGGATGTCGCAGAGGATCAGATCGGGCAGATGGGACTGGGCTAGTTCAATGCCCCTGGCCCCATCCGTCGCCGTGAGGACAAGAAAGTCTTCACTCTCGAGCACTTTGCTAATGCTCTTGCGGAGATTCGGATCATCCTCAATAACTAGGATTGTTTTCACGGCGACGAACTTGACCTGTGGCGGATGACAGTAGAGAGGGTCACGCCTCTCGATGAAATCTCCAGTCCCTGGTGTGAGAAATCTAACCTTAGGATGCCCGGCCTCATTGCAAAATGCTCAAGCCAAAACGGGCAAACCGCCCCCGCAATAGATGCTTGGGGCGGTTTGTTCGCCTACATATGGAGGTTGACGATAAGGGTCTAGACCCACTGATATTTTATTAAGACTTGGTGGGTTCAAGCTTCTCTAAGCTTCTAGCTCGGGGAGGTCGAAAAGTTCACGATTTCCTTCGAGAACTTCGGCCAGGAGAGCTCCGTCTTCAGGACCCATGACTTGGGGAGCCAGGCTTTTAAGGACGCTGTAGGTTAGGTAACAAGTCTTATGTACGCCGAAGGCGCGCATGATGGTTTGGAACCAGAGCATCATGCGATCGCGCAAAGTATCCACGTCATCCAGCAGCATCGCCACACCAGAGCTACGCAGAACCCAAATGGTATCTCGCTGCCACTTGCGGACTGCTTCCTTTTGTCCCGCAGGAAAGAGCTCGGGATGCTCAGCTTTGAGCTGGTTATAGGCCTTTTGAATTAGAGGCCGCTCCTGCTTACGCAGGTTTTGATAGGCCCGCAAACGGCTGGGAAAATCTTTGGCATAGTCTTCCAAAAACTGGAGTTCGGCGTCGGTGGCATAGCGGCCCTCCGCGTCGCGCACTAGGGTTTGGATTTGACTCAGCATGGACGGTGTCTTTTGAAGTGATTGAAGTATAGCCTGGCGAGAGAATAAAGGCTCCCCAGAAACATCAGGCTCTTTTGACTAGGTTGTGAGGCGAAATTCCTCAATGCCCAAAAGGATAGTTGAACTTGAGGCTTAATGACATTGGCATTCACCGCTTCAAGGAATATGAATACTCAGAGCAAGAACAACCCCTCAGAGCCTATAAGAGAGGCTGTTTAATTGAGTTACGCGCTCGCGGCCTGTTTGGCATTTTCGTTATCATCCCCATGGGATGGAACGCGGTTACCATCAATTCCGGTCAGAGTCTCCAAATTTTGCTGAACCTGGGGCTTAATACGGTCTAGCTCCCCTCGCAACATGTTTTTACTGAGTGTGGGTTGACCCTGGCCCTGCCAACCTCGGCCTGTGATCACCCACTGCTTCATCAAGCTGCATTGGGCCTTATTAATCTTCGTCGTCAGCACATGGGCACAGCGACGCGGCTCCTCCAGTGCGAAGAACAGCACTCGATATTCCCCTTGTTCTGCTAAAAGTTCAGCAAAGCTCTGGCCATGCTTGGATTTCAGGTCTAAAAAGCAGGTCAACCAGCGGGCTTCTTGGTCTTCGTGATAGAAACGATTGTGCAACGCCGTCAACCACATCAGCATGGGGTGGGGAGCCATGGTGCAGAGGAAGTTGCGGTAGACCTGGGTATAGAGACGGCTTACCTTGAGCTGCTGAATCTCCGCCTTGGGCAGCATCACCCACAAGGTTGGTTTAGGGCCTTGGCTAGTCTTTAGCTTCTGAGGAAAAACAATACGGGCCGTGGGTTTGTTCTTGGGCCAGGCCTGAAGCAAGCAAATCTCGTCGATGCTAGGGGGATTTTTGTAATTGTCCTCAGGGTCGGACTTCACCACGGGCAAGCGAGCCAAAGTGGCTTGAATCCGATGGCCGATCTGGCGACCCGCGCCAAACCGCTGCTCCAGTGGCTTGAGCCCTTCTAGAATTTCCGACATATTGGCCGGACGATTCTCGGGCTTCTTCTCCAAGCAGCTATAAATCAGAGCATTAAGGCTCTGGGGCAACTTGAGGTGGGAAGCCACTTCGCTAAACTGACGCGGCGGCATGGAGTGGTGGGCTTTATACCAGCCACCAAAGGTGTGGTTCTCAGTGTAAACGGGTAACTTACCCGTCAAGCTCTGGAACATGACAATGCCCAGGCTGTAGATGTCGGAGCGCAGGGTGAGTTCTTGGCCCTCCATCTGCTCCGGAGAAGAGTAAGCCAAGGTGCCCATAAAGCCCTGGGTCTGGCTGGCATCCTCTTGAATCAATTTCGCGATACCAAAGTCCAAAACTTTGGTCAGTTCCCCCATGGTTTCGTCGGGGGTTACGAGAATATTACTGGGCTTGATATCCCGGTGAATGATAGGACAGCGCTTTCCATTGAGCACAATGCCTTCATGGGCTGCTTTGAGACCGAGGCAGGTCTGACGGGTGATACCGAGGAAGCGGGGTAGGGCAAGGGGCTCGTCACTGAGCAAGCTGCTGAGGCTTTCCCCTTGGAGATATTCCATCACATAGAAGGGAATATCTTGCTCATCGACACCAAAGTCACTGACGCGGACAATATGGATGCTTTCTTGGCCCAGGTGAGCGCAGGTCTGGGCTTCGGTGAAGAAGCGCTCGCGCATCTTGTCTCCCAGCAAGGCCTGGGAGAGAAACTTGACGGCGACCGCTCCGCCCAACTTGGCATGGCGAGCTAGGTAGACTCGGCCCATTGCGCCCTTGCCCACCAGCTCGATCAGCTCATAGCGATTATCGAGGATGCGTCCGATATTTGGATCTGCCGGTGCCATAGCAAGACTCGTGCAATGCGTATCTAAAGTGGAGATGCCAGAAGCGATGGGAAGGGAGAGGCGCTAATCGTACCAACATAGGCTAGAACAGCCTTGCAACGCGGAACCAGCCGTCATCCAGTCCAAGAGAACCAGAGCTTTCTTAATCTTTACTCAGAGTAAACAGATTACTCCAGGTAACTCCAGAAAATCTCTAGATCATGATTAAGCGGATCACCTTGTATCTATGTGCTGTGGGACTCCTTCCTCAGAAGGCTCCATTTAGCACTAGGTGGTCAGCCCCATCGTCTCACTGCGATTCTATAGTTCCCGTTTTCAAGGCCACTTAAGCCAAAGCACCGAATTCTCAGAGGGTGCTCTAGACCCTATCAAAGCTTGCTTCTGCGATGGTGCCGAGACGATGGCCTGTCATGGTGGCACTGGAAAACTGATAGGAGTTCGCATCTAGACGGACCAGACTATCGAAGGTGCTGCGGCTTTGGGAATCATTCAAAGCCCAGGAACGCTGAGTAATGGTTTTCTCTCCGATAATACCTTCGCCTTCCATCTTGCCAATTTCGCTATGCTCTAGCAAAAACGTATAGCGTCGCCCTGGCTCGGTTAAACGACCGCGATAACGCCAGATGAGGTCAGTCCGATCGCTCTCTTGGAAAACAAATTTGGTTACCATGGCAAACCAGGAGTCCTCACTCCAGGAGATCATGGTTTTCCCTTGAAATGGCAGGGTGGAGCCATCCGGGTTAATCCAACTCCCCTGGGAATTCCAAATGCCAGTTTCTAATAAAAACGAGTGTGCCACTCGAACTATCCTCAGCGCCCTGTGTGCCCATGCTAGCACGCAAATTTTATACTCTTTCCGGGAGTGAATTGCTTAGACCAGTTCACCTAATACCACTGCTCGCTGGGCACCTGTAACAGCGGGCATGTTGCCCGGTAATCCTTTGTGATTCCAATGGGCTAGCACGGCAAAGGCGATCGCTTCCTTATAGTCTGCATTCAAGCCAGCCTCATCAGTGGACTGCATCGCCACGCCGGGCAAATGCTGGGCTAAGCGCGCTAACAAATAGCCATTGCGCACACCGCCGCCACAAAGCAGCAGGCGATCGGGCAACTGAGGCAAGCTATCTCGGTAGCTATTTGCAATGGAGCAAGCTGTCAGTTCTGTGAGACTCGCCAGTAGGTCTGCATCTGCGAGGCCCCTAACCGTGGCTTGAGCCAAACATTGCTCCCAATAGGCCCAACCAAACAGCTCGCGACCCGTGGATTTGGGGGGTGACTGAGCGAAGTAGGGATGGCTGAGCCATTCCATCACCAACGCTTCATCGGGCTTGCCTTGGGCCGCCCAGGCTCCATCCGCGTCATAGCTCAGTTCGCCTTTAGACAGGCTTTGCACGGCCAAATCGAGGAGACTGTTACCCGGTCCGGTGTCCCAGCCCAGCACTTGCTGCTGCCAGTCGGGATTCGAGGTCGGGGGCAGGTAGGTAACGTTTCCGATGCCACCGATGTTCTGAATGCAGCGGTGTTCGGTGGGGTGGCCCAATAAATAGGCATCGACCGGAGGAACTAGCGGGGCACCTTGGCCGCCAGCGGCAATGTCGGCAACGCGGAAGTTGGAAACGGTGGGGATGCCAGTGAGGTTTGCAATCAAAGCACCCCGGCCTAGCTGAAGGGAATAGCCCATGACGCCATCAGCGGCGGGGCGGTGAAAGAGGGTTTGGCCATGGGAGCCGATTAGGTCAGCGGGGGGATGACCTTGATTGACGGCGATCGCAGCTTCAGCAAAGGCCTGCGCAATGGCATCATCCAGCTCCGCCATGGCCTCCATTGAGATGGCTTCCCCGCTGCAAACTGCCAAAATTTGCTCCCGGAGAGGCTCGGGAAAAGGATGAACCAAGCCATTCACCAAATGAACCTGGAGGTCAGTTTGGCCACCGGAAATTTCGACGAGGGCAGCGTCGATGCCGTCTACGGAGGTGCCGCTCATGAGACCGATGATGCGGGGCATGGGATTTCTTTGCTCTACTTGCGATCGCCATGGGTTAGCCCAGGGCCATACCCATTAAATCGCGGTTAGAGATTGTTTGAGAATTCGGCCAAGCATCAAGTTTGCAACTTCAGCCATCAGCAGTAAGCCAGAATTCCGTTAATTCGAGTAGCTCCTAGGTTATCCTGCTAAGGCTAGATGCCTTTCTCAAACAATCTCTTAGAGGTTGTTTGAGCACCAGCGATGACTTGAGAATTCGGCCTAGCCCTTCTCCTCTGCCAATTGCTCGATCGCGCTGGTATCCCCAATGACCACCATCACCTGCCCCTTGTGTAGACGCTGGTTGGGGTTGGGATTAATTTGAAAGTGGTTTTTGTCCTCGCCTAGGGCTAAGAGGTTGAGGCCAAAGCGACTGCGCAAGTTCAGTTCCGCGATGGTTTGGCCGTCAAACTCATTCGGCACCGTAATCTCAACAACGCTGTGCTCTTCATCCAAAATCAGGCGTTCCAAAATGTTGGGACGGGTGAGGGAGCGGGCTAGATTGCAGCCCATCTCATGCTCAGGAAAGACAACGCGGTCTGCCCCGATTTTTTGTAGCAGTTTGCCATGGACATCGTTGGAGGCTTTGGCAACAACGTGGGGCACGCCGCCCTCTTTGAGGTTGAGGGTGGTGATGACGCTTTCTTGGATGTAATTGCCGATCGCCACAATCACCGTGTCGAATTCAAACACCCCAGCTTCCTTCAGTGCCATGGGCTCCGTGGAGTCGAGCTGGACGGCATGGGCAGTGTACTGTTCCGCGATCGCCTGGGCGACAAGCTTTTCGCTGGTATCAATACCCAAGACATCATGGCCCAACTGATGAAGCGTTGAGCAAACGGCCCGGCCAAAGCGACCCAGACCAATGACGGCGTACTGATGATTATCAGCTTTGACGTTGCGAAACGGATTCATTCCAGAGAAATTCACAGCGGGCCACCTTAACTAAAATCAATGACGTTGGACAAAACGTTGGCAATAGAACCAATGGCGAGGCCATTAGCCCACCAGTAGGTCATCTTCGGGATAGCGAATCGAGCTGGGTTTGGATTCACTAATCAAGGCTGAGATCAACAGCAAAATGCCAACTCGCCCGGCATACATGGTGAGAATCACCAGTAGCTTACTGGGCAGGGACAAAATCCCCGTAATGCCCATGGAAATTCCCACGGTCGCATAGGCCGAAACCGCCTCGAAGAATAGCGCAATGAAAGGAAGATTCGGCTCTGCCCAGGACAGGAGCACGGTGCAGAGAATGACGCTCATCATGGAGCCAAACACCACAGCCACAGCCTTCAAAATCAGTTCCGTGGGCAGACGACGGTTATAGCAAATCACCTCTTCCTTCCCCCGCAGAACGGCCCTTGTGCAGTCCACTAAAACTCTCATGGTGGTGGTTTTGACGCCCCCCCCCGTGCCGCCAGGGCTAGCACCCACAAACATAAAGGCAATGGTCAGAAATAAGCCCGCCGTGGTCATTTTGCCGATGTTGAGGCTATTGAAGCCTGCAGTGCGGGTGGTGACGGACTGGAACCAGGCCAACATGAGCTTGGGGACGAAGCCAGTCTCAGCGCCGAGGGTGTTGGGGTTGTTGTATTCCGTGACTAGGAAAGCGATCGCCCCGCCAATCAACAGCACCAAGGTACTGCTCGTCACCACCTTGAATTGCAACGACACCCAGAACTTCCCAGGTCCCTTTTTGAAGAACTCTCGCAGCGCTAAAAAGCCCTCCATAATCACCTGATAGCCGATGCCTCCCGCAATAATCATCAGGCTGATGGCAAACATGACAACGGGGGACTGGGCATAGCCCACCAGGCTATCGGGAAACAGGCTGAAGCCCGCATTGTTAAAGGCGCTAACGCTGTGAAAAATGGAGAACCAAATACCTTTACCTAGGCCCATTTCTGGTACCCAAGCCAGCATTAGCAAAAAAGCCCCGGTGAGTTCAAAAATCAGCGTCAGGGAGATAATCGACTGAATCAGCTGCTTGGCACCCGCCATTCCAGGCGTATCCATTGTTTGCTGAATCGCCATCTTGTCCTTGAGGCAGAAGCGTCGCCCCAGGAGCAGAATCAAAAACGTCGTTGCGGTCATGTAGCCCAAGCCGCCAATTTGAGCCAGGAGCAAGACAATTAGCTGACCAAAGCCGTTGTAATACTGGCTCACATCTACGACAGAAAGACCTGTGACGCATACTGCCGAAGTCGCCGTGAATAGAGCAATCACCCAAGCCAGTAGCAGATTGTATTCCTCAGGGGCATTAACCGCAGACAGTGGATCGGCCACGGAGAGCGGCAGCACCAACAGCAGCGTGCCCACGGTGATCATAGCCAGGAAGCCGAGACAAATTGTGCGAGGGACGCCCATTAGGTTGCCTCCTCTTTGTCTAGCTCCCAGGCCGCTTGGAAAAAGTCCAATTCACATTGCATGGCGTAGGCGTAGGCCCCCTGGGCTGCTTGACGAACAGTATCGTTAGCTTGCCCGTATTGCTCCAGCAGCGCTTCGAGTTGGCTGGCTAAATCTTCAAAAAAGCCTTCGCTGTAGGTTTTGATCCAGTCGCTGTAGTCATGATCGGGGACACCATCCTTGGCGAGCTGTTGCCCTAAGTAGGCATAGAGGCTCATACAGGGAGCCATGGCCGCTGCTGTGACGCCGATGTCCTGGCTCCAGGCCGTGGCGACGAGGAAATCGACGTAGCGCCGGGTGGTGACACCGGGAGAAACCTTAGTGAGTTCAACGCCCCATTCCTGGGCATAGCCCTCGTGGAGCTTCAGTTCTTCCAGGACGCCCCCTGCCAATTCATGGAAAACTCCAAAGGCTTCCGAGTCCGGCGCTTTTGCAGCGCAAACGCTGTAGGCGCGGGCGAAGGATTCGAGGAAAAAGGCGTCTTGGCCGACGTAGTAGGCAAACTTGGCTTTGGGTAAGCTGCCGTTTCCGATGCCTTGAACAAAGGCGTTATCGAGGCAGGCTTGAGCCAAAGGCTGATTGTCGTCCCAAAGCTGGGTGGCGAAGGTCATGGAGTAAAAGCTGCATTGAAGGAACCAGCTTCAGCCTTGGACGATTTCACAAGGCAGAGGCGAATTCCTCTGCAATGATACGGTCTCAGCCCTAGATTATGGCGATCGCGGTTGGGGTAGCCTTGCCGAGCAGAGCGGAGGTTAATCCTGCTCCATGCCTCGACGTCTAAGCAATGGCTTCAGGGCGGTACAGCGAGATGACGCAGCGAAGATTGTGCCTACAGGCAGAACAAAAGAGAATCACTTTTCAGAAATGCTCAGGATTCACCATGGCATTTAGCGTATTCACTTCACTCTTTGTTCCTTCCTAAGTTCTTAACAAGCCTATGGCAGACTTCCGAGCAACAGCCATCTAGGAGCTAGCTATATGTGGAGTCTCTACAGTCGGAATAGAAATAGGCACCCAGACTCCGCCGTAGATTGCTGCATTGATTTCATCTATGTCGCAGTGCTTTCCCTAGAAGCTTTGCTAGCTTTCAGATGGATTTGGCTGACTTCAGGCAATCATTCAAGCGGTCTAATTCCTTACCTGATATCGAAGCTGTCAGCTCCCTTCGCTGCTCCTTTTTCAACATTGTTCAGGACAGCCGAATCAGGGGGATTCAGCTATATTTTCGATTTCCATCCGCTGGTCATGATGTTCTTCTACAGCCTGATGGGGCTTTTATTTGGCCAGGTCTTAAGAGTTTTACTAGGCGACAGGAGGCCATAGCAGTCTCAAATGCTGGCAACGATCACTCGCGAGACAATGCCTTGTAATAAGCTCCAGAGAAATCGGGGAGGCATCAGGCTGCCAGGGAGAATCTTTCTAAGTTCTTGACAAGTGATCGATATGCTCCCGAGAGCAAGTCAGTATCTATCAAGATGTCAACGCTTTACCCTCGCCGCAAGTTTTTGGTCCTGCTGTCTGCTAGCGCGATCGCTGCGTCATGCAGCAAGCCCCAACAGCAGCTAGGTAGCCCAGCCCCAAAGGCCTCGGACGGGCCGATTCGCTTTGTTGTGGTAGGAGATGTGGGGCGAGGTAACCGAGGGCAATATGCCGTCGCCAGAGCGATGGAGCAGCATTATCATCAGGCTCCTTTCCCATTCATCTTGATGACGGGGGACAACATCTATGAAGATGGCGAAATCGAGAAATTGAACAAGGTTTTTGAACGGCCCTACCGAGCTTTGCTCAACCAAGGCGTAAAGTTTAGGGCTGTGTTGGGCAACCACGATATTCGGGAGAATAATGGTGACCAACAAGTCGCCTATCCACCTTTCAATATGGAAGGTCGCTATTACAGTTTTCGCCAGGGTAAGGCTGAATTCTTTGCCTTGGATACGAACAAAAATGCCGACTGGGAAGGTCAGCTCGCCTGGTTAGAGTCAGCTCTATCCGCTAGCGATGCAACCTGGAAGATTGCCTATGGGCATCACCCGATTTACTCCTCTGGCAAGCATGGCAATCATCCTCGTCTTGAAGAGAAGCTTTGCCCACTCTTCAAACAATATGCTGTGCAGCTCTATTGCTGCGGCCATGACCATCACTATGAGCGGACCCACCCCATTGATGGCACAACGTATGTCGTAGCGGGTGGTGGTTCTGAAACCCGCCCCGTAGGCAAGTCTAGTTGGACGGCCTATTCGGAAAAAGTGCTGAGCTTTGCCTCGGTGAAGGTGAGTGATGAAGGGCTTGTGATTACCGGCATTGATAAAGACAACAACGTGATTGATCAGGGGATAATTCGTCACAGCGCTACTGCGCAGGAAGCTTGAGGGTGAAGCAAGCGCCCTGGTTTAGCTGACTCGTGACGCTGAGGCTGCCGTTGTGGCTGTGGGCAATCGCTTGGGCAATCGCTAACCCGAGTCCTGCCCCCTTGCTTTGATAGGTCCGCGCTTGATCCGCCTGCCAAAAACGTTCGAAGACCTGGGCCTGCTGCTCTGGGGTAAGGCCAATGCCATTGTCTTGGACTCGGATTTGAATGTGCTCGCCCTTGACCTCTGTCTGAATCAGAATTTGTCCCTGCTCTGGCGTGTAGCGCAGGGCATTGTCCAGCAGGTTTGTGAGCAAACGAGTGAGCTGGATGCGATCGCCGTTCACCACAGCATCGCCATCGTGAAGTTTGACCGCGAGCTGAATTGCCTTGGAATCCGCCTGGGTCTGGTAGAGCGTGAGCAAAGGCTCGATTAATGAGGCTAGGGTAATCGCCTCCATCTGCAATATTTGTGTCTGATCTAAGCGAGCCAACAGCAGCAAATCCTCAGTCAGCGCAGTCATTTGAGTCGCAGCGCTTTGGATAGCCGTGAACTTGTCGCGATCGCCAGACCGAATCGCCTCGGGATACTTCAACGCCACTTCTGCATTGGCACGAATGGCCATCAGGGGGCTGCGTAACTCGTGGGAGGCATCGGCTGTGAAACGCTGAAGCTGTGCAAAACTCTGCTCAATGGGACGCATCGCCTGGCGCGTCAGCCAAAGTCCACCTAGGGTACTCAGCCCCAAGGCTAAAGCAATACCACCGCCCAATCCACTGTCAAAGCGGCGCAGGGTGGCGTTCAGCTCCACAGTTGATTCGCTGACTCGGGCATAGCCAATAAACTGACCTGTGTCGTAGTCATTCACGACGGTGGTGATGCCTTGGACTGGAGCGGGCGATCGCTGCCGCTGGAGAACTTCAGTCGGACTAAAGGGGAGCGTGAGCAAGGCATCGCCCTGTTGCCCCAGCAGGTTTCCATTTACGTCAAACCACTGCACAGCCTGATTAACGCTGACGATCACTTCGTCATCCACTTCAATCACACCATCGTCTTCAAGTTCCAATTCCTGGGTCGCCACCCTAGAAAGAACTTCCAGGCGAGCGAGGAGTTGCTCATTGAGGCTACGAGCGAAGGTGATGCGCACCGCCAGGGCAAAGCTTCCCAGTACGGCCACCAGGACTAGGAGGTAAGACAGGAGGAGGCGATCGCGAATGGACTTAAACAAAAGCTATCACCGAACTAATTCTGACCAGCTCGCAAGCGATAGCCCACGCCATAAACCGTCTCAATAACAGTCGTGCCACAGCCAGCCTGCTTAATTTTGCGCCGAACATTCGTCAGATGGGTCCGAATCGTCGCCTCCCCAGAATCGCGATCCAGCTCCCAAAGCTTATCCAGCAGCATCGCTCTGGTAAATACCTGACCGGGGTGACCCATAAGATGCTCTAGCAGCAGAAACTCCTTGGGGGTCAGGCAGAGAGGCGTTTCTCCATAATTCACCGCATGGGTGGTGGGGCAAAGGCTGAGCTGGCCCGCTTTCAACAGCGGCGTTTGCATCTGCCCGGGGCGACGAGCCAAGGCGCGGATGCGGGCGGCCAGTTCTTCCAGCTCAAAGGGCTTAATCAAATAGTCATCAGCTCCGGCATCCAGGCCCAAGACCTTATCTGTTGTGGTGTCCTTGGCCGTCAGCATCAGCACAAAGCCGCTATAGCCTGTGGAACGCAACTTGCGACAGAGGCTAATACCATCGAGCTGCGGCAACATCAGATCCAACAAGATCAGGTCGTAATCCACCGTCTGGCTATGGTGCAGGCCCGAGAGACCATCCTCAGCCCAGTCGATAACGTAGCTTTGGTGGCGCAGGTCTTCGCAGAGGGGAGTGGCAATGCGATCGTCATCTTCGACTAGCAAAATTCTCACAGCGAGCCTCCTGTTCCATTAATTGCTCTGTTAGCTCAAGCTCCAATCCCCCGCGAGCAACAGCCAGCAAATCTCCCTTAAACTTTGCCCTATGGCTGTCAAGAACTTCAAAAGCTTCCTGTTTTCTACGAAACTTCAGGCCTTTTCGGGCTTCCCCACTACCGACTCGGGAGCAAAGGCATTAAGCTAGGGATACAGATTGCAACAATTTGCAATAGTGCTGAGAGCAGCGAGTCCGCTGTTGGCAGCAAGATGACCGGCCCAGAGATTGATCTAGAGACCGGCCCTATCCACTTCCCTTCGCCACCAAGACCCTATGCTGCGCCTTGAACACATCAGCAAAATCTATCCCACGGGCGAAGTCCTGAAGGAC
>CALECT010000078.1 GCA_937949725.1 uncultured Pseudanabaenaceae cyanobacterium
AGCTTTCATATCACTTAGCTCCGCAAAATTTCTTCTAGGGCAGCTTCGTTCTAAATCAAGCCAGCTATAGAAAAATGGATGAATTTGGCTGAAAGCTGCATGGTTAAAGCAACTAGCATCCGGAGCATTGTTTTCGCTCTCCTCAGAGAAAACCCGTAAACTTTTTGTGGGTTTTCTGAATTCTTGCTTCGTTCGATAGGATTTTGACTACCGCAGAGAGCGATAGCCCTCAGGGCATATAAGAGTGGCTCCAACCAGTTGACCATTGCCTAAGATCAAATTATCTGGCTCGCTGGCTTCGCACAGCAAGCTGTCGATTTGGTCGCTGCCTTGTAGAGAGACCACGCTGACCTGATTACGTAAGTTGCGGCTACGAGACCGCGCTTTGTGAGTTACAACTCGCCCATTCTGGGAGGCTGCAATGCTGTACTCATAGCTTTTGGCAGTCTTTGATTTATCGCTAATTTCTAAGGATTCAGGGGACTGGGCAAAAGATTGATGCAATGTATAGTGCTGCTTCTGGGCTTGGGTCAGTGTTTGGAGATAACTGCGGCTTCTACGTTCTTGAGCTTTGGCCTGTTGGTGCTGCACGGTCGGGACTGAGACCGCAGCCACTCCTCCTAATATCGCTAATCCAATAAGCAGTTCCAACACTGTCATCCCGCTATTGCATGGTGTTTTGCGAGCTAAAGCAGAAGATTGCAGACGGACAGAAAGCATAGTGGATTTGGTTAGGTGTGAGCGATGGCGCCATTCTCTCTGAGTCAGACCAATCCAGTATTGCTCAGAGAATAAAGCACATCACTAGCTACGGAAGTAAAAAACGACACCAGAAACCTTTCCCAGGACTTTATCCAATACCGTATATTTATGTTGCAGGTATAAAAAAATCGGCTTTTTGAAGCGTCTCTGTAACCATTAGGCAATTCTCACAGTTGCAATCCATAGAGAAAGGCCAGATGCATCGATGCATCTGGCCTTTCTCTATGGATTGAGGAAACTAATGATTGAGCGCGAAGTTAGCTGGGCTAATGCGTCAAATCATTTTTGTCCGATTGAGGATCAGATTTAATCTCTTCAGATTTGACTTCTGGGTCATTCAATAGCGCTTCCAGGCGGTCCTTGGACCAAGAATCGATGGGATAGGAGAAAGCTACTATTTCAGAAAGTTTGATGAGCCACATGGCTCGTTCACACATAGAGCTTTCGTCGCTCTCGTCTACGTATAGGCAGAGAAGCTCGACAAATTCAGAATCGAGATGGACGGGGACACCGTGAAAGCTACTGTTAGCCAGGCGAATACGGACTTCGGAGCCTTGTTGATGCGCTTCTTGAAGGCGTTGCAGAAGCATGTCAGAAATGCGAGCAGACTTTGATGGCATGGCGATTGAAGGGCGTCTAGCTAGGTTTGCTCAATTGCGCAGAATGCTCAACAGAGGTGAGCACTGAGGGACGACATTTCTCAAGGGGTCGCAACGGTAGAGGTGAAAAAGTGATTTCAGCAATTCAAAAATTATTCGAAGGCTGGACAGAAACTACCGCTGCTCACGTCAGCCCCATAAAGGGACCATTTGGCTTTGCCCCACTAAGTACTCCTGGTAACCAGCCCCTGTAAGGAAAATGAGTTGCATTGTCATGGCCATGCCTCCAGGGATAATCGAAGAACTAGACTTGCTTTTGCCCATGCTAACGAATGAATTCAGCATTCTACGGCGGCTTAATCCATTGAGAAGGTTGAACTCCGACATTAAGGGTCGGAGTCAGAGGGAGCCTGAGGGAAGCAAATCTCACCTCTCTATGGTAGCTACTTCCCCAGGCCTATTGACAAAACTTAGACTAATGGGACTTAAGTCGCTGTATCAGATGAGGCTCAGGCGTCTGCCAAGTCGTTAAAGCTCAGTCTTTGGTTAAGCAGAGCGAAGAAAAGTATTACGACTGTAGTATATTCAATGAAGCTCTGAGTAATAGCGCAGATTTTCATTGTTTGTTCGAGGGGGAGAGGCCATGGTCACCACAGCAAAGCGCATCGCGACGACGGAAATGCAGGTGACGAGTATTCGGCTGGAGACTGATTTAAAGGAGCGCTTAAAAAACTTGTCAGGGAATCAAGGCTATCAAAGCTTGATTCGCGAAGTGCTCTGGGACTATGTGGAGCGTGAGGAGCGTGGGCAATCGAACCATCTATCTCTGGCAGATATTCGTTCAACGATGCAGGCGATCGCCCATCAAGCCGAATGCTGTGCCATTACAGGCAAGGAAATTAGGCCCAATGATCCCATGCTCCTTGGTCTAACGCTTTCAGGGCAGTTTGTTCCTTTAAGTCAGTCCGTTTTGCCTAGCCCAGAGGCGAATTAGAGTTCATGAGACGATTTGAATATTCCTCCATCATCAACGCCACGGTAGAAACCGTTTGGGAGTTCCATGCTCGTCCCGATGTGTTGCAGATTTTGGCCGCGCCCTGGCAACCGGTGGAGATTGTTCGACGGGAAGGGGGCTTAGGAATTGGGGCAGAGTCGGAGTTTCGCTTGTGGTTGGGGCTATTGCCAATAACTTGGCTATCGCGCCATGTGGAATGTGAGCCGCCGCTTCTATTTGCAGATGAACAGGTGCAGGGGCCAATGGAATTTTGGTTGCATCGTCATCGGTTTGAAGCTGTTGGGCAGGGGGATGGCGATCGCCAAATGCGGCTCACGGATGCAATTGAGTATGAGTTGCCCGCCGGGGAAGCCACGGAGCCATTACTGGAAGGCTGGATCGCTTCTCGGCTGGGAGATATGTTTGCCTATCGCCATCGGGTGACGAAGTTGGCTTGTGAACCGCTGAAGTCAACGGCTAGTTTGTAGTTCGATGGCGATTTTGAGCAGATGCAATTCTGTTCAGGGGCGGTATTGAGCATTGAGTTGCTGGCTGCGAATGTCAGTGAGACGAGTTAGGCAAGGGTTGTTTGTGATCGCCTCGGTTTTCTGAACCATAGTTTCGAAGATGCAATGGCGATCGCGGTAGTCAATCCAGGCGAGCTGTGCATCAATCACTAGCTCTCGCTCTCTTGGCGACACATCATTGAGTAATGCTTGGTAGCTGCGGTTGAGTTGGCGATCGGCATAAGCGTAGGTCAGGTCAAAGCCTTGCAAACGATTGGGCAGTTCGGCCATGCGGTTCTCGGTCAGCTCGGTCATGCAACGAGCATGGATAAAGGGCTGAATACTCCCCCCTTCGTAGCGGCTAGCACGAGCTTTGCAGTCGGCATCGCGAAAGGCAATCCAGGCCAAGGAGCTATCTGTGAGGCGTTCCTGCTCCGTCAAGGACAGGCTACGTTTGAATGGCTTATAAATCTGATTAAGTTCGGCATCACGCTCCCAATATTCTTGGGCAGCGCAGTAGTTCATTTGCTGCTGGGGCAATTCCCCC
This sequence comes from uncultured Pseudanabaenaceae cyanobacterium, assembly GCA_937949725.1. GTDB lineage: Bacteria > Cyanobacteriota > Cyanobacteriia > PCC-9006 > JAAUQQ01 > JAAUQQ01. The sequence goes on from CALECT010000078.1 coordinate 3,409, forward strand.
TCGCAGTTGGCAGAGCTGTCAGCTGGGAACTGAGCCAAGGCAGATTGTGAAGGCTGGATTGCCAGGACTAGCAGAGCAGCGGTTAATAGTTCGGAAATGACGGAAGCGCTATGTGACGAAGCCATATCGGTAGTCCTGGCGTTTGGCTGAATTGATGGGGGATTCAGCCAAGGCCTCGAAAATTCCGCAATTTCTCGGACAGGTGTTGCATTTTTTGAGAACAAGAAAAAAGGCCATGATGTGAATCATGACCTTCTTCTAAAAGCTCTTATTTAATTCTTGTGCCTTCGCTTGATGGCTAGCCCAAGTTCAAGTCGGTAACAGCACCAAGGCTGCTGGAAGAAACCAACTTGGCATATTTTGCCAAGACGCCACGCTTATAGCGAGGCTCAGGGGCAGTCCAAGCCGCTTTGCGCTGGGCTAGTTCTGCATCATCAACATTGAGCTGAAGCAAACGATTTGGCGCATCAATGGTGATACTGTCGCCTTCCTTCACCAGGCCAATAGTGCCGCCTACAAAAGCCTCGGGGGCAACGTGGCCCACAACCATACCGTAGGTGCCACCGGAGAAACGACCATCGGTGATCAAGCCAACGGAGTCACCCAGGCCAGCACCAATAATGGCCGAAGTCGGCGCTAACATTTCTCGCATTCCAGGCCCGCCTTTGGGCCCTTCATAGCGGATGACAAGAATGTCGCCTGCAACAATTTTGTTGTCGAGGATGGCTCGCAGACATTCTTCCTCGGATTCAAACACGCGGGCCGGGCCAGTGATGACGGGATTTTTGACGCCGGAAATCTTGGCGACGGACCCTTCACTGGCCAAGTTGCCTTTGAGAATTGCCAGGTGTCCCTGCTTGTAAAGAGGGTTATCCCACTGGCGAATCACATTTTGGTCTGCGCGAGGCTGATCGGGAATATCAGCCAAGGATTCTGCGATGGTTTTGCCTGTGATGGTCATGGCATCGCCGTGGAGCAGGCCCTGGTTTAGCAAGACTTTCATGACCTGAGGAATGCCCCCAGCCTTGTGCAGGTCCGTGGCAACGTACTGGCCACTGGGCTTGAGGTCGCAGATGACGGGGACGCGACCGCGAATGGTCTCAAAGTCATCAATGGTGAGGGGAACGCCGATCGCATTGGAAATCGCCAGCAAATGCAAGACGGAATTCGTCGAGCCACCCACCGCCATGATCACGGTAATGGCATTTTCAAAGGCCTGCCGCGTCATGATCTGCTTGGGCAGGAGCTGGCTCCGAATCGCTTCGACCAAGACCTTGGCAGATTCAGCAGCACTATCGGCTTTTTCTTCATCCTCAGCTGCCATGGTGGAAGAGTAGGGCAGGCTCATGCCCATGGCTTCGAAGGCGGAGGACATGGTGTTGGCAGTGAACATGCCGCCACAGGAACCCGCACCAGGACAGGCCTTCTTTTCAATCGCGGTCAGTTCTGCTTCGTCGATTTTGCCAGAGCTGAACTGGCCTACCGCCTCGAATGAGCTAACTACAGTGAGGTCTTCGCCGTTGTGGTGGCCAGGCTTGATCGTGCCGCCATACACAAAGATGGAGGGGATATTCATGCGGGCGATCGCCAACAATGCCCCCGGCATGTTCTTATCACAGCCACCAATGGCCAAAACCGCATCCAGGCTCTGACCCTGGCAAACCGTCTCAATGGAATCGGCAATCACATCACGGGAAACGAGGGAGTACTTCATCCCCTCCGTCCCCATAGAAATACCATCGCTGATGGTGATGGTGCCGAACATTTGAGGCATGGCACCGGCATCACGCAGCCCGGTTTCAGCTCTATCGGCCAGGGTGCCAATGCCCATGTTGCAGGGCGTAATCGTACTAAAGCCATTGGCCAGGCCCACAATGGGCTTGCTGAAGTCGCCATCGCCAAAGCCCACAGCCCGGAGCATAGCGCGGTTAGGCGATCGCTGGACCCCAGCGGTGATGGCTTGACTTCTGCGGTTATCTGACATTTCGTTTCCTGTGCTCAGCCTGTGCACATCCAAAAGAGCGGGCTCATCAAATCAGAAGCGACTGATTCATGGCTCCTTTGAGACAGGCCTTTTAATGAATTACTTCTAGATTTTCCCAGAAATGGGGATGCATCCAAAGGGGAAGATTTGAAACTGTTACGACCTACTCCAATAACGACAGACCCCGAAACAATCCACATTGATTCGGGGTCTGTAAGAACAGTTGAATTTTAAAAGTAGAGCCCTAATTCAGGGAAGCGGCATGGGCATCGGCGTTGCCATCAGCAGCACCATTACTATTGGCAGACGTCTCAACGTCAGTATCACTCAGCTGCTGCCTGGCATCGTCGATTGCAATGTTGAGCTGGGCAATTTTATTTTCAAGATTGCGTCGAGCTTCTTCAATGCGAGCCTCCGGTGCAACCGGGTGCGTCTCCACCGGGGTGCGGACCCAGCGACGAACAGCATGGCCATTGCCGTTGGCACGGCTCTCTAGCTCACGGCTGGTTGCCCGAACTTTACTAATGCCATTGCGCAGGGCGCGGCGAGCGGCGCTGGCCTGACGGCGGCTCAAAGACGCCCCGACAATTCCACCCAAGAGTCCACCCAGGACCGCTCCGGTAATAAATCCCCCTGCAAAATTGTCGCGGTCGCTCATGATTTGATTCCGCTAGATGCTGTTTAACGTTTGAGAATGCGATGTCGCCAGGACGCTATCCAAGCGATCCCCACATTTAGTTTATCCCCCGAAGGGAATTGACTCGTGGGCTCGCTACGTTTGTTTGCGTTTGACTGATTTACAACGTGTTTGAAAACGTTTTCAGCGACGGGCTTGGCAGAGACCTAAGTGCCAAAGCTGCGATCGCCCGCATCCCCCAAACCTGGAACGATGTAGCCGTTCTGGTTCAAGCCTTCATCAATAGTGGCGGAATAGACCGTCAGCTCAGGATAGTTAGTGCTGAGAGCCTGGAGCGCTGGAGGAGCTGCCACCACCGCAACAATGCGCATCATATTGGGATCCGCACCACGTTTAACCAACTCATCCACTGCAGCGGACATTGTTCCTCCGGTCGCCAGCATGGGGTCCAGAATCAGAATGCGAGCTCTGGGGTCGAGGCGATCGGGCAATTTATTCAAATAAAAGGAGGGTTGCAGCGTTTCCTCATCCCGAACAATGCCGAGATGATAGACCGAGGCTAGGGGCAGCAAGGTTTGGGCACCATCCAGCAGCGCCAGCCCAGCCCGAAGAATGGGAACCACTACGACGGGAACCTCTGGGTCAATAAGGGTCGCGGGGCACTCAGCCAATGGGGTCTGCACCTGGGTTTCCAGGGTGGGCAGCCATTCTCGGGTGGCTTCGTAGGTGAGCCAGCGACCCAACTCCGTCATTGCCGTCTTAAATAATGCGCAGGGCGTAGTGGCATCACGGGAAACGGCTAGCCAATGGCGAATTAAGGGATGGGGCGGAACGTAAACGCGCAGCTGTAGTGCCATAACTTAAGCCGAGACTGGACCGTGAAAAATTCTTGTCCATCATACATAAGAGGATGTGTGAAAAGTGCCTTTGCCTAGGGCTGGTTCTTGGAGTTTGGTCAAAAGCCCCTTGAACGATGGTGATGAATCAGGATTTTTCGAAGCCATCTTGCGGTCTGGCAGATTTTTCAGGCCTTTTCTTGCAGCCGCTTCACCTCAGGACCGAGAGAATCGGAAATCAGCCATTGCACCGCTTTCCCATTTTTAGAGTAGGTCCGCGAGTTAGAGCTGAATCCATATTCAGTCCTGCCCTGAACCTGTGAAACCATTACCCTAGAGAGGTGATGAGTACATCCTGCGAAATTATCCCCAGCGAGGCATTTTATGAATAGTCAAGAGCTTGGGCAATACATCACCGCGACGAATGGAATGAGCAAGCCTTGGTTGCTGGTGCAGCTGCGGTTGAAGAAGCTTGAAGAGCGGCGAGACGAGCTAGATTCTAGTGAGTATTTGCAGCAGCTCGCAGATATCCACCAGGACATGATGAAACTGGGTGAATGGTGGAAGGGTCAGGAGAAAGAGGTTTTTGGGTCATGAGCGCAAATTTGGAAAGCAAAGCTCTTGTGACTGAGAGAACGGCAGCGCTAAATCCAGAAGGCTTTGGGGAGGAGCGATCGCCCAAAACGCCTTCGACTGAACCAATGACAGATCCAAAGATCTTTCGTATCTCTCCCCTGATTCGCATTACTTTGCTGTCTTTATACGGTGCATTGACCCTGCCACTGCCGTTTTTAGCTGAGGTTACCCAGGCGTCAGTTTCTCCAGCATTGCTCAGCGCAGGACTGGTAATTGGGACTGTTATTTTGTATGGCGCTTTGAGTGAGCGGGTGATTCTGGATGAAACAGGGATTGAGGTCACCTATCCAGCCTGGGCAAAGCTGATTTGGCGTAGGGGTTGGTCTTTGCCTTGGGCTGAGGTCAAGAGCCTCAAGCCTCGCTCTACTGGCCAAGGTGGGCTGGTCTATTACTTCCTCACGGAGGCAGGTGACCAGGCCTATTTATTGCCCATGCGGGTCGCTGGCTTTGGTGCCTTAGTGCGGGAGGTTCAAGCCAAAACTGATATCGATACAACAGATGTCAAACCGCTAGCTCAGCCCTGGATGTATATGATTCTGCTGGGTTTTACGCTGCTGCTTCTACTCATCGATAGTTGGGGGCTGGCAATGGTGTTTTCCGGGCAGCTTCCGGTGACCTAAGCTCCTGCCCAATGACATCGAAAATTCTGCTTTTCTGCCTATGACCGTTGCCATGTCCAGTGACCTCTTAGCGCTGCAAAATGTGAGCCTGCGACTGGGGCGATCGCCCCGGTTCCTGCTCCAGGACATCAGCTTTGAGCTCCAGGCAGGGGAGGTGACTGCACTGCTAGGCAATCCGGGCAGCGGCAAAACCTCACTGCTGCAATTGATCAATGGCTTGAAATCGCCGAGTCAAGGAGAAATCCAGTGGCAGGGGAAACCGCTTTCTGAGCAATCTCCCATCGCTCTCCGCCGCCAGATTGCTTGGCTCCCCCAACAACCTCGGCTATTGGGCATGACTGGAAAGAAAGCTATCGCCTACCCTCTTCAGCTACAAGGGCTCAACAGCAGCGAAATTCAGCAGCGTCTGGAGACCTGGATAGATATCCTCAAGATTCCGCTCCCCTGGCTGGAGCAACGTGAAGAGCAGCTATCTCAGCCCGCCATTCAGGCGATCGCCCTAGTCCGCTCCTTAGTCATGGAGCCCCAGCTGATCCTGCTTGACAACCCCTGGCCTAAAACTCTCAACACAACGATGCACGGTGCGGCAGCGGCCTTGCAGCTCAACGAATCAAGCGAGCTACAGGCTTGGGAGAGTCCACAAGCACAAGTCAACTTAGCCCTGTCAAAGTTCACCCAAGCAGGAGGTGCTGTGCTCTGGGCGATGACTGCAGAAAATAATATATCGACAGCAGAAGACCCTCCAATTCCCCAGCGATTGTTATGCCTCACCGAGGGGAAACTGACAGGTCAGCATGCTGCAACGCCTACTGAATGGAAGCGAGCTCTAGCTGAGCTGGCTCAGGTTCCAACCACAAAAAACACGGCCTCTGAGGCAGAAGATTGGGACTAATTGCAGAGACCTAGAGCCAATCCAATAACATCAATAAACGGAGCCTAAGCCATCAGGGCAGACCGCTTACTCACAGCCTGTTCCGCACCGATGGCGTCAGCACCTTCATCAGGCTCAAGCACTTCCATATTGAAGCGATAGCCCACATTGCGAACGGTTTGAATCAGGCTGGGCTGACGAGGATCAACCTCTAGCTTCTTGCGCAAAGAGAGGATGTGAGTATCCACCGTCCGGGGGTTATCAATGCCGTTGGGCCAAGCGCGCTCCAAAATATCAGCGCGGCTCAGGGGAAGACCTAGGGCCTGCACCAGCACATAAAGCAAGCTAAATTCCTGGGGCGTGAGTTCGATAGGAATTGTTTTCAGTTTGACCCTGCGCTGAATCAAGTCAACTTCCAGGTCTCCATACTCAAGCGAAGCAGGAGGAGCACTAGAACGGTGACGACGAGTTAGAGCCTCAACCCTGGCTAAGAACTCCTGCATGCCGAAGGGCTTACTCAGGTAGTCATCAGCTCCAGCCTGGAGCCCACTGACAATATCGGTTTCATCACCCAGGGTGGAAAGCATCAACAGGAGAGATGAAGCTTGCTGCTGAATCCAACGACAGAGATCCAAGGCATCTCCGTCGCTTAGCTCGGTATCAAGGACAACCAAGTGGGGAGAGTTTTGAGCCAGCTTATTCTTAGCTTGATCAGCCCCGGTTGATTGGGATAGACGGTAACCCGTTTGCTGCAAATGCCAGGTGAGTAGCGATCGCAGGTGAGGGTTACCGGAAATTAAATGAATTTGTAGGGAGGTAGCCACAGGAGAAGCTCTCAGGAAATATTCCGGACTTACTGCGGTAAGCGAAGCATCATCGCGATGTCGTCATAACCGCCCATAACGGCCTGGCATTGCAGTGACAAATCACCACAATAAAAAGCAGGTTTACATATCTGAAACTATAACAAACTCCATACTTACGCCTCTGTAACCTCTGCTACCTGCTTCCAGATAGAGGCAGAATCTTATTCTCATCTTTACTCAATTGGGAGCTGATGGCAGAATTAATGAGGAGCAAGCCTGAAAACCACACCAGGGAATGATCCCAAGATGAAATAGCGGTACAATGGGGATAAGCCATCGTGAGATGTTTTAGCTTTGACCATTTCCTACACCCCTGCGGGCACCTCGTAGCAAATGCGTCATGTTTTGTTACTTATTGAGTCTCAAGCTTAAAGATTTTCTATGCTTCAGAATACCGACGCGATTCGTCACTATCAGAAGCTAACCGACGCTCTGGTTGATTCTTGGGAGCGTGGCTATCGCTACGATGACCTCCGCCAATATGTGGACGGTTATCTAGCAGCGTTGCGCAATGTCAATGTGATCGAAGCTTTTCAGATTCATCGTCTAGAAGAGGAGGTCGTTCGCTTCTTGCGTGACCCTTCCAATTTTGAGTTGGCTCAACCCCAGGTTGAGTACGATTACGACTATCGCTAAATTTCAACCACTGGTTGGCTCCCAAAACCACCAATTCAAGACAACCTTTGGGTTCTATCCATGAAAAAGTCCCCTCGGAAGCTATTCCGAGGGGACTTTTTTACGCAGTAGCAATCAGTACGGTGCTCTAGGAAGCGAGGGCAACCTCAGCCATTTGCTGTAGCTCACCGTTTTGGTAAAGCTCAATTAAAACATCAGAGCCACCAACGAACTCGCCGTCAATGTAGACCTGGGGAATGGTGGGCCAGTTGGAATATTCTTTGATTCCCTGGCGAACATCTGGGTTCTCAAGCACATCCAGAGTCTCAAAAGGAATGCCCAGAGCATTGAGGATTTGAACCACATTGTTGGAGAAGCCGCATTGGGGCATGAGCTTGTTGCCCTTCATGAAGACAAAAATCTTGTTGTCTTGAACGAGGCCGTCGATTTTTGCTTTGAGTTCAGGGGTCATAGGAGCCAAAAAGATAAAGAACAGTGAGTTAAAGCTTGGTGCTGAGACAGGGCCCATCACATTGCCAGATTAAGCGTTGGCGGCTGCCCAGCTTTCTGGGGTGTAGGTCTTGAGGGCCAGGGCGTGAATGGTGTTATCAGCCATGGACTCGTTCACTGCTCCATAGACGAGCTGGTGTTGCTTGACCAAGGACTTACCTGCGAATTCCGAGGAGACCACAACCACTTGGTAATGGTCACCGCCACCGGTCATGTCTTGGACTTGAACCTCGGCGTCGGGCAGTTTTGCCTTGATCATGGTTTCGACTGCGTCGGGGGTAACCATGGATATTTTGAGGGATAAGCGAACGTCCCCATTGTAAGGGCGGATTGTAAGGCTGTTGTGGTTCGTAAGCTATGGCGATCATAAGGCGATCGCTAGTCCAACACTGCAAGGACGGCTTTGGGCGCAAGCTTGTCTTTAAACCACACGATGGGGACCGGAAGTTGGTCGAAGTTGACGCCTGCTTTCTCTAAGTTAAGTCGTTCAGAGATCGCTAGAACAATATCGGTACGACCCGATTTCTTCACCTGGGCAAATTTTTTGCGCAAATATTCAGGACGCCAGTAGCCGACGATTTCCAACAGGCGCGTCTGGCCATCGGGATGGACGAGGCGAAAGTCGGGAATCATAACGCTGCCAGGAATGGGAATGAGATCCACTTCCCGCTCTAGCTGCCAGTCCGTTTTGAGCTTGTCCCAACGCTTGACGAAGGATTCTTCCAACATGCTGTCGTAGGTTTTGCCTGGGGGGTAATGACTAACGAGGCCACAGTCCGCATCGAGGCTAAAGCGGGCTGGGCGTTTTTCCTTGGTGTAGAAGTCTTTGCGCATGAGCTGGGCCGTGAGGGACCAGCGGCTGACATGGAGCAGGGCGGGCAGGAGCTTGGCGATGGAGAGGCCGTAGCGGGTGCTGGCTTTGAACAGGCTGGTGGGGCCATCGACGGTGATGGTAAAGCCCTGGTCTGGGTCGCCCTCGATGTAGGCCATCAGCTGGAATAGCTTGAGGTAGCGAAAGAGCAGCTTGTACTCGCCGGGGTCGTTGCGGTGGGCGTTGAGCACCAGCTGGGTGGCTTGGTAGAAGATGCCCTGGACCTGGGAGAGGTTGTAGCGGTGGAGTAAGGCTTCGGCTGTGGGTGGGTCGTATTGGGTGAGGATGCGGTTTTGCGGCAAGTCGGCATAGAGGCCCTGGCGTACTTCCTGGGCCAGGACTTCCCGGTCTAGTTCTTGGCTGAGGGTCGTTGCGATCGCTTCCAATGTCAGCTCCGTCTGCTCCTGGGACTGCACTGCTGCTGCGGCCTTCGCAAACACCCGAGGCCTCAGCTCTGCTGGCTCTAGGGGGCTGACTACTTCAAACTCACAAAAGCCCTGGCGAAGTAAGTGGGCCAGTCCCCGCTGAATTTTGAAGTCTGGATTGTGCCCCTCAAGCTCCGACAATTGCTTGTCCAGCTCCCCCTGGCGCTTGCCTTGGGCCTGACTAAAGCAGTCGATCAGGCTCTGGGCCAAGGCTAGATTGCTTTTATCAATTGCTAGCCGCTTGGGAGTGATACTTTCTCCCGAGAGACGGCTGATAAGGAGATCACTGGGAAGCATGGCAAAGCGCTAAGTAATGGAGTCTTGGTCTTTGGCCATCCCAAGAGATGTGAGATGGGTGGCGATCGCTATGCATCCGCGTGACCAATGCTCCCTTCCCCAAGAGTCTGTTTGAAAAGTGCCGTTGGCAGTTGTAGCCATGCTTGCGAGCGTTAACAGTTCTGCTCCAAACAGCAAGATCTTAAGTTATTAGGCACTAGTTCTTCCGTTTGGCTGACTTTCCAAACGTCCTCTAATAGGATTCTAAAGGCACCTCACCAAACACCATGACCCATTCCACCGATATTCAAACCATGGCCCGCTGGATGGCGGCGGATTTTAGTAATCAGCTCCAAGCCTTCGACAACCCGCCGTTTTTTGCCCATATCCGGGTTTGTATGAGGCCGCTGCCCGTGGCATTGATGGGGGCTCCCAGCTTGTATCTAGAGCAGGCCTATGACATCGGTCTCAATACGCCCTATCGAGCCAGAGTGCTGAAGTTTGAAGCCCATGGTGATCACATTGAGCTGGGCAACTATGAAATTGTTGATGGTGAGGCATTCTATGGTGCCTCGCGGGAGCCTGAGCGTTTGGCAGAGCTCAAGCCCGAGCAAATTCGAAAGTTACCAGGCTGTTCATTTGTGGTGACCTGGACAGGCAATAGCTTTAAGGCAGTGGTGGAGCCTGGCAAATGCTGCAAGGTGAATCGTAAAGGACAGGACACCTACTTAGATAGTGAATTTGAGGTGTTTGAAGATCGGCTCGTGAGTCTGGATCGAGGACGAGATCTAGAAACCGACGAATTGGTCTGGGGCTCCATCGCAGGGCCTTTCAAGTTTGAGAAGTGGGGGGATTTCTCTGCCGAAGTGACCGTTTAAGCCGCCTCCACTGAAACCAAATTCCAAAAGACCGCGAGATAAACATCATCTCGCGGTCTTTTGGGAGCAATTCAATTCAGCAAATAGCCTAAGCCTCAGCCGGTAGACCCAACAGCGCTGCTAAGCGCTTCACATCCACATAGTCATCACTCATGCGGAAAACACATTCCGCTTTGACCTCTTCGTGGAAACGCACCTGGCTAAAGGCCTGCTCAATTAGTTCCACCGTTGTCAGGGTATCCAGATCCACAGAAATAACCGGAACCTCTAGCTCTTCTGCTCGGGTGAGGATGTCTTGCTTCGGAGCAACCCGACCGGTGAGGATCAAGCATTGGGTGGAGGTCTCCAGGGCTGCGAGCTGAAGATCTGTGCGATCGCCCCCGGTCACCACCGCCATATTGTGGCCTCGGCGGAAATACTCCAGGGCAGAGTTGACGTTCATGGCACCAATGCACAAGCTCTCCACCATCAAGTCCTGATGCGTCTTGCCACAGAGCACCTTGGCATTGAGTCGCTGTACCAGCTCCTCAACGCTGACACTGCGCAACAGATCCATATGGGGCACGATGCCGAAAATGGGAATGCCCTGGGATTCTAGGTAAGGCTTGACGTCGTTTTCAATCAGCTTGACGTCCTTCTCGGGTACGTCATTGAACAAAATGCCCAGGAGACGGTCGCCTAGCTTCTTCTTCGCTGACAAAATCGAGTCAATACTGGTCAGATCGGTGAACGGAGCCACAAGCAGGATGGAAGACTCCAGCGCTTCGCCCATCTCAACCAGAGATAGATTAAAGAGGAAGCCTTCGCTGAGTGTCCCCGGACCTTCTACTAGGACAATGTCGCTGTCAGTGGTCTGACCATAGACCTTGCTCAGATCTTGGCGATAATCTTGAGAGTCCTTGCCCTGGAGACGCAGCTGTAGCGTTGGCTGGTCCAGCATGAGGAGGGTTGGCTGGAGTTGATTATCCTTGAGATCCAGCGCTTCGGTTAGGAAACGAACATCTTCGTCAACCTCTGTAGAGCAGGAAGCACTGACTTCATTGGGCGCTGTGTGATTTGGGGCATCTAGGCAAGTGCCTAGGGGTTTGCCATAGGAAATCTTGTGACCCAATTCGCTCAGCCGCTGGGCCAAGCTCAATACCATGGCGGACTTGCCACAGTGGTCCTCCACAGAGCCTACCAGCAGGCACTTTGCGGTTTTTACCACGCCCCTCTCCGCCATTTCATCATTACAAGGTTGAAGTTCTCAGCCTACCGTCTTGGTGGACCCATTGCGATCGCAAATTCGCACCTTATCTCACAAGGCATCGCACAGATTCACTCTGAGTCAGCCCGGGTGGGTGGGGAGCTTATCCATAGATTGAGTCCCATGGGCTTTAGCCCAAATCTTCGTATTGCAGGAGACGGCGATAGAAAGACTGGGAAAAGTCAGTCACTTTGAGACGCTTATGGTTAATCAGGAGCTCAATCAGGCATTCAATGAACTCATGGTTCGCCATGGTGACTTCGTAATCCAGCTCAGAATTGCCATCAAACTGGATGCGGCAGCGAGTCATCTCAGCCGGGAGATTGGAGACAAACCAGCTGGCGACGAAGGGAACGCTCTCGCCCCCTTCAATGCGCCGGGAGCCTTCTAGGGCAGCCTTTTGGTAAAGCGCGATCGCAAAGGGCAATACTTGGCGCTTGTTCTGCTGGGAGTAGTAGGGAAGATAGACGCTGACCGCTTGCTTAGGAGCGGGGGCTAATTGACTAAAATCCATGATTGGCGGTTTCTCCTAGATTGACCGAGCCAGAGCGCTCGATGAAATGCTGACGAACTGAGCCCTTCTCCTCAAAAGACAAGTAATCAAGAGGCCATAGGCACTGAATTACTGCTGGGGCAACAGATATTGCCGGGACAGCCAAGCTGGAAGTCTAGGATCACTAGAGCAATTCCGCCATTAGATTACCCTCTAACGGATGAAAAATATCTCCAGCCCCCATCATTGCCAAGCTTCACCATCAAGCTCACCGTTAGAATGCCCGACCAGCCATGCAGGATAGAGATGAGTTATTCGCTTTTGGTTGATTTGGCCGAGCCAGGTCTCGCCCGGAGTCCAGCTTCGTTCTGAAGGCAGGAGCCTTGCTATAAGATCCAGCCAGGGAAATAGCAAGGAGCAGCAATGGCACAGGCACTGAGAGGAAAGACGGTGGCGGTGACCGGAGCTTCGGGACGGCTGGGCCAAGCATTGCTGAAATCGCTCCAAGCCCAAGGAGCCAAACTCATTGCTCTCAGCTCCAGTTCCAAGCAGCTTAGCCTTGATGAGTCCTCCGCTCCGCTTGAAACCATTGTCTGGAAAGTTGGCGAGGAGGAGGCTTTAGAACCGCTGCTCAAAACCGTGGATATCTTGGTGATCAATCATGGGGTGAATGTTTATGGCGATCGCACCCCGGAAGCAATCAACCGCTCCTACGAAATCAATGCCTTCTCTGGCTGGCGTCTACTAGAGCTATTCCTACAGACTGTGCAATCTGTTCAAAGTAACGACGAAAACAGAGGGGCAACTCACAATAAAGAAGTTTGGGTTAACACCTCTGAGGCCGAGTCAAATCCTGCCTTGAGCCCGCTATATGAGTTAAGCAAGCGAACCCTTGGAGATTTAGTCACGTTGCGGCGCTTGGATTCGCCTTGCACAATTCGCAAGTTGATTTTGGGACCTTTCAAAAGTGAGCTGAACCCCGCTGGAATTATGTCGGCGGACAAGGTTGCTGAGAAGATTGTGGCCAAGGCGATGCGGGGACAACGGAATGTGGTGGTGACGATCAACCCCCTCACCTTCGTGACGTTTCCCATTAAGGAATTTTTGGTGTCGTCTTACTTTCGACTGTTTACGCGATCGCCTCAAACCAACACCAGCGAGCCATAAACAAAAGCCCCCAGCGCATCACTGGGGGCTTTCACAATCAGTCATAGGTAAAGAAACGCTCTATCAGACTCGTTAAGAGCCCAAACTCGTCTACACCAAATCCCGATCAGTCAGAATCTCATAGCCATCATTGGTCACCAACACCGTGTGCTCCCACTGAGCAGAGATGGCTTTGTCAATCGTCACCACCGTCCACTTATCGCGTAGCGTACGAGTCTGTTTCGTCCCCGCATTGAGAATAGGCTCAATCGCCAGGGTCATGCCCGCCTTAAGCTTCACGTTACGCATCTCATTGGTGCGGTAGTTGAAGACCGAAGGCTCTTCATGGAGGTTACGGCCAACCCCATGCCCCGTGTATTCTTCCACGACCGAGAAGCCATTGGATTTCACGTGATCTTCTACAGCACCTGCGATATCTAGTAGATAGTTGCCCGCTTTAACCTGCTCAATGCCCTTGTAGAGTGCCTCGTTAGCAACCCGGATAAGCTTGTCTGCTTCAGGGGTGACTTCGCCCACTCCGATGGTGACGCAGGAGTCACCATGGAAACCTTGGAAGTAAGCACCAGTGTCCACCTTGAGGACATCACCGGCCTTAATCTTCTTCTTTTTCCTGGGAATGCCGTGGACGACTTCATCATTGATGGAGGCGCAAATAGAAGCAGGGAAGCCGTGGTAGCCCTTAAAACTAGGAGTGGCACCCATCTCACGAATGCGCTTCTCGGCATAGACATCTAAGTCCATCGTCGTCATGCCCGGCGCGGCCATTTCGGAAACTTCCTTCAGGACCGTAGCCACGATCCGAGAGGCCTGGCGCATGATTTCGATTTCGCGCTTTGACTTAATCTCAACGCCCCGGCGCTGTTTGATGGTGGGGCCTTTATTAGGGGCTAGCAGGCTACCAAAAATGTTCATATACGAAGGGTGTGAGAACGAAGTCTTTCGCTGTGGCAAATGTGCCCAGGCATACATCTAATAAGCTAACAGAATCTCGGGGGCAAGGGGGACGGTGGTTGGGGAAGAAAATTGGAGAGTTTTCCGCCTATACCGCTTCAGCCCGTGGGCAAACTTATAACTTTTCGGCTTCAGGCTATAGACGCATCGCAACAACTAAGTAACAATGGGAGACTGTGAAAACTTGGCAGTAATAGAGTTATGAGCGCTCAGCTAATTCGCTCCATCGAAGAAGAGCAGTTAAAATCGGATCTTCCGCAAATCAACGTCGGCGATACCGTTCGCGTTGGTGTTCGCATTCGCGAGGGTGAGAAAGAGCGGGTTCAGCCCTACGAAGGGACCGTTATTGCCATGCGCAACGGCGGCATCAACGAAACAATCACCGTCCGTAAAGTGTTCCAGGGCATTGGTGTAGAGCGAGTTTTCCTCGTTCATTCCCCCTTGGTCGAGGGCGTCAAGATCATGCGTCGCGGTAAAGTTCGTCGTGCCAAGCTTTACTATCTCCGCGATCGCGTCGGCAAGGCGACCCGCGTCAAGCAGCGCTTCGATCGCCCCATGTAGCATCAAAGCATTTAGCTTTGGTCAACGGTCATTGCCAAGTTCCCAAACGACTAGCTGAAGTTAATTTAGCTTCAGCTAGCTGAGTGGGTTGTCGATGAAATATTGGGTGTGATAGTTTTGAGGAAAGTTAAGCTAACCTGCACTGAATTGGGTTATGCTTGGTTTTCCAATCTGCGTCCTTAGTTCAGTTGGTAGAACGTCGGTCTCCAAAACCGAATGTCGGGGGTTCAAGTCCTCCAGGGCGCGTTTTAATTGATTATCTGTTTAAGAGAGGTTTGGGGATATCCCTGAGCCTCTCTTGGTTTTACTCGATATTGCAATGATTGTTGCCTGCCTGAGGCCGTAAAGCGCGAGCACGGTTGTCTGGCCATCGTGCAACTCTGCGCAAACTTGAGGCCATTTCCTGAGAAGGATTCATCGCCGCCTCAATGCTTAACCATCACGAGATTATTTCGCCGATCCAGCCGTAAACCTCGTCTTGATAGCGCTTTGTAGGCAACCTCAAAAAAACTTTGGTGTTTTGTTTGACAAAACCATTCTGGCACTGCAATATGTATGAGGCCAGCGCAAAGCGCGGGCTGCCAAATGCCCTTCTGGGCCTGTAGTTCAATTGGTTAGAGCACCGCCCTGTCACGGCGGAAGTTGCGGGTTCGAATCCCGTCAGGCCCGTTAAAAGCCCAGCACTTTTGTGTTGGGCTTTTGGGTTTTAAAACCCAGTGACCAATCTTTTCTCAGCAAGCATCTGGCTCTTTGCATCGGCTCCAAGCTCCGGCATCCAGGCTTTGTCAAAGCTCCATCGCTTTCACCCCGAGCGGACATGCAGAGCAATGCAACAAGGCGCTAAGATTAGAGACTGTTTTGCTCTATCCCATTTCTTCTGTCTGCCATGGCTGTTCGTGTTCGCATTGCGCCAAGTCCCACCGGAAATCTCCACATCGGTACGGCTCGCACGGCAGTGTTCAATTGGCTCTATGCCCGTGCCCAGGGTGGCCAGTTCATTCTGCGCATTGAGGATACGGACCTAGAGCGTTCTAAGCCTGAATTCACTGAGAATATTTTTGCCGGGCTCAAATGGTTGGGAATGGAATGGGATGAGGAGCCTGTCTACCAGTCTCAGCGGGCAGAACTCTATCAGCCCAAGATTCAGGCATTCCTGGATAAAGGCTTGGCTTACCGAGCCTATGAAACCCCTGAAGAGCTAGATGCCATGCGGGCTGCCCAAAAGGCGGCTAAGCAAGCCCCTCGCTATAACAATCAGCACCGCAACCTTTCCGCAGAACAGGAAGCGGCTTACAAAGCAGAGGGTCGCCAGGCGGTGATTCGCTTCAAAATTGATGATGACCGGGTGATTAGCTGGAAGGACTTGGTGCGGGGAAATGTCACCTGGAAAGGCAGCGATTTGGGGGGCGATGTGGTCATTGCCCGCGCTGCGGACCCCAGCGAGATTGGCCCACCGCTCTACAACTTCGTTGTCGTGGTCGATGACATCGACATGGGCATGACCCATGTGATTCGTGGTGAGGACCACATTGGCAATACGCCGAAGCAAATTCTGCTGTATGAGGCTCTGGGCGCTACGGTGCCTGAGTTTGGCCATACGCCCCTGATTCTCAATGCCGAGGGCCGCAAGCTGTCCAAGCGGGATGGCGTGACCTCTATCTCTGACTTCCAGGCGATGGGCTATGAAGCGGATGCCCTGGCCAACTACATGACTCTGCTGGGCTGGTCCCCACCGGAGCCTATGACTGAGCGTTTTAGCCTAGAGGAAGCGGCTAAAGCTTTTAGCTTTGACCGGGTTAACAAAGCCGGTGCAAAGTTTGACTGGGACAAGCTCAACTGGCTCAACAGTCAGGTGATTCATGAAATGGATCAAGAAGACTTGCTGACGAAGCTCATTCCGGTTTGGGAGGACGCGGGTCGCACGGTGGAGCTAGCTGACCAGAAAGCTTGGTTGATGGAGCTGGTGACGCTGATTCAGCCCAGTCTGGTCAAGCTGAATGATGCGGTGGAGGAGAGCAAACTGTTCTTTGCGGAGACGGTGCCCTTTGATGAGAAGGCAACGGACTTATTGCAGCAGGAGCATGGGGCTGCGATCGCCCAAGGCTTCCTCACGGCATTAGGCGAAGCCGATAGCCTCGACCCCGATTCTGCTAAAGCCATGATTGGTGCCATCACAAAGGAGCTGGGCATCAAAAAAGGCATCGTCATGCGCAGTCTGCGAGCCTGCCTCACTGGCTCTCTGCAAGGACCCGATTTGATGCAGTCCTGGATGCTGTTCAATCAGCGAGGCTGGGACGTGAAGCGTTTGGAGAAAGCGCTGGAGGTTGCCCAAGCTGGATAGGCTCTGGATATACTTTCGGTCGCTGGAACAGAACTTTAGCGGAAGCTTCTGTCAGGCTTGCGCTGATTTGATTAGGATGTCCCTGTAGATTGTGATGCCTGTTCTATCTGGATGTCGGTGAGGAGCATTGAAGTCATGAAGTCAGTTCAAGCAGTGAAGGCTGTTGCAGTAAAAGCTGTTGCAGCATCTGTGGGGTTGGGTGTTTGCGGTGCGTTATTGGCTCCAACTACAGGCCTGGCACAGGTCGTAAGCCGCCGCCCCATGTTTACTAATGTGGTATTAAGCCCCCGATTTGCACCGGACCCTACGGTGCTGCGTGGCATTAGCGGCGGTGAGCTTTCCATTCAGGAAGTCTCGGGCCGTTTTGAGACCGAAACTGGGCCTTGCATTGGCTTTGTCAGTGAGCGACCGGACCACAAGATCAAGCTGGAAAGCTTTTTTGACTATCTCAATGTGGAAGTCTTGAGTGATCAGGACACGGTGATGCTGGTCAAGGGACCTGGGGGGACTTGGTGTAGTGACAATCGCACTCCCGCTGGCTCCAGCATTGCGGGACAATGGCTGCCTGGTCGCTATGAAGTCTGGATTGGCACGATTCAGCCCGATACCTATGTGCCCTATAGCTTGAAGCTGACTGAAGTTCAGTAGGGCGATGGTTCCGAGAGCTTCTGTAAGAATCTCATCAGTTCAGCGATCGCGTTGTTCTAGCCGTTGGAACTGTCGCTGAATCAAATAGGTCATTAAAGGGAAAGGCATCACCCATGTCTTTCCCTTTTGCGTATCTGCTCTATTTATATGGACTGAACCGGCAGTTCGAATCACCGGAAGAGTCATGGAGATTAGATGGAGATTAAGCAGACGCAGGCGATTATGCCAAGCTTGCTCTACAATTGCGGGCATGTGAGGCCTGCAGCGATTTGCAAAAGGCTCAAAGGCTAGAGTGGCGAGGTTTAGGCATGGTTTTGAATGGCCTTCGCGATCGCCCCTTCTGCTGATGCTCTACCAGGCTGAGTCCTCGGATTTGCTCGTTGCCGCGCTAAAGATACGCATCCCTGTTAAAAATATCAGCGGAAGAAAGTGGTTTATTGTGCTTAAATTAGCTCCTAAATAACCGATTTGTACGGCCAACCGCTAGGCTAAGCCCAGCCCAGCTCTCCCAGCTCCCTATGGAAGTCTCTGTTTGACTATGCGACTGCAAAGCAAAAGTCCTGCCGAATCGATGACGACTACTGATGGTCCCATCATTACCATGCCCAATGCGGGCAGTAACCCCTGTCGTGGATTGGGGGACTATTTGCAGCGCCGCTGGACCGAAGAGGTGGGTGAATCCTCTATTAAGTTACGCTGTGCCCCTCGCCGTCAGCAGCTCCTAGTTTTGCTAGAGCATGCCATTGCTGAGCAACCTTCCGTTTCCGAGACCTTTCATCGAATCCAAACCCTCCTAGAAGAAGCACCAGAGTGTCTTTGGTTGAGCTGGCTAGGTGAGGATGAGGACTTGCCTGAAGTGGTGAAGTCCAGCATGTTTATGCGGGTCTCGAATGTTCGTAAGTCCTATGCTGAGCGGCAGTACGACATCAATCTCATGGCGGGGGTGGCACCCGGTATGGCTCCCCTGGACATTGATGAGCTATCAGCCAGCAATGACCTGATGCTGGAAGGCTTGGTTGTACAGACGCTAGTGGAGGTTGCTGAAGTCGAGCCTGAGGAAGCGATAAATCCTGAATTTGCCTCTGAGGTCAAGGCTGAGCAGAACGCAGAGCGGGTTTACGGTCCCCTAGAGGCATCTGCTACCACCGAAATTGAACCTGCGGATGAAAGCATTTCGACTCTCGCCCTGCGACCTAACAACGATCAAGAAGAAGAGAAATCTCAAGACCAAACTGCAGGCGGTGCGGACAGTGATTTGCCTGAGCGAGAAGCGCCTCTAGCCAAAGAGCCCTTTCATATTCCCAAAGGTGTTTGGGCTGCTGGTCTAGGTCTTTGTCTGGCAACCTTTGTGGGCAGTTTTTACGTGGCCTCCCGCCCCTGCCTGGTCAGCAGCTGTCCAGCATTAGCCCTAGCGGCTCAGCAGGGTCAAGACGCCACAAACCTACTCCAGGTTGCCAATACCGGAGACGATCTGGAACAGTCTCGTCAGCAATTTGAGGTTGCCCTTAAGAGCCTGCGTCGAGTTCCCGGCTGGTCTTCCTACGGTGCAGAGGCCAAGGGATTGCGCAATGGCTATCGCAAATTATTAGCGTCTTTAACCCCCGTCGAAGATGCCTTTGAACAGGCTGATCTGGCAGAAGAAAAGACGAGCCTAGGCACAGCATCTCCTGAGCGTTGGCAAGAGATTCAGGTTCATTGGGAAGCGGCGATCGCCCAGCTCCGCACTGTTTCCCCTAAAAGCCCCCTATACGCCCTAGCCCAAGACAAGCTCAAGCAATTTGAGGATTACCGCAGCCAAGCCCAGGTGAGCCTGGAGCGGGAGCAAGACGGCCAGCGCCTGGTGAAAAAGGCCCGAGGTTACGTGACGAACTTAGCAACCGACGATGATGCTAGCGAGGACCCACTGTTCTTCCTCCAGCAGACTGAATCTCGATTGGAAGATGCCATTTTCACCCTGAAGAAGGTGCCTAAAGGAACAACTGCTTACAGCGAAGCCGTGCGTTTGCTGTCGAGCTACCAGTCGGAGCTTTCGATTAATCAGGGGCAGCAAAGCAAGGAAGCGTTCATCGTTGACAGCTACCGCGAAGCACTGCTTTACGCAGAAGATGCCAAGCGAGCTGAATCCGAGAGCCGCTGGCGCGATGCCAAAGATCATTGGCAAACCGCCCTCAATCGCATTGATCAAATTCCATCCAAATCGCCTTACTTCAACAAGGCACAGTCCCTGGTGACGGAGTACACCTACGCCCTGCAAGCTGCGGAGCAGCAGGCGGAGCAACAAGTCGCGCTGTACCAAGTTGAGTCAGAGCTGGATGTCCTCTGTGCAGGCTCACCCAAGGTCTGCACCTATGACGTGACGCCCAATAAAATCTCCGTGCAGCTCACGCTGGACTATGAGCGGGCCGTGCTGACGGCAGGCTCCCTCGGGGATGAGGACAGCCGCACTGGAGCCCTGCGCCATGTGCAGGAATTGGAGGCGGCTTTGGAAGCCTCTAGTAACACCGCTCAGATTCCCCTGGAGCTGTATGACCCCGATGGCATCCTGGTGGGCACTCACCAGCCTCGGTTGTATGGCGAGGTTTAAGCGCTGATTCAGCTATGGCAGCTCCCCATCAGAATCATCGGCCCCACTGGACGGATTTTCACGCCCGGCTGCAACAGCGCCTGAAGACACCCAAGCCAGGCTCTAGGCCAAACGAAAAGCCAAGCTATCTATTACCCCAGGGCCAATCTGTACTGATTGCCGTTTCAGGGGGCCAAGATTCTGTTGCCATGGCAGGTTTGCTAGCAGGATTACGCTCGAAGTGGGACTGGCAGATTGCGATCGCCCATTGCAATCATCGCTGGGCCCCCATTGAAGATGAAGCTGCAACCCACGTGGAGCAGCTCGCAGAATCATTGGGTCTACCTTTTTTTTTGCGCGTTGCTGAGGAACCGCCTAAAGGAGAAGCTCGAGCTAGGAATTGGCGCTATGGCCAGTTGCAAGAGATTGCTCAGAAGGAAGGCTTTGGGGTTGTTGTGACGGGCCATACGGCAAGCGATCGCGCTGAAACCTTGCTCCATAACTTAGCGAGGGGCAGCGGTCTGGATGGCTTAACTTCCCTGGGGTGGCAACGCCCATTTGAATTCAAGTCGCGTCAATCCGATTCACGGACCTCTAGGGCAGTTCAACCGTCAGCATTGGCCAAAGCGCTTCAGCTGGTAAGACCCTTACTTGACTTTACGCGGGCTGAAACCGCTGAGATTTGTGAACTGCTTGGTCTAGAATTCTGGGAAGACCCGGTTAATCAAGATCTGAGCTACGCGCGAAATCGCATGCGCCACCGGGTTTTACCCGAATTAATTACTCAAATAAACCCCCGTGCAGCGGAGCACCTGGCCCAGACAGCGGAGCTGCTGGAGGCAGATGTGCAATACCTGGAGCGCCAGGCCCAAACCTTGCGGCAGCGGGCGGAGACGAGCACTGGGCTCAATCGTCGAATGCTAAAAGATGCGCCCTTAGCGTTGCAGCGACGGGCTGTGCGGCAGTTTCTACAGCAGCGCTTGCCCCAACAGCCTAACGGAAGTCAGGTTGAAAAATTTATCGGGCTACTTCAAGCTCCCCAGAACAGTCAAACGGACCCATTTCCAGGGGGAAGCATCGCCCGAGTCGTCGGTGATTGGGTCTGTCTTGAATCAGAAGAGGCGCAGCCCAGTTCCTAAAACGTTGGTCTAGCGATACTTGATGGGCAAGGGCCGGGCTGCTGCTTTCTGGATCATCATGATGCTGAGGGGCTTGAGTTCATCTGGCGTTAGAACACGGCCCTTGTAGTCCTTCGTGATGCTACAGCTGCTTTGGGCAGTGCCGCAGGGGACTCGCACGGGAAAAAGGATAGTAAAGATGCTGAAGGCGATCGCGGTATAGCGAGAGAGAAACATGGCTGTTCCTACGATTGCTCTGACGAGGAGCGGGATAGCGGACTACTTTTCTCTACAGGAGCAAATGTGACTGTTCCGGGAAGAGAAATTCATGAGAAACACAACTCTGCTCTCTCTTATTTTAAGTTGCCATATATTTTGGGTGAGCTTCGCTTCAAGTTTTTTACGACGATGCTTTAAAAGTTGACAGTGAAGAGAAAGAGAGTATGAATAATGCCGATAAAAAAAGGCTCCAAACTTGTAGTTTGAAGCCCCGGTGTAAGGAGAAATAAAAATTCTAGCTATAACGAAATCCCATGGGGCAAAACACCTTTGACTCAAGCGGGCAAACAAGTCTTGCCACAATCTGACGAGGACGTAGCAGAAGTTTCGGAAGTCAGGCTCAATTCGGAAGCGAAGTCTCTTTCACGCAATAGACTTGCAGTCATACTCATTCCGAATTAGACCAATCGCCTCAGCCTATCAGCGCTGATCCTGATTCATTAGCTGCGACATCCAAGACTTAAGCAAGGGTGTTTACGCCGCGCTCGCTGCCACGATAGGAAATCATGTGGCGATCAAAACCACCATGGAAGCGACCACTGGCCCGGTAAGCTACGGTCTGTTCATCCTGCTCTAGGACCTCAGAAAGCAGGCTGCGGCCCCAGCCACTGTTAAAACGGCCACTGGCCCGATAGGCGAGGGTATCGACGCCGCGCTCGCTGCCACGGTAGGAAATCATGTAGCGATCAAAACCACCATGGAAGCGACCACTGGCCCGGTAAGCTAGCAGGCCAGAGTGACTAAAGCGACCGCTACCTCGGAAAGCGACTTCGCCTTCGGTCTCGGCAGGCTGTATCATTTCTGGCGATGTCAAACCAGACTGAAAAACGGTAGCGGAAGCTGTGGAAACGGCTGCGGCAGCAACGAGGCAAGAAGCTGCGAGGGTGCTCTTGAAGTGGCGTAAAGACATGGGATACTGCGCCAAAAATTATACTCAACTGCTTCTATTTACATAGTGCTTAGGTGGTGTCCGGAATAAAAGTATCTTTTATTTCCCTGAGGAATTACGTAAATTTAGCACCATCATTGTGAGAATCCTATGTCGTATTAATGACTGACTGGCTGAGGCTTTGAGGAATTTTCGCTTGGCGCTAAAGGGCTGCTATTCATGTCAAAGCCGCCCGACCCCCTAGGGGGCCGAGCGGCTGGTCATTCTCAATGGAATTGAGCTATGGTGTAGAGCTTTTACTTCTGCCCATTATCTTAAGCACATGGCTTAGGCCGACGGCCGACAGTTAAGCTTTGACTTCTTCTTTCACCAGCTTGTCCCAACCCAGACCATCCAAGGCGGCGTTACGGCGCAGGGGACGGGTGACTAGTTCCAGGATGTCGCGGGCATTGGCGAAGCCATGGAGCTGGGCAAAGGTGAACTCAACGGACCACTTGGTGCTGATGCCGCGAGCTTCCAGGGGGTTGGCATGGGCCATGCCGGTGATGACCAAATCAGGATTCAGCTCATAGATGCGCTGGATCTGGTTGTAGTTGTCGGGCTTCTCGATGATGCGCGGCAGGGGCACACCCATTTCGTTGCAGGTCTGCTCAAGGAGCTTGAGCTCCGCCCCTTGGTAGCGCTTATCCATATAGGGAATGCCAATCTCGGGGCAGGTCATGCCGCAGCGGATCAGGAAGCGCGCCAGGGAGACCTCTAGGAGGTTGTCGCCCATGAAGAAGACGGACTTGCCGCGCACGAGCTTGAGGTAGTCTTCGAGGCCAGCCCAGATTTGGGCTTCCCGCTCGTCGAGGCCCTGGGGCTCGATGTCAAAGACTTTGCAGATTTTCTCGACCCAGGCGCGGGTGCCGTCGGGGCCAATGGGGAAGGGCGCACCGATGAGCTTGCATTTACGGCGTCGCATCATGGCGGTGGCGGTTCGAGACAGGAAGGGGTTGATGCCTGCGGCGTAGTAGCCTTCCTGGACCACGGGTAAATCGGTGTAGTGCTGGGACGGGAGCCAGCCGGAGACTTTAATGCCCTGTCGTTTCAGCTCTAGGTTTAGCTGGGTGACGACGGAGTCGGGCAGGGAGCCGAAGAGAATTAGGGGAGGGTGATCCTTGTATTCGCTGTCGGTTGTGGTGGCGATGGGAGCCTCAGCCTTGGCTTCTTCTTTGCGGCCTAGGCTAAAGAGCTTTTGGAAGGAACCGCGATCGACGCTTTGCTCGGGAGCCGCCGTGATTTTCTTAGGCTCCGTGGGGCAGCGCATAGCCATGGCAGCTAGGACTGTATCTTCACCTTGAGTGAAGGCGTAGTCGAGACCATTGGCGCGGGCAACAACGATGGGGATGCCGATTTCAGCTTCCAGCTTGGGGGCGATGCCCTCCATGTCCATCTTGATGATTTCGGTGGTGCAGGTGCCGATCCAGACAATCACCGAGGGGTTGCGGCTGCGCTTGATGTCGAGGCAGAGGCGCTTGAGTTCTTCGTAGTCGTTGAGCTTGGCGGAGATGTCGCCTTCTTCTAGCTCAGCCATGGCGTAGCGGGGTTCTGCAAAGATCATCACGCCCATGGCGTTTTGCAGGAAGTAGCCGCAGGTCTTGGTGCCGATGACCAGGAAGAAGCTGTCTTCAATTTTCTGGTAGAGCCAGGCGACGCAGCTAATGGGGCAAAAGGTGTGGTAATTGCCGGTTTCGCACTCGAAGTTAAGGGCAGAGGGTGCAGCGCTAGCTGGGGCTGGCTGGTTAGAGCCTGCTGATCTTTCCTTGGCAACGGTCATGGGCGGTGGGCTCCTGCGGTAGGCGTCTATTAAGTCGGTTTATTGAATAGGGACATGCCATGGCACGTCCCTAACAAAAGGCTAGATATCTAGGTGAGGCGATCGCCCTACACCATCATCAAGTCCAGCTCTTCTTCGCGTTCCTGGGTCTTGGCCTCAGGGGGATTGAGGTAGAAGTCAGATAGCAAGCTGAAGAGTTCGCGATCCGGCGCATCTTGGGGCACTACGCCTTCAGGATTCGAGAGGAGCTGATCCGCAATGCTGAGGTAGTAGTCCGCTACGGGCAGCAAGGAAGGATCTTCCTCGGCCATTTCGAAGACGGTCTTGCCTTTGACACGGGAGACACGGATGTCTTCGATGAGAGGCAGGATTTCCAGCACAGGCATAGGCACGGACTCGATGTACTTATCAATCAAGTCGCGCTTGGAGGTGCGGTTGCCGATCAAACCAGCGAGGCGCAGGGGGTGGGTGCGAGCTTTCTCACGCACGGAGGCCGCAATGCGGTTCGCTGCGAAGAGGGCATCGAAACCGTTGTCGGTGACGATCATGCAGTAGTCGGAATAGTTAAGGGGGGCTGCAAAGCCACCGCAAACCACGTCGCCGAGGACGTCGAAGAGAATGACGTCGTATTCGTCAAAGGCGTTGAGTTCTTTGAGGAGTTTGACGGTTTCGCCAACCACATAGCCGCCGCAACCGGCACCAGCAGGGGGACCACCGGCCTCGACGCAATCTACGCCGCCGTAGCCCTTATAGATGACATCTTCAGGCCAGATATCTTCGTAGTGGTAATCCTTCTCTTGAAGGGTGTCGATGATGGTGGGAATCAGGAAGCCCGTGAGGGTGAAGGTGCTGTCATGCTTGGGGTCGCAGCCGATTTGTAGAACCTTCTTGCCACGCTTGGCTAAGGCGACGGAGATGTTGCAGCTAGTGGTGGACTTGCCAATGCCACCTTTGCCATAGACCGATAGTTTCACGGGCGTCTCTCCCAATTCGAGTTAATAGCGGATGTTATGGGCGAGAGCCTAGGCGATGAATATCACTGGATATCGCCGCTTCACTCCGCCAGCAGTTTCTTATCTGCACAGCTCGCATTGTTCATCACTTTTGAGGGGCATGGGAAGCCGATCGCAAAACAACTTCATCTATCCAATTCATTGTTCCGATCCCAGTTACTAATCGCGTAAAAGAACATCTCTGATCATGAAGAAATAACCTTCTAAGCTACGAAACAAATCGATCTTTATCGACGTTTTCAACAAAAAGCGGGCTTGATTGAGTTGATAACCTCAGCTTGTGCTCCAAATCACTCCCTCACAGGGAAATTTGGCAAGAGATTAGTTGATTGAATGAACAATGGTGAAGCTTCTTACTTAGTGATGTAATCGCTTCAATTTGATGAACTTTGTTTGCGCTTCATGTTAGTTGAGGGGGAAATTACTCCTCATCACTCCTGGCTTGAATCGATAGGGCAAACCAGCCGGTGAGTAGCGTCAAGGCTCCCCCGACGAAGAACGGGACTCGGTAGCCAAAGCTCACCAGCAAGCCGCCGATGGCAGGTCCGATCGCGTTAGAGATGCTGAGGTAGGAGGCGTTGATGCCCAAGACTTCACCCTGTTCTTTCTCATTACTTTTGCTAGAAAGCAGCGAATCAATAATGGGCATGGGGAAAGAATTGATAGCACCGAAAATCCCCATCAAAACAAAGAAAACCAGCAGGTTGGGGGCGGCAGGCATCAGTAAGAACAGCAGACCGCGCAGCATCAGGGCAATGGCGAGAATTTTGATGAGGGAAAACCGTTTGCGCAGCGGGTCGAGGCCAAAGACCTGGGCGATAAAGCCAAGGATGCCGACGATCGCAAAAGCAACGGCTAGCATTTTGCTGTTTTGACCCAGGACCTCAATAAAGAAGGGCTGGAAAGCAAAGGCAAAGATGGTGAAGGTGGAGCCGCTGAGGAAGGTGAGGAGAAATAGGCGGCCGAATTTTGGGCTGCTTAGGGAGGTGATGACTTTGCCCAGTTTGAAATCTGCCCAGGTGAGTTTGAAGGGAGTACAGGTTTCCGGGGGGTGAGATTCGGGCAGGGCAAAGAAGCAGAGGAGAGTGGCGATCGCGGCAATCACCGCAGAAACCACAAAGCACATGCCCAAGTTGGTGACGCCGGGCAAGGTAGGCAATTGCAGCGCCAAGTAGCTCAGGGCCGGTCCTGCAATAAAGCCCAGGCGAAAGGTCGCGCCGAAGATGCCAAAAGCTTTGGCGCGCTGGCTAGGGTCGGTGACATCGCTAATGGTGGCCTGGGCGATGGAGTTGTTGCCGCCGGTAATGCCATCGAGAATGCGGGCCAGGAATAACAGCCAGGCGACGCTGGCAACGCTAGCCAAAACATTGGAAAAAACGGTGCCGAGGAGACTAATGATGAGAATGGGGCGGCGACCCAGGCGATCGCTCAATCTCCCTAAGACCGGCGTGGCAAAGAACTGAGACAGGGCATAGCCCGTGGTGAGCAGGCTGGCCTGGAAGTCGCTGAGGCCGAACTGTTTGGCGTAGGGATACAGCGTCGGGATGATGATGGTGAAGCTGACCGCGTTGATGAAGGCGATGGAGGTGATGATCCAGAACTGGAGGGGCAGTTTGGCTGGATCGGAGCTGGAGGTCATTAAGCGATTCCTTGGGGGGCTGGCGGAGCGATCGCCTAGATGAAGGAGCTGAAAGCCTCAAAAGAAGAGTTTTCAAGGGCTCAAAGCGTTGCCATCAGACCATATCAGGCTTTGCCATGACTCAGCTCTACCCGCTGAAAAAGGTGAGTTCCGGGGTGACAACCTAGCGTTCTTTATCGCCTGCACATCTCTATACAAAGATTGAGTCTGACCCACTGCAATTGCGGGATACGTAGAGCCTGTGATGTTTTTACACTTCAAGCAACTGAAGTAAACTGCCATCTAATTGACTATGAAAGTGAGTAAGTCCTCTTGGAGATTTGCCGTAGCAACGACTGGGGGAATGTTTCTGATCGCCACTGGAGTCCATGCCCTGAGCCGTCCTGCTGAGGTGGTGGATTATGTGTCTACTGGCGTAGAGGAAATCATTCCTGACAAAGAGAAAAGCTCTGATCAAGCGAGCAGCCAGAAGTGAGCAGGATGCTTGAGACTGTGTAATCTCTGATGCCTCTTGGTAGGCATGGGATAAGAGCAAGCGTATGGTTCTCGTCAGAATTAGTAGAGGCAAGGTGTAGCTACCGCCAAGCATTTACAGGATCAGATGTGCCAGGCCTCAATCTACAGGGCTGAGGTGGGAAGCTCAGCTATCGAGCAGACTCAGCGGCTGGGTTCGTGCGGCGTGGCTCAGAAAAGAACTAGTTATCTACAATGGAATTAGGTTCGTTAAGCAGCTGGCGCTTCTTCAATGGAGAGAAGAAGAAGGGGCAGTCCTGCAAGCCTGGAAAGGCGAAAAGCGAGTCCGAGATTAGATGAGAGGAGAAGTGGTGATTCAGGACCAAGAGACTCGGCAATGGGCAATGATGCTACATCTTTCACAGCTCGCAGGGTTTGTGATTCCGATGGGTGGCTTAATTCTTCCTATTTTGATCTGGCAGCTAAAGAAAGAGGAAATGCCGGAGCTTGATATCCATGGCAGGATTGTCGCAAACTGGATTATTGCCGAAACCATCTACACCATCATTAGTGTCATTTTGGTCTTTTTTATAGTAGGAATTTTCCTTCTCATTCCGCTTTCAATTATTGCGATCGCCTTTCCTATTATTGGCGCTGTTAAGGCAAATGAAGGCCATACTTGGAAGTATCCTCTATCCATCAATATCTTATAAATAGAGATCCAGCGAGATCTGTCCAGAGAGCACTAAAGCTGGGCTATCTCTCGAATTTTTGAGCTAATACAGTGGTCAGCGCTGCGGAATAAGCAATAGTCCAGATGAATGTAATTGAGAACCAAGTTGTGGCAAATGCATTCAAGCGTTACCCACCCCCGATGCAAGAAAAGCTGATGCATCTGCGTCAATTGGTTCTAGAGATAGCCTCAGAAACAGAAGGCATTAGCCCCGTAGAAGAGACTCTAAAGTGGGGAGAGCCAAGCTACGTCACCACAAGCGGAAGCACCCTCAGAATTGATTGGAAAGAGGCACAGCCTCACCAATATGCAATGTATTTCCACTGCCAAACTAAGTTGGTTGATACCTTCAGGAGGCTATACAGAGAGCAATTCACGTTCGAAGGGAATCGCGCAATTGTTTTCCAGGAAAACGATGAGATCCCTGTTGAGGAATTAAGGCACTGTATTTTGTTGACGCTGACTTACCACAGCAGGAAACATCTGCCGATGCTAGGGGTATGAGGGATTGAAAATTCTTGAGGCGGTTGCTTCGCAAACTTTCAGAGGAATTGCCTGCGCTGTAACTGACAACACTCCGGACAGTTTTCGGGCTCCCTAGGAGGAAAGCTATCCACCTTATAGAGTGTATTTACAACCAAGCAGATACACAGATGGATAGCCTTAAAGAGATCTTAACCGGCCTACTGGACACAGTGGGCCTTTTCACAAACCGCACCGGAAGTTCCTACTCACGCTCCTACCGAGCTTGCTGATTGTTTGCGGCAAAGCCAATTACACGAACCTGAGCCGCTACAGCGAGTTATGTGAGCGGACTTACCGGCGTCACTACAGCCGAGGCATCGGGTTTGAAGCCATCAATCAGAAGCTCATTGAACAGCATGGGTCCAGGTCTGGAATCCAGATTGGAGTGGTTGATTGCACCTTTGGCGAAAAGAGTGGTCGCCAGACTCCCGGCCTGGATTGGTTTTACAACGGCAAGACCCAGAAAACCGAGAAAGGCTTGGAATGGTCCGTGATTAGTATCGTGGACTTGGAGCAACACACGGGCTACAGCCTCAGTGCTCAACAGACTGAAGCCGGGCTAGCGGCTAGAGCGAAGGCCGCCAAGGAAAAGGGTCAATCGGTGGGGAATCGAGTGGACTTCTATCTGGGTCACCTCACCTATTGCTGCTCCTTTTTTCCATCGCGAGCCAAGCATCTGGTGGGAGACCTGTTCTACAGCAAGTTCAAGTGGATTCAAGGGGTCAGGGCTTTGGGTCTCCATGCGGTAGGAAAGTTACGCCAAGACGCCAATGTGAACTACCTCTATCACGGTCCTCAATCGAGTGGCCCCGGTCGCAAAAAGAAATATGCGGGCAAGGTGGATTGGAACAATCCCGATTTTCGTCGCCTCAAGCTGCGAGAAACACTCGGTGATGGCACCCAGCTTTATAGTGCGGTCGTCTGGTCCGTCGCCTTCAAGTGCAACATCCAGGTCGTCTATCTACGCAAAACTAAAGCAGGCAAACGTAGCTATATCCTCTTGTTCTCTACCGACCTTGAATTGAGTGCAAGCGATATTTATCGCTTCTACAGCGCTCGTTTCCAGATTGAATTTATCTTCCGCGATGCCCGCCAGTTCACAGGGATGAACGATTCTCAGGCTCGCAACCCTGAGGCTCTAGACACCCAGGTCAATGCTAGTCTCACCGCGCTCAATCTCGCTAAAGCCGCCTTGAGACCTGAACATCTGCGAGACAAGCCCATCCCCTTTTCTCTCGCTTCGCTCAAACGTAGGGCCCTCAACGAACATCTCCTTGAGCGCTTTTTTTCTCACTTCGACCTTGACCCGAGTTTGATTAAATCAACACCTGAATGGTCAAACCTCCTTGAGTACGGCACCATAGCCTCTTAATACTGTCCGGAGTGTTGAACTGACTGAGGACATGAGTGAGGATGATGACTCTGACGCAGATACAGCAAAAATATCGCGATATTGCAGTGTCACTGGGCTGCGAAGGAACGCTGCCCACTGCTCCCCAGCATGACGGCAGTGCCCATGCTGAGCATATCGGTGACAATTATGTCTTTGTGGTGACCGAACGCGGCCGTGAGTTGAAACGTCAGCAAACAACGGATCCAGAAGAATTGCTTTCGTGGTTTGTTCGGGGCCTAACGGCTAGCATTGCGCGGGGGTGGGAGCTTCAGAATCGCGTTTCATCCCAAGATTCAAGACGGCTCTGGTTCAAGAAGCACGTTGCACTGTTGCAGGAAATCAACCCTGCTTGGGCAAAAGAACAGGCCTGTGAATATGAGGATGTGTTGGTGCGTCACCCATTTGATGATGCGGTTCGCGATTCCTCTGAAAGCTTGCGAAGCAATCGTTTCGATTCCTGATACGGAATCCATTAGAGTTGGGGCATGGTCAAGCTTTTACATTCATTTCTACGTGGTGGAGTGGCGCTCTTGAGCGTTATGGTCTTCGCCACTGCTTGTGCTCCGCAGACCGGGATTTCCCTGCCTGGCAAGAAAAGCGAGTTGAGCCAACGCCAGCAAGAGTCTGATTGGGAAGAAGTGGGGGAGCTGCCGCTTCCGCTAGAGTCTCACCAAATGGTGAAGCTGGGCGACTTTATCTATGTGCTGGGGGGATGGAATGACAAAAAGGGGCCCTATGCTGAGGTTTACTTTACCCGGCTTACCAGCGAGGGTTCTTTAGGCGATTGGCAAGAAGCCACTGCGGCGATGCCGCTGAGGTTGCAGCACCATGCTGTTATCGTCCACAACGAAGCGCTCTATGTTTTAGGTGGAGATAATGGCTTCTTTGAAAAGAGCAAGGTTTCAGATCGCATTTTTCGAGCAGTTCCTAATGCCCAGGGCGACATCACAGACTGGGTCGAGGTGGGTCAGCTGCCGGAGCCGCTGACGATCCATGGCGTGACGACGATTGATGATCAGGTTTATGTGATTGGCGGAAGCCAGACGTTTCGGCCCGGCAGTACGGTTTCGGATGGAGTTTTTACGGCGAAGATTTCGGCCGAAGGTGAGTTTGGCGAGTTTGAGAAGCTGGCCTCGTTTCCCAATCCGATTGGTTGGTTGACGGCGACGGCTATTGATGGCCGAATTTTTGCGATTTCGGGCAAGGAACAGTTTAGTCCGACTCGCTTAATAGAGAAGGTTTGGGTCGCTGAGGCGGAGGCTGATGGGCAGTTATCGCCCTTTGAACCCATTAGTACCGTGGTGCCTCGGGAGCGTCACACCACTGTTCTGCTGGATCGCACGCTGGTGGTGATTGCGGGGGGTGGGGCTAAGCGTGTGCTGTCGTCGGTTGAAGCGGGGGAGGTTGATGGAGACGGGAATATTGCCAATTGGACGGAACTTTCCCCGTTGCCAGAGCCGCGCTATGCCCATGCGGTGTTTGCTCATGATGGCGATATTTATGTGTCGGGAGGGTTTGTGCGCTATGGCAGTAATGAAACCAGCAGAAAGGTATTTAGACTCTCTTCAAACTAAAGGCGTCATTTTAATTTCTGGATAGCTCACAGAAGGAAAAATTCAATGTATTCGCGACGCGGATGGACAAAAATGTATTGGGATATAGTCGATCAGCTTTATTGGTCTCCCAAGTATTTAGGAATGAAGTCGATTCCACAAAAGTATTGGCAAGTCAGTGGTGATAAAGTTGCCGTGCCAAAGTCTATGACGAATCCAAAAGGACCGCTATATCGTCGAGATAAATCGACAGCAGACTTTTGGCCATACATTCAACGCCAAGAAGAGCCCTTTAACCATATCTTCGAGCTTGTATTTTCCATCATGCCTGGCGATGCACTTGCAGAAATCTATGGGCACTTTATAGATGCTGGACAAGTAAGAGACTACGAGGCTCATGGACGAGAACTCACTACCAGAATTGGATATAAATGGCTTGATAACATCACAACAACTGATGGATTCTACACATCAAAAGACTCTATTCTGGCTGTTGAGTTGAAATTCAATGCAAAAACATCGCTGGACCAGATCGCGAAATACGTTATGGCAATTACCGCAGAACAAATGGTTTCAGGGATACGCCAGAATCTGAACCTGTTGTATATTTTCCCCACTAAGCCAGATGAATCTTTTGCAGCTCAGACGGGCTTAGGCCGCTTTGATATAAATGAAGAGCTGCTTTCAAAATTGGCATCTGCACCAGAAAATAAATCGATCCGCTTGTTCTATGAGAAGCATAGTAAGGAGATCTCTAAAACGCTGCGACACCTAGAGATAACTTGCATTGCATGGACTGATCTCTTGCAAGCTCTAACGAGCTATTCAGAGCAGCTTGGAGATACAACTGGAGATCAAACGCTCAAGCGGTTGATTGGTGGTCTTGTTGATGAAATATTAGTTCATCCACTATCAAATGTGACTTAGGCAAATCATCTGCAACAACAGAATCCACATCACCAGTAACAGCAGTAGATTAAGTGTTGCAGAACTAATTGGCTGCTAAACAGTCAATCATTGATAGGACATCACGATCGCCTCGCAAAGTTCTACAGCAACAAGCGATGTATAAAGATATAACCACCGCCCACCTTCTGTAAAAGTATCCGCTCCACTCCCCAATCCAAAAACTTTGAATAATTCCAAGGAGTTGAGCCATTGCGCCACAGCATCACCCGCAGTAGCAAATGCTTAAGGCAAGCCTCACCTCCGCCCAAGCTCCAGCCAAGCATCCCCCAAGTGCTGCTGATTTGGTAGTCAAGAATTAGAGCTGCAATGTTTAAGGAGAGGAAGCCGAAAAAGCTAAAGAAAAGCGTCGAACAATGGATCTCAACCCCGATTAATTCCGACAAAGACGCCTTCATGGGTGGCGCAAACTTCGCCTTCACAAGTGACCGTAGATTTGAGCGTTAGTCGGGCTTTACCATAGCGCTGATAGGCCCGTGAAAACTTGGCGAAGTCCGCTTCAGTGAAGTCGATGACTTGGGAACTGTAGTCGCTGATGATGGGCTTGAGAAATTGA
This sequence comes from uncultured Pseudanabaenaceae cyanobacterium, assembly GCA_937949725.1. GTDB lineage: Bacteria > Cyanobacteriota > Cyanobacteriia > PCC-9006 > JAAUQQ01 > JAAUQQ01. The sequence goes on from CALECT010000078.1 coordinate 36,340, forward strand.
GTGTTGCTGGCCTGGATGACCAGCGTGGGCTTGGGCTCAAAGGTTTGGCAACGGTGCTTGAGGATGATCCAGCCTGCCAAAATGCCCAGGGTAGAGATGCTGCCACCGAAGGCAGAGTCGCGGTGGTTGATGTTTGGGGCAAGCTTTGCTGTGACGGTGATGGAGAGAGGAGAGACTTCGGCGACGGTGATGCCCATGGCGGAGGTGATGGGGATGCGATCGCTAATATATTCCTGAAGAAAAGCTTGGGTGGAATCCATGGGGTGAGGTTTGGAGTTGTTGTGGGGCTTCAGCGGTCTAGAACAACAAAAGCCGGGGCACATTACTGCACCCCGGCTTCAAACTGTCAGCTCAAAGCGATTCGCTTCTTACTTACGACTGGTGGCTTACAGCTCAGCCAAAACTTCGCGAGCCGCTGCGATGGTCTTGTCCACATCTTCCTCAGTGTGAGCCAAGGAAGTGAAGCCCGCCTCAAAGCCAGAAGGAGCCAGGTAAATGCCCCGCTCCAACATGCCGCGATGGTAGCGGCTGAACTTCTGCGAATCAGCCTTCTTGGCATCTTCGTAGTTGTGGACAGGCCCTTCGGTGAAGAACATGCCGAACATGCCGCTAACATGGCCACCGCAAACCGCATGGCCGGTTTCCTTCGCTGCCGCCAACAGGCCGTTAATCAAGCGCCCGGTGATTTTGTCCAATTGATCGTAGGTGCCAGGCTTGTTCAGCAGTTCCAGGGTCTTGATGCCTGCAGTCATGGCTAGGGGGTTGCCGGAGAGGGTGCCCGCTTGGTACATGGGACCAGCGGGGGCAACCATGCCCATGATTTCAGCTTTGCCGCCATAGGCTCCCACAGGTAGACCACCACCGATGATCTTGCCCAGGGTGGTCAGGTCAGGCGTCACACCGTACTTGGCCTGCACACCGCCGTAGGAGATGCGGAAGCCAGTCATGACTTCGTCAAATACCAGCAGGGCACCATGCTCAGTGGTTAGTTCGCGCAGGCCTTCGAGGAAGCCCGCATCGGGGGTGATAAAGCCCGCGTTACCAACGATCGCTTCCAAAATCACACCGGAGATCTCACCGGGGTTGTCTTCAAACAACTTCTTAACGGCTTCCAGGTCGTTGTAGGGAGCGGTCAGGGTGTTTGCAGTGGTGCTCTTGGGGACGCCAGGAGAGTCGGGGAGACCCAAGGTGGCCACGCCAGAACCAGCCTGGACCAAGAACATATCCGCATGGCCGTGGTAGCAGCCTTCGAATTTGATCACCTTGTCGCGGCCCGTGTAGGCACGCATCAGGCGCAGCACGGCCATGCAGGCTTCGGTGCCGGAGTTGACGAAGCGCACCATTTCAATGGAAGGCACCGCATCAATCACCATCTCAGCCAGAACATTCTCCAGCGCGCAGGGAGCACCAAAGCTGGTGCCCTTCTCGGCGGTCTTCTGGATGGCGGAGATCACATCGGGGTGAGCATGGCCACAAATAGCGGGACCCCAGGTGCCGACATAGTCGATGTACTGGTTGTCATCGACGTCCCAAGCATAGGCACCCTTTACGCGATCGAAGACCACGGGCTGGCCACCGACGGATTTGAAGGCGCGCACGGGGGAGCTCACGCCACCGGGCATGAGCTTTTGGGCCGCGTTAAAAATCTGATCCGATTGGCTTGTCTTAAAAGGGGTCGCTACCAAGGCTCGTTTCTCCAGGTGTTTGTTAAATGCCGGGGCCATTGCCAGGAATGGTCTGGATGGTGGGTCAACCCAGGTTGTCGCGATCGCGATTACCGAAGGCCATCTCCCGGTCGGTTTCGTTTAGGTCAGTTCTTTAATTATCCTAAATAGGGGAGCGCTTCGATCATGAACGCTTCGTAACGTAAACAAATTGCAACTGGTTTCGCCTCTATGTCAGCTCCAGCCCCAGCTTTATCCGTACCTGTGGATCAAATTCGCTACAACGACCAGGGACTGGTGCCCGCGATCGCCCAGGACTACCTCGACGGCACGGTGCTGATGATGGCTTGGATGAATAAAGAGTCCCTAGCCAAGACTCTAGAAACCGGCGAAGCCCACTACTGGAGCCGCTCTCGCCAAGAGCTTTGGCATAAGGGAGCCACCTCCGGCCACTTCCAAAAAGTTGAAGCCATTCGCTATGACTGCGACAGCGATGCCCTGCTCCTGACCATCGACCAAGTGGGCGATATCGCTTGCCACACTGGCGAGCGGAGCTGCTTCCACCAGGTCGCCGAGGATGAGAAAGTTGCGCCACCGGGGGACATGCTCAGCCAGGTCTTTGCGGTTATTAAAGATCGTCGCGACAACCCTAACCCTGAGTCCTACACTTGCAAACTATTTAAGGGAGGCGACAACACCATTCTCAAGAAGATTGGTGAGGAGTCTGCGGAAGTGGTGATGGCCTGTAAAGACGATGCTGCCGATGAGATTGCCGGGGAAGTGGCGGATTTGATGTTTCATGCCATGGTGGCGATCGCCCACCACAACGTTGATCTGCGAGACGTCTACGCCAAGCTGGCTTCCCGCCGCCGCTAATAACTCGCCGCGAGCAATGAGCCAAAAGCAAAGACACCAGGTGTTTTAGAAACACCCGGTGTCTTGAGCTAAAGCCTATGCGCCAGGATTAAGGCGAACGCTGCATTGAGATCAACAAAAGCCCCGAATGAATGCAATGCATCATCCGGGGCTTTTGAGTTAGAGGCCGCTCATTAGCGACGACTAAGCGAATGCTTAGTTACCAACCAAGCCGCCAACCAAATCCTTCAGACCACCCAAGGAGGACAGAACGGATTCAGAATCGGGAGCGTCGGAAGCCAAGCCGGTGCTAACTTCAGCAATTTTCTCTTCGATACCAGCGGTATCGCCAGGAATCACGCCTTTGACGTTGCCCCAAGCTTCTTCAACGCCGGAGAAAGACTCCTTAGCAGCAGCGAAGTCGCCGGACTTCACAGAATCAACGGTGGAGGTGATGGAACCGGTCATACCGGTCACGCCATCCTTAAGGGCTACCAAACCACCACCAGCAGCGCCAGCAGCGTCGCCAGCAGCACCAGCGGCATCGCCAGCAGCGCCGGTCACGGCATCAACAGCACCACCAGCCACATCGCCAGCAGCACCAGCTACGTTACCAGCGGCATCAACAGCACCACCAGCTACGTCACCAGCGGCATCAACAGCACCACCAGCCACGTCGCCAGCTACGTCAGCCGCGCCTTCAACAGCACCTTGAGCACCGTCAGCGACATCTTTAGCAGCGTTGCAGCTAGCGAGGCCCAAAGTTGCAGCGAGGCCCAAAGCGAAAACAGAAGTAAAGCGTTTCATAATCACACTCCTCATGGATTATTGATTTCACTAACCAAAGCCAATGAGAGTTTCAAAGACGGGTCAGCGTAATAGCGAAAGCGTTATGAAATTGCGGAAACCGCAGTTAAGTCGCCGGAGTAACAACTCACGACTCCTTAATCAAACTTCATGCTGCAACAACATACGGCAATGTTCAGAATCTTTTAACCGTATGCAGGCCAAAATCCACCGTGAAATTTCATGGAGTGTAATGAAAGACACAGTGAAACACCCTGCCCTTGGGCTATACAGATTTCTCTGGTTCGGTAAATACCGGGTTTAAAGAGAACATTCGTATTTCCTGATGCCGTTTATAGGTCGGGCTTATATGATTTCCTGAATCAGCAGCCCCATCGAGGATGGGACTAGCGATCCAGCTCTAAGATGACCGGTGTGTGATCGCTAGGCTTCTCTCTGCCGCGAGGGGTCTTGTCGATGGTGCAGGCGATCGCCGCATCATGGAGCGCAGGAGAGACGTAATGGTGGTCAATCCGCCAGCCGCGATCGCGTCGAAAAGCCGCCGTGCGGTAATCCCACCAGCTGTAATGACCTTTCTCAGGGGTGAACTTGCGAAACGCATCAATAAAGCCCTGGTCAAAGATGTGGGTTTTCAGGGCTTCTCGTTCCACCGGAGACGACATCACATGCTTTGCAATGCTCTTGTCGCCGTCTTCCTTATAGATGTCCTTATCTTCGAAGGCGATGTTGAAGTCACCGCAAACGCTGACTTCGGGCTCGTCTTCCAACAGGGTTTTGAGATAGGTGCCTAGTAGATTGAGCCAGTTGAGCTTGTATTCATACTTCTCGCTACCAATGGAGGAACCATTGGGGACGTAGAGATTGACGATGCGGACGCCCTTAATCACGCCGCTGATTACCCGCTTTTGGGTATCTAAATCGCCCACCTTGTCTGCCTCGACGATCGCCCCAAAGCCCACATCCACTCGCTCCATGGGCTCCTTCGTCAGGATGGCCACGCCGTTGTAAGACTTTTGTCCAGAGACATAGCAGTGGTAGCCCAGAGCCTCGATTGCCTCCCGAGGAAACAGCTCTTCAACCACCTTGGTTTCTTGTAAGCAGAGCGCATCCACTGGATTCTCTTGAAGCCAGTCAGTGACATGCTCCAAGCGACTGCGGACAGAGTTGACGTTCCAGGTGGCGATCTTCATGCGGGCATTCGTTCCAATGGGCAATCTTTACGTTACTGAGCAATGGGCGAGGAAGGCAATCGGGCTCGATGGATAGAGTGCATCTTGCAGCCACATTTTGATTTGGCAAGGCTTGTATGGCCTATGTTTGAGTCTCTCCTTGAGAGATGAGATAAGCACACCAGTCGCTCCAGCTTCCGGCGTAGAGCTGTGGGCTGTCGATGCCTGCGATCGCCATGGAGAGTAAATTCACACAGGCTGTCACCCCAGAGCCGCAATAGACAATCGGTGGCTGGGGCGAGTTTGCCAATGCTGCCCAACGAGCAGCCTGCTCCTCGGCTGGTTTTGCGAAACCCTGCTCGTTCGTCACGCCTTGCCAAAAATAATTCACTGCGCCGGGAATGCTGCCTGGGATGGGATCAATGGGTTCTACTTCACCGCGATAGCGTTGGGGCGATCGCGAGTCAATCAACATTGTCTGGGCAGAACGCTCCTGCACTGCAACACGACTGGCCAACATGGTTGGGCGAGGCTGAGGGACAAAGTTGCCGGGTTGAGGCCCAGGAACCTCGGTGCTAACGGCATATCCCGCCTGACACCAGGCTTTCCAGCCGCCATCTAATACTGCAACGCGATCGTGGCCCATGTAGCGCATCAGCCACCAAAGCCTGGCTGCAAATGCAAAGCGAGAATCGTCATAGGCGACAACCAGGGTCTGGGCTGTAATACCTAATTGGCTCAGCACTTGAGCAAAGACTGCTGCTTCGGGCAAGGGATGGCGACCGCCTTCAACAGGCGGAGGTTGAACCAAAGGAGCCGATAAATCTTGGTCTAGGCTGAGGTAATAGGCCCCAGGAATATGCCCTTGGCTGTATTGGGCTTGCCCCAGACCGGATTCAGCTAGGGTAAAACGACAGTCAATCACTACAAGATTGGCAGGGGGAGCGAGGGAGGCAGATAGCTGAGCCTGGAGCCAGTCAGAAGAAACGAGGGGGCCAGCGGGTAAGTCGAACATCGTGTTCTGAAGGAGGACTGGACTTAATTCTCGGATAGATCGACCCGTTCAAGACTGGCTAAGTGCCAGAGCTTGTCCCAATCTTCGACAAAATCGAAAACAGGGCATCACGATTGAGATGAGAAACTGTAAAATGATGTTTCGCCAGCGGTTAACGTTTCTTTGACTCCAATCTTGTCAAAGCAAAATTCCAGCCTTGTCTGGAACAGAAGTAACCGCCACCGCAGGCCTTTCAAAACAGACCTTTATTTAAAGCTTCAACAGGAGAAACCCTATGGGTGGCGAGATTCTTAGAATCATGATTTTGTTCACGGTCGTTATTCCCCTCGGTCTTTTCTTGGGTGCAGCAATGCTGAAAATCCAAGGTGCCGACAAGGATGTCTAGGCTGCTGCGCTAGGAAAAGTAGCTTGAGAGCGTCGCTGTGCCAAAGTTACGCTCTCAGATTCAATATTTTTAGCGAAATTAGCCTGAAAAGCCCTCAGACTGGCCTGTTTATGCGCTGTTGTGTTTCACCTTTCTGAGGTTTCACAGCAGCGCATTCTTCGTAGTCTGATAAAATTAATTACAAAAGTTTACGAATTCTCTCTATTCCCTTCCTCATGACCATTCTTGTCGTTGGTGCCACCGGTACATTAGGCAGACAAATCGTCCGTCGCGCGCTCGATGAGGGATACCAGGTTCGTTGCTTAGTACGGGTTCCCACCAAGGCGAACTTCCTGCGGGAATGGGGGGCGGATTTGACCAAGGGAAGTTTGCTTAACCCAGCTTCTCTGGATTACGCCCTAGAAGATGTCGATATGGTCATTGACGCTTCCACAGCACGGCCTAGCTCTCCCATTCGTCCAACGGACTGGGATGGAAAAGTTTCCTTGATTCAAGCGGCTGTGAAAGCCAAGGTTAAGCGGTTTGTCTTCTGCTCCATCGTGGATGCAGATAAGCATCCCGATGTGCCGCTCATGGAGATGAAGAACTGCACCGAGAAATTCCTGGCTGAGTCCGGACTTAACTACACCGTTTTGCGTTTGAGCGGTTTCTTCCAGGGCTTAATCAGTCAGTACGCTATTCCAGTTATTGAAGGCCAAACGGTGTGGGTAACGGGTGAAGCTTGTCCCATTGCCTATATGAACACCCAGGACATTGCAAAGTTTGCAGTTAAGGCGCTGTCTACTCCTGCCACCGAAAATGGCTCATTCCCTGTGGTCGGTCCTCGGGCTTGGGGGTCTTACGAAATTGTTCGTCTGTGTGAACGCATCACTGGGAAGGACGCCAAGATTGCCCGGATGCAAACTGAAACGGTGCGCTTAATTCGTAAGGTAGTGGGCTTCTTCAAGTGGGGCAGAAACTTGTCTGAGCGCCTTGCTTTCACTGAGGTTGTGACTTCAGGGGATGCTTTGGATGCAGATATGGAGCCGGTTTACGAAGCCTTTGGTCTAGATCCTGAGGAGATGACGACCTTAGAGGATTATATGAGTGAGTATTTCTCTAAGATCATGAAGAAGCTGAACGAACTCAATTACGACAGCAAGAAAGACAAGAAGAAGAAGCTGCCGTTCTAAAGGTATCTCAGGAAGCTTAGGGAATAGATTTCATCAGGCGGTTGAGCTTAGGCTCGCCGTCTTTTTTGCTTCTGGAGGCAGATTCAACTGGCTGGTCTGGTTGGCGTCGTTCTGCAATATGTATGAATTCACAGTTCGATCAGGTCAAACGGTTGTAATGACCTGGTTTTGGCAGGGATTGGAGATCCTCCCTGCGATACAATCAGTCTGAAAATATCTGGCGAGCGATAGATAGGAGATTGTCTTGGGCTGTAATTAGCCCATGCATGCCTAAGGTTCCTTGTCTGCGGAATCTATAACCGTTATGGCGATTGCTTCCGCGATGAAATTGTTGCCATTGGAAAGAGAGAATTTGCGTGCCTAAGGTTGGCATTATCTACAACGACAGCAAGCCCATCGCCTGTCGCACAACCCAGGAACTACGGCAGCTTTTTGAGGCTGCGGGCTGGGAGGTGCTGGCCATTGATGGCCAGGCTGGGATTCTAGGCCATGGCAAGTTGAGTGGCTGTGCAATCCCTCCAGCGCCTGGCGAAAGGCCTTACTTGCCGATTTTGGACTTGGTGCCTCCTGGCTTTGATGAGTCAATGAAGTTTGTCATCGTCCTGGGGGGAGACGGCACGGTGCTGTCGGCCTGTCGCCTGGTGGCTCCCGTTGGGATTCCGATTTTGGCGGTCAATACGGGCCATATGGGATTTATTACTGAGACTTATCTCAGCGGTTTGACGGGGGCAATGGATACCCTGTTAGCAGAAGAATTTGACATCGAGGAACGAACGACTCTCACAGTGAGTCTGTTGCAAGGAGACCACCTCTGTTGGGAGGCCCTTTGCCTCAATGAAATGGTGCTCCACCGGGAGCCCTTGACCAGCATGTGCCACTTTGAGGTCAAGATTGGTCGTCATGCGCCAGTAGACATGGCTGCCGATGGCATTATTGTGGCGACACCGACGGGCTCAACAGCCTATGCCTTGAGCACTGGTGGACCGGTGATTACGCCTGATGTGCCCGCACTTCAGCTGGTACCGATTTGCCCCCATTCTCTCGCGTCGCGGGCGCTGGTGTTTTCGGACAAGGAGCAGGTGGTGGTGACGCCAGCCACGCCAAATCCAATGGTGATGGTGGTGGATGGCAATGCAGGCTGTGCCGTTTTACCGGATAATCGCGTTCAGATTGAACGATCGCCCTATAGCGCCCGGTTCATTCGCCTACAACCGCCAGAATTCTTCCGTTTGCTCCGGGAGAAGCTCGGTTGGGGCTTGCCTCACATCGCAAAGCCAACTTCTGTTGAGCTGCCTTAGGAGTAGACTATGGATCCCCAAGTTGATCCCAACGCCACCCTCCATCGGGTTCTTGTTGTCGCTGCAGATGGCGACTTAGTGAAGTCCATCTGTAAAGACTTGAAGCAGGGGGGATGCTTACCCTTCAGTGCTGCCAGTGGCGTGGAGGCGCTCCAGCAAGTGGGGCGCTATGAGCCGGAGTTGATTTTGGTGGATGCCAAGCTCACGGGTGAATCGGGGTTGCGCCTGTGCGAGCAGTTGCGGTCAATGAAGGTGACCACGCCTCTGTTGTTGCTGATGGCCCAGGACAATGTGGAGGACCGGGTCGCTTGTCTGGAATCCGGGGCGGATGATTATTTGCTGAAGCCCTATCGCAGTGATGAGTTGCTCCAGCGGATGAAGCTCTTCTTAAAGAGCGATCGTGATGGTTCCCAGCAAGATCAAGTGCGTTTTGATGATCTTTCCCTGGATATGGCGGGGCGCAGGGTCTTTCGCGATGGTGAGGCGATCGAGCTGACAGTGAAAGAGTTTGAGCTACTCAAGTATTTGATGGATCACCCCGGAGAGGCCCTGAGCCGAGAGCAGATCCTGGAGAATGTCTGGGGCTACGACTTCATGGGTGAGTCCAATGTGATTGAAGTGTATATTCGATACTTGCGTCTTAAGCTTGAAGAAGGCGGGGGCAGGCGCTTGATCCAAACAGTGCGAGGAGTGGGCTATGTTCTACGAGAATCCTAGGCAGGCAAGGTTGGTTGAGATGAAGCTGTTTGGAAGTCAGGTTATCTTCTCTCGGGTGATGGCGGCAGGCTTGTGTGGCACCGCGTTGTTGCTGCTGGGCTGTAGCTCAGTTCAGGTGTCTGCGGATGAAGGCAGCTCGAATAGTGGGGCTGTGCGGGAGAATTCAAGCAGTGAGCAGATTGATCATTCAGGTGCTAGCTTGACGAACTTGGCCCAGGTTTTGCCAGTTGCTGCCCAGGTTGAACTGGGAGGAGAAGTCATTGGGCTTGAAGTGACTCGCACTGAGGGAGAGAAGGCTACAGGGTTGATGTATCGCGCTAGCTTGGCAGATGACCGGGGAATGCTGTTTGGCTTTGAGCCTGCTCGGCCTGTGCAGTTCTGGATGAAAAATGTGGTAATTGACCTGGATATGGTCTTTATCCATGAAGGCAAGATTGTGGGAATTTCTGAGGATGTTCCCCCCTGTGACTCAACGCCCTGTGCCACCTATGGCCCCGGTTTTGGCGTTCTAGTAGATCAGGTGATTGAGCTGCGCGGTGGGCGAGCTGCGGAGTTGGAATTGGAAGTGGGTGATGCCGTGGCTGTGGAGCCTTTGGCTAGCAGTGATGCACTCTAATTAATGTGGGCTGCGGGATTGGCTCTATAACCGGATAGGGAGCAATTCATTTCCCCCTATCCGGTCTGCAGTGCGGCATTATTCGCGGATGACGTAGCCAACGCCTCGCACGGTCTGAACCAGGCGGGGTTCACCTTCGGCTTCTAGCTTGAGTCTCAGGTAGCGCACGTAGACTTCAATGATGTTGGAGTCTCCCATGAAGTCATAACCCCAGACCTTCTCGAGGATTTGGTCGCGGGTGATGACCTGACGGGGATGGGCCAATAGATACTCCAGTAACTCGTATTCCTTGACGGTGAGCTCCATCGTGCGGTTTCCCCGGCTCACTTCTCGGGATTTGCGATCCATCTTGAGGTCAGCAAATTCCAGGACATCGGCATCGCTAGGATTTTGTCGGCGCAGGTTGGAACGTACCCTCGCTAAAAGCTCTTCTAGACTGAAGGGCTTGATGACGTAATCATCGGCCCCTGCATCCAGGCCTTCGATACGGGCTGAGACCTCATCTTTTGCGGTGAGTAAGATGACCGGAGTTTGCATACCTGTGGAACGGAGTCTGCGGCAAATCTCCACGCCACTAATGCCCGGTAACATCCAGTCCAAGATGATGAGGTCTGGGTCGCCACCCCGAGCTTCGGTTAGTCCGGCCAGGCCATCGTGGGCCAGGGTGACGGTGTAACCTTCCTGGACTAGTTCTAGCTCCAGCAAGCGGGCGAGTTTAACTTCATCTTCGACAACCAGGATGTTTGCGCTCATAGATCTGGAAAAGAGGTCGGGAATGGGGTAGTTCAGCGATCGCCTCCTGAGGGAGGTTGCCCAGTGCTTGGCCTAATTGGCTTTGGCGGGGCGGAGGTGAATTGTGAAGGTTGAGCCCTGATTCAATGCTGATGAGACGGTAATGTGGCCGCCCATGGCTTCGACGAGGGTTTTGGTGAGAGATAGGCCGAGGCCCGTACCTCCTTTACGGTGGCGAGCTTCATCGGCCCGGTAGAAGCGCTCAAAAATGCAGCGTTGCTGTTCGGGAGGAATGCCAATTCCCCGGTCGATTACGGCGAGAGTCACCCAATCGTCACTGGTCTCTGATGGAAGACTAGCAAGACGCAGGCAAATTTCGCTTTGACTGTCAGAATATTTCACTGCATTGTCAACGAGATAGAGCAACACCTGATGGAGATGTTCGAGATCTACCAGGGCAGTGATGGGAGCCTTGGGTAGTTCTAAACGCACAGTGCGCTGGTAGATATGCTCCGTGCGGCGCTCCACATCCTGAAGGAGAGGCTTCAACGCGACGGGCTGAAGCTCGCATTCCAATTGGCCGCTGTCGGCCCTTGCAATGGTGAGCATTTCCTGGAGCATTTGGATCGTGCGCTGGGTTTCTTCTGAGGCGGTTTCAATGGCTTCTAGTTGTTGGGGATTGAGGTTCTTCTTGCGGCGCAGCAAGCTTTGCAGATAGCCATCGACGATCGCTAAAGGAGTGCGCAGCTCGTGGGAGGCATCGTTAACAAACTGGCGCTGTTGGTCCCAGGCATGGGAGAGACGCCCCAGCATGGCGTTAAACCCTTCGACAAGGGCTTGGATTTCTTCGGGGGCTTGGTCTTCGGCGAGGTGGGTGTCCTGGAGGTCCGAAACGGATATTTCCTGGGCGAGGCGGTTGATGCGGGCAATGGGGGCGAGGCCTTGGCGGACAATAGCTGCGATCGCCCCCATGAGTATCAGAGTGATCAGCAGATCGGCTAGCAGGAGCTGACCCAGCCCCCGAGTAATCATCTTTTTTTGAGCGGTGACATCATGGGCTAAATAGAGGTCGAGATATTTAGGAGCCGTTGAGTTGCTTTCGACTGCATCAGACCATTGGATGCGACGGCGACAAGCCAAAAAGTAGCGATCGCCCCAGCTCACCAATTGGATCATGCCCTGGTTGTCCATCAGGGGGTCTAGGTTTTCACTGGAAATCGCATCCTTTTCGGCCCAATTGGACTGAGCAATCAGGGTCTGTTGGTTATCACGTACCCAGACCATAGTGTTGTTCTGAAGGGGATCCAGGCGAGGAATGTCGCTCAGGCTGCGTTGAACAATCTGGGATAGCGGCGGGGAGTTCGTTAGGTTATCCGCTTGAACGGCTGATGGAGTGGTTGTTGATTGCTCAATGGCAGGGGGGGAAGACTGAGCTGCTTTGAGCCGCTCTGGGAACAGCTGAGCGATCGCCTCCAGGTGCTGCTTATGGCTACCAATGAGCTGCTGACGCATCTGCAATGCTGCCCAGCCCGTGATGCTGCTAAGCCCGGCTAGGGTGAGGAGCCCCACATTGATAATTAGACGCTTCTGCAAGGAGCTGCGTCGACGGGGAATTGGGGGAGGATGGGCCGCTTTCGACTTGGGCGCTTTCAAGGAGAGAACTCGGGGCGAGGGAACATCAGACAGTGGGTAGAGCAGGGCCTAAAACGGACTGGCTTCGCTCGTCTGAACGTTGTATTTGAAACGTGCTTTGTAATCGGTCTTTCCGTATAAATTAAAACTTAGAACTGGCTCCTCTCCGAGTGCTTCCACTTGGTGAATCGCATCGGGCATAAAGGTGATTATCTCTCCGGGCTGGAGGATGGTTTCCTGGGTTTTCACCATGGATTTCCCCTCGGTCTGGGGCTGCCAAAATCGATTGCGCTCTTCTCCATCCAAAATGGCGACTAGCCCCCAGGCACCGTGGTTATGAATAGATGACAGCATGCCGGGATTCCAACTTACAAGCTGAACGGTGAGGGGGTAGTCCGTATCATCGTAGAGCTTAGAAACGGCCCAACCTCGCTTTGGATCGGGTTGAGGACATTGCATCATCATCCAGGGAGATTCATTGAGAAAACTTCGTACCAGAGTGCGAATTTCTACCAGTCTTAGCTCATCGCTTGCCTGGGCTAATAAAATGTCATCTAGCTGGGTCAAAAAGCGATAAAGGCGATAAGGAGAAACGGTGTCTTCAGGTGTTTCCCTCTGGGCAACGCTTCTACAGTTGCTGGTGTTATCTACGTGCCAATCGTTACTGGACATTGGGATAGATTGCTCGCGGATGGACGATTTAGATGATGATAATGGGCTCGATTTGAGGCATCGCAGTCCATATGTTAAGAGCTGCAATGGAGATTCCCTAGATAAATCTCAATCCGTTCTTAATTTTCGCAAGATTAGTTTTTTCGATATTAAGCATAGATAGACCTGATGCTTGTAAGTCCTGGATTGCAACTGCCTCAACACTCCAGGCTGGAGGACAATTCATGGGAAAGTTCCCTGTCTATTTCTGAGCAGTCGCTTCGAGCGTTGATGCCATGGAAATGATTCGATGGAATACCGAACAAGCTCCGAGGGGAGAAAGGTTAGACCTTCGTCAGTTCCTTTAAAATCTGCCTGTGCAGTGATGCTGACCGAGTCTCTTTCAATAGAAAAATCACTAAATTCATTCTGCCCTCAAAAAGCTTAAATGGCTGCGAACTTAGCCAAGCTTTAGCCGATTCTCAGGAAAAATTCAGGTTGCCTCTCCTTAATTAATTTGAGGAATTTATTGCATCTTGCTAACATTTGTCCCCCTGTGGTGTAAGAATCCTTTCTGTACCTGTTCATTGTGAGGAAAAGTAACATGCGCATTAATTCTTGGGCGACCATCGCTGCATTTACGGTGTTGGCAGCGGGCGTGGGGAGCGTTACCACTGGCTGCTCCAGCGCTGTTGACCCTTGTGCTGGTGGCAAGACTGAAGCAGTTGATCCTTGCGCCGCTGCAGATCCTTGCGCCGCTGACCCCTGTGCCGCTGCAGATCCTTGCGCTGCTGACCCTTGCGCCGCTGCAGATCCTTGTGCTGGTAGCTAAGTTTCTGGAATGGCTCAATTTGGGACGATGCCTAGGTCATACAGCTCTTGTATGCCTGGGTTTCCTTCCCTTAAATGATGCTAGTGCTGACCAGTTTTGTTGGGGCCTGCTTTTTGAGTAGATTTCAGGAAGGCTTCAGTTTGCACTAGGACATGTTGTTTATTTGCAACTTAATGGGCAATGTTCAGAATGTCTGATAAGCCCTGAGTTTTAACCAGTGGAGTCATCCTTCACTGGTTTTTATTATGGCCAAGTGCCTGCCCTAGTGGTGCTTGGGGACCTAGGCTGAGCGATCGCCTCTCGACGCGGACAAATGTTGCGATTTCACGGCTTGCAAAATGCGATGAGCCCTTGTGGATTTTCGAGGAACGATTGAGCAGATGGTATTTTGGATTTAGTTGTCATAGACAAAGAGCGAGGGTTTGTCTGTCGGATGCCTCCTTCTACCTATGGTTAGGGCAGAGGTTGACGGTTCTCTTTGGCTTGTCGTGACGAGATTGCATCGCCACTTGAAACTTCTCCGACCCATGAATCTTAATTCTGCTGATTCAACTGGTACCGATAACGCTAGCCATTCAGTGTGGGAACGCTTGGAGCAAGGGCGTCGCTCTAAGGCTGCTCAGGGTGGCTATGCGGGTTATGGCTCGCCACCTTATGGGCTCAAGACTGAGAATGGTGAGCTTGTTGAGGACCCTTCAGAGCAGAAGGTGATTGATCTTATTCGTCGTCACCATAAGTCGGGTAAGTCTTTACAAAAGATTGCTGATTGGTTGAATCAGCAGGACTACCGTACGAAGCGGGGCAGTAATTGGAAGCGAATTTCAGTGAAGCGGGTTTTGGATCGTTTGTATGGCAAGACGCCTCGGATCTCAGGTCAACCTGCTGCTGCTCCAGAAGGAGATTTGTCCCTGGTAGAACCTGCGGAATCTAACGGTGAAGCAGAGAGTTCGGTTTGATGCTTGAATCTTCGTGGAAATGAATGAGGCACGCATAGAGCTGTCTCTCTACATCGATATGCAGCGAGTCTGTAGCGGCTTGCTTAAGTTCATGGCCAATGGAGCATTGTCGTGGGGATGCTGTACCTCCATCACATTTCCCATTTCTGCCTAAGGCTTACAGGTGGGACTCTGGCTTTGGAACCTTTGTAAAGCAGGGCGTAATGACGCTACGTTCCCTTAACTGACAGGGTCGTGGAGTAGGGGCTTTTATTCTTTCCTTGAAAGGTGTTACAGAATGTTGCCCTAGTACTCCTTCAATTGTTAACTTGTGTCGTTATAGGTGTAGCCTTGTAGAGGGATGTTACGGAATTCCCCCTGTCTAGCTCTCTTGAGATCTTAGGTTTTCACCGTTGCATTCACGCTGTTTTTTTGAGAGTCCCCATGGCTACTGTTGATTATGTTCAAGGTGAAGCGTTTGAAGCGCTCGTAGCAGTGAATGATCTAGTTGTGGTGGATTTTACGGCCAGTTGGTGTGGGCCTTGTAAGCTCGTTGCTCCTTTGATGGAGCAGCTTGCGGATGCCTATACAGGTAAAGCGGCGATCGCTAAGGTCGACATTGATAACAGCAAAGACTTAGCCAAGCAGTACGCCGTGAAGAGTATTCCTGCGGTGTTGATCTTCAAAGGTGGTGAGTTGGTGGAAACCTTTGTAGGGGTTAAGCCCTATGAGGAATTTAGCCAAGCTGTAGATAAGCATCTGGCTTAGATCTAAGGCTGGGAGGGGTTGAGGCCTCTATCTGAGATTGTCGTAAGAGTTCGGAGATTAAAGTAATGGGACCGTCGAACCTCAAGGCTATGCCGCTGTCCCATAAGGGATCTGCTCATAAGGCTGTGGCACCTGACGATGCTGTTAAAATTGAGACATCGCCTGCCGTTGAGTTGAAATCTTCCCAGGCTTTATTGCTGTGCTCTTATCAGAATTTATCTTCGGCGCTGCAGATTGTGCGGGTGATGGATGCTCAGGATCAGCTCCTCCTAGAGCGCGTGCTTTGGGCAGCTCAGGCTTTAGAGTTTTGGGCCCAGCCCGATGCTCGTCTTGAAGTGTTCAGTGGCGAGTTGACGAATTCGTTAATGGTGGATTCCATCGTTTGTGAACGTTTACAGAGCCCGACGGCCTCAGCTGCATGATTTCTGTGCTCGTGAAGTCCAAAAGCTCCTTGCATCCATTGGATGCAAGGAGCTTTTGTTTGGAAGCATTGAGCGAATGGCAGGGGGGCCAAGTTCGCTTACCAGTCAATCAGGCTGCATTGGCCCTGCTGGCGCAGCAGATGATCGCAGAGGACTAGGGCGACCATGGATTCCACCATGGGCACGGCACGGGGGAGGACGCAGGGGTCATGGCGGCCTCGGGCGGAAAGCACTGTTTCTTCGCCGTCTTTGGTGACGGTGTTTTGAGCTTTTCGGATGGTGGCGGTGGGCTTGAAGGCGGCGCGCAGGATGATGTTTTCGCCGTTGGAGATGCCGCCTTGGGTGCCGCCGGAGCGGTTGGTGCGGGTGCGGGCGTTGCCTGATTCGTCCATGTAGAATTCGTCGTTATGTTCGCTGCCGGTCATCAGGGTGCCTGCGAAGCCGGAGCCGATTTCGAAGCCTTTGGAGGCGGGCAGGGACATGACGCCTTTGGCGAGGTCGGCTTCGAGCTTGTCGAAGACGGGTTCGCCCAGGCCTTTGGGCAGGCCCCGGGCAACGCATTCGACGATGCCACCGATGGAGTCGCCCGCTTTGCCGATCGCTTCAATTTTGGCGATCATTTCTTCGGCGCAGGTCGCGTCGGGGCAGCGGACGATGTTGCTTTCGACCTGTTCGAGGGTGACGCTGTTGGGGTCAATGTTGGTGGCTTCGAGGTCTTTGATTTTTTTGACGTAGCCGATGACTTCGACGCCTGCGACTTGCTTGAGGATTTTCTTAGCGATCGCCCCGGCTGCAACCCGCCCAATAGTCTCCCTGGCTGAGGATCGGCCTCCACCTTGGTAGTTGCGGAAGCCGTATTTGGCGTCGTAGGTGGCGTCGGCGTGGGAGGGACGGTAGGTCGTGGCCATTTCGCTGTAATCGCCGGGGCGCTGGTCTTTGTTGCGCACCATGATGCAGATGGGGGTGCCGGTGGTGCGGCCCTCGAAGACGCCTGACATGATTTCGCAGGTGTCGGTCTCTTTGCGAGGGGTGGTGATTTTGCTCTGACCGGGACGGCGGCGGTCGAGCTCAAATTGGATTTCTTCGACGTCGATTTTGAGGCGAGGGGGGCAACCGTCGATGATGACGCCAACGCCGCCACCGTGGGATTCGCCGAAGGTGGTGATGCGAAAAAGATGCCCGAACGTGCTGCCCATAATGTCGCGAAGAAAGAAGAAGTAATCAAAGCTGGGCGAGCGGATTGATCTCGAAGGTTTCGGATTCCGTTGGCTCCCAGACTTTTGATCTTACAAGAGTTTGCAAGGGCTCAACCGCTTTCGAGCTGGACTGATTCAGATGCTGGGTGATGAGGCTTGCTGGAGACTTAATAAGTGCTGTTGTGATTCCTTGGCTGAGTCCCAGCCCTAG
Source organism: uncultured Pseudanabaenaceae cyanobacterium (assembly GCA_937949725.1). Lineage (GTDB taxonomy): Bacteria > Cyanobacteriota > Cyanobacteriia > PCC-9006 > JAAUQQ01 > JAAUQQ01. The sequence goes on from CALECT010000078.1 coordinate 53,417, forward strand.
GGATAGACTGCCGAACGGGACTGTTTTGTTTTGGGCAGTAGCTTTTGTTGCTCAGCCGTTATTTGCTTTTTAGCGTTATGTCTAAGCCAGTCAATTTGTTGGTGATGGTCCATGGCATGAGTCCGGAGCCCCAGCCGGTGGCTCCCGATGGGCTGTATGAGGGATTGTGGCGATCGCTCCTAGCGGAAAATCCCGAGCTGGAGCAGCAGTTTCCCCATGGCTATATCGGTGTTAGCTGGGGCCATGAGTTGCCCCAAGAGCCGATGCCGCAGTTGATTGAGCTACGGCCTGATGAATGTCTGACGCGAGCGCAGAATTTTATTAATGAGCGGACGAGTTACGAAAAGATTAAGGCGGCGAATGCCAGTGATCCCAATAATCCAAACAATCAACTGTTGGGGGTGAGTAGTCGCCGAGGAATTGATTTTCCTTGGTTCACGCCTGTGGTTCGGAATCTGGTGGGGCGGTTGCGGGAGGAGATGCTGATTCGTGGGGTGGGGGATGCGATTTATTATGGCTCCCGCGATGGGGAGTTTCATATTCGTCGGGCGGTTTATGGGCAGGTGTTGGGGCAACTGGATCGGTTTGTGGATGAGCCAGAGGTGCGTTTACATCTTGTTGGGCATAGCTTGGGGGTGACGGTTACCCATGATTTTTTGTATGGCTTGTTTGCGCCGGATCATCGGCCTGGTTATTGCCAGCAGGGGGATGATGCGGATGCGACAAGGTTTGAGCGGTGGCGGATGAAGGCCCAGACGGGGGAGTTGCAGTTGGGGTCGTTGACGAGTTTGGCGTCGCAGTTGCCGTTGTTTTTTATGCGGAAGCAGGTGTTGGTGGATCAGTTGGCGGCGGGGGAGTTGTTGCGGGCTGATGCGATCGGGTTGAGGCCGGTAGGGTTGGGGGGGGCTGTGGCAGGTTTGGATGGGAAGTCGGAGGCGGGTTCTGTTCAGTGGCAGCTTTTTTATGATGTGGATGATTTGTTGGCGTTTGGGACGCGGCGGTTGTATGACCAGCAGGATGGGATTCGGGAGGTTCAGGTGGATACGGGGGATAGCCCTTTGGGGGCTCATACGGGATATTGGAGCCATCCGGAGGTGGTGCAGGGGACGGCGGCTTTGTTGGCTGCAAATGCAGGGATGTAGGTTGGTTGAGCTTGCGAAACCAAGCATGCTCGGGGCTTTTGCGATGGCTGAGTGGAGTTGAATTCTGCTTGGCTGTGGTTTGGGCCTAGCTTTTTAGAGGCAAGGCGCAAATCTATGAGGGCCAGCCCTCAAACTCCCGCCAATGGGGGACAAAGTCTCCCCCAATGGGTTACCCCCTGCTACAGCAGTGTCGGAGTGGAAGGAGTTCTGTGGGGCGGCCTTTTTAGATTTGGGATGGGCGTTACGGTGCTGGGCTGGTTGGTTTGTGGGGCTGCGGCTTACGCCGTCAAAGTGCTGATGCCCGGAGGGCGTCTTCTGTGGGGAGCTGTGACTGCTGTTGTCTTTACCCTCAATATTTGCCGCCCACCATCAAACCCGTTCCTCCCCTTGGAAAAGGGGAGGCTAGGAGGGGTCGCTTTGCTGCTAGACAATGTCGACTAAAAAACAATGTCGTCGTCATCTTCTTCCCAGTCCCAAGCGGCTCCAGCGGCAACTGGCACAGGGGCGGTCATGACGGCGGTTGCTGCCGGGGCTGAGGCCGCTGGAGCAGTGACGCTGACGAGGCTGGGCTGGATCACTCGGCTGCTGGGCTGGCTCGCAGGAGCTGCTGCGGTGAAGCCGGGAGAGGGGGCTGGGTTGGTTTTGGCTTTCTTGGTGCGCTTTTTGGTTGTTTTGGGGGCTGGAGCTGTTTCAACGGCTGGAATTGCTTCTGCAACAGGAGCTACAACCGGTTGAGGTTTCGCTGTTGGTAGAGGCGCTGGCTGGGCTATTGCAGCGGGGGCGGTGACGTTCACGGCAGAAACGGGGGCTGGGTCAACGGAGCTGTCTGCCGCTGGAAAATCATCTGCGATGTTGGTGAGGTCGTCGGAGGGGATGATGCTGAGGACTTTCTCGATTTGGGCACGGGCGCGACGAGGCATGTGTTTGATAAGGGGGCTGTCGAAGGCGATCGCGTCCATTTGCACGTGAATGCCGAAGTAGTAAATTGAGGGCTGAAGCTCCAAGCCCGCTGGGGGACCGCTGCGGTTGAAGAAGTCGGGGAGGCGTCGTTGGAGTAGTTCCTTGAGGATGCGCTCAAGCAGGGCAGTGCCGTCTTCCAGACCCTCCTTGTGGGAGGTCATGGTGATGGAGAGGGGCAGGCTGTTGAAGCGACCGAAGTGAGCGTGGGCTTCGACCCAGTAGGGCTGGAAGGCGTTGGGCTCCAGTTTGAAGACGATGGAGCTGTCTGTGGCGTAAAAGCTCCAGTCGAGGGGGATGAGGGCGGGGTTAATGTTTTGGAGAGTGGGGTCGGACATGGCGGGAACTCCCGTGCTGTTTTTGATCCATAAGAACAAAATAGTACAAATGTTTTATTTAAGCAATTTGCTTTAGATCTATAACTGCCATTCATGGCCCTATAGATGTTCTATGCGATGGTACTCAGGCAAATTTAGACTTCGAGGGTTTCCCCGGCTAGGCCGCTTTCTTCCATAACTTCGTCGCTGGACCAGGCTTCGAGGTCGAAGAGGGGGAGTTGGCCATTGTCGGGCTTGGCCTTGCTGCGTTTTCGGCCTTTTTTGCCTTTGTGGGGCTTGACATCGACGTGGGCGATGAACCAGGTGCGGAGGATTTTGGCTTGGCGCTCGTCCAAATGATCTAGATCGAGGGCGGGGGGAAATAGTTTTAGGTCTTTTGTTGCAGCCCAGCCGGTAGAGAAGGCTTCTTGGGGCTGGAGGGCGTGGGCGGGGCGATCGCCGCCAAAGGGCGTCCAGTCTTCAGGCATTCGGGCCAGATAAGGGACGATGTTGGCTCGGCTGAGAAATTTACCCCGCTGGGCTTCGAGGATTTTCACGCGGCGTTGGCGAGCGTCTTTGTAGTCGAGGATGGGCGCGGCGTAGCCGCAGGCCTGGCGTTCTAGCAGGGGCGGGTCGCCTAGCTGGTCTGAGGGTAGATGGGCTAGTTCAGGTACCCAATGTTTGATGAAGTCGCCGTCGGGATCGCAACGGTCTACGGCGACTTGGCCAGGGTTATAGATGCGGGTCCAGCTTTTGTTGAGGCAGTGGGTAACGCCTGCCTGCATGGCCCATTGGTAATGGTCGATGGGGCAGTCGCCGTCGATCAGGTGTTGCATAAAGTGGAGGGCACCGTAGCGCCAGTCCATGCCCAACAGGTTGCTGAGGAAGCTGGCGTAGATGGCGCGGCTGCGGAAGTTGAGGGCTTTCCAGCCGCCGGTTCCGATGAGGCAGCGGGCGGCGGCATCCACGATGGGGAAGCCGGTTTGGCCCAAGCGCCAGGCGTTGTAGAGGTCTTCGTCGAAGTCCCAGTCGTCTTCGTCAAAGATGCTGTAGAGCGATCGCAATTCCAATTGCGGTAGATACCGAAATCGCTGGGTAAAGCCACTGCCCCAGCGCAGGCGAGAGATCAGCTGACGGCGGCTGCGTTGGACCCGCAGGTCGGGGTTGGGGCGAAGATATTTCTCGGTGAGTTGGTAGCATTCGCGGACGGAAATGGCCCCGAACTTTACATGGGGACTAATGCCGGTGGTGGCTTCGGCACCGGGGTAGGAGAGCTGCCAGTAATAGCGATCGCTCTTGTACAGCGCAAACTCCTGGAGCAATCGCCGCGCTGCCGCTGTCCCGGCAGGAGGCTGGGGCTTTTGCAGGTCAGGCACCAAGCCGAGGTCTGCAACGCTGGGAATTGCTTCGCCGGGAATCTCAGCGGGAACGGCAATGTCTTTCGGCGTGGGAACGAGGGATTGGCGCACATGGTCATACCAGAGGGAACGGTATTTGGGGTAGGCCATGAGTTCGCCGTCGCCACCAATGGGTTCGAACCAGCGAATCCGCATTCCCGCCTGGTCTAGGGCTGCATTAACGGCGGCATCGCGAACGCGTCCGTAAATCCGTTCATAGTCAATGTAGGCATATATGCCTTCGGCTCCGGTCTCATGGATTAGCTTCGGCAACACCTCACTGGGATCGCCAAAGCGAATAATCAACCTGCCGCCCCTGGCTTTCAGGTCTTGGTCGAGGCTGTGCAGGCAGTTGAGCATAAACTCAACCCGCGCGGTCGCCACCTCCGGGTGGTGCAATAGGGCCTGGTCTAAAATGAACACCGGAATCACGTCACCCCGCATGGCGGCGCGATAAATCGGGGCGTGGTCTGCAATGCGCAGGTCGCGACGAAACCAAACGATTGTTCGGGTCATGATCTGCGAGTCATCGAGTCAGTCGACTATTCATTGGAATGATTGTGCATCAGGTCTCTTCGGCAAAAAATGAGGAATAGCAGTTAGTGGATAAGCCTTCTCAGACAAAACAGCTTCATCGAGGTCATGGGACCCGTCGTCGGAAGCCTTGGGCCATGTTCGCCTGGGCTTGGTCTGTCCTTATTGTGCTGATTTGTTTATTGCCTTACAACCCTCCGGGGCCGCCCTCCGATTTGCCCTTAGATAAGCTGGCTCACTTTCTCTTGTTTGCTGGGTTTGGGACGTTGTGGCTTAAGGCTTACCCCAGAAAGTTAGTGATGATTGCCATCGCTGGGACCGTTTTTGGACTGGCGATCGAAATCCTGCAATCTGCTTTGGATTGGGGTCGCATGGGCGAAGGGGCCGATCTCGCCGCAGATTGTATTGGCCTGTTCTTTGCCCTTGGGGTCGGTGTTTGCTGGGGTCGTTCGCGACGCCTAGGCCAAGGTTAAGCAGCGTTAAATGTTATTGCAGGACTGGTGGAAGGAATGGCTCAGAAGAGCATTTTTTCAAAGCTGCTTTTAGGCTGAAGGTGGGTAGGTATTCGCGAACGGATTACCTCTAATTCCCTTTTCCGGGACACGGACCTGCAAAGGCCCTTTTTTTGTCCCTGCTTTTGGCAATAACCAAAAACAGCTTTAATAAGCCCTTTTTGAACAAGCCTTTGCAAAATTTCTACCGTTTGGTCACCGTTTGGATTCTCCTATGCAAACTCCCAAGAACTATCGCCTGGCTTGCACCCTCACTTTCGGTGATATTTACGGCCAAATCATCATCTGGCTGATTGTTATTTTCCTGAGCTTGGCGGCGGCGCTGGCACTGATGGGAGCTGGCTCACCCGTTTATGCCCTGGCGACTGTGGGATTGATTTTGGTTCTTTCTCTGCCATTCCTACTGTTCGCTTTTGTTACAACCTTGCTGAATAACTTAGAGATTCGCAGCGTTGATCCGGCCTTCCAAGTTGCGAATTCTGGCGGAAATGAGACTGAAAGGGCCGCTGGTGGAACGGCTCAACCGGTGAGTTAGGCCTAGATTTGGCCTTCGTCATAGGCCAGTCGTTAACTGAATTTCCTGGGAGACGGGGTGAGCAATAGATTGTCGTGGTAACGGCGATGGAATGCTTGCCCCGTCTCTATTGGGGCCAGCATCTTAGGGGAACGTTGGTTTACGAAGCTCGTCTAAGGATATATCCATTGCAAAGCGAATATCTGGATCAGACTGGCCTTGGCGCGTAAATCATAACCAGAGATTCTGGGAATCCTAGGCTTGTAAAGCCTCATTAAATTACGGGTTTTACCCCTGGGCTGTAACTTGCAAAGTGCAGGAAACTTCCTAGAATCTAGATGGGGATAATTACGAAATCTCCGAAAGTCACAGCGAGTCCGCTGGTGTAGAAAGATTCTGGGTAAGCCACTGTGGTGGATGACCGGTCTCCTCTGGCCAAAAAAGAGAATGGGTGTCACATGTTACTAGCGGAGTTGTCAGCTCAAGCGCCAGCCGTCTGCAAGTTGTTGATGGAACGGCGTCAATACCGTACTTGCCACATTAGTGTGCCTGACTTGGAGCAGCACCTCAGTGCGATTCAGGCCGGGGAGGGGGAGTTTTACAGCTTCTACCGGGTGTTCCCTGAGGAGATGAAGCTGCTCCATGTGGTGAGCAAGTTGGGGAATAAAGGCGATCGCATGGCCATTACCCAATCTCCCAAGGGCTATACTCTCTGGGTGCAGGAGCCGGACGCCAAGTTACTGTCGAATCCTGCTTCTCCGCTTCATGGCCAAGAAGATATTGCCTACGCCCGCTTCTTGCCAGTAAATGCAATTTATTACCCCTGCATGGTGGAAGTGCCAGAGGGGCGCAAGTATCTTTCTTTAGCGATAGAAGGCAATTACTATCGCTTTTTTAAGCTGGAAAAGGATTTTCAGCGAGTCATGAATGTGGCGGGTCGTTTGTCTCGCCAGGGCTCCGAAGTGCTGATTGCGACGGCAAAAGGGGTGCTAGATAAGGTGGCTCAGCATATTGATCCCGATACTTTGGGCAGTATCGATGATGGCTATGTTATTTGCCTGCTGGAACCTGAAGCAAAGCTCGTTACGCCCGATTAGCATTAGGCGGCATTGGTTCTAGTCTGCATCCTTCGCTTCTGTGGCATTTGAACTCAAATAGCCTCTAGGATTGGTATGGCTATTTCGCAATGGGACGGATCGATTCTTGTACGGGCTGCTTAATCTCCACAAACCGGCTGGCTGGACATCCCACGATTGCGTTGGCAAACTGCGGCGACTGTTGGGGACGAAGAAAATTGGCCATGGCGGGACGCTGGACCCCGCTGCGACGGGGGTGTTGCCGGTGGCGGTGGGCAAGGCAACGCGCTTGCTCCAGTATTTGCCAACGGATAAGGCTTATATCGGTAAGGCTCGGCTGGGGGTTACGACCAGCACCGACGATTTGGAAGGGGAGGTGCTGCGGGAGGTTGATGCCATTGGGGTAACCCAGGCTCAAGTCGAAGCGTTATTGCCTCAGTTCTTAGGAGAGATTACTCAAGTTCCGCCGCGCTACAGTGCGATTCAGGTGGATGGCAAGCGGTTATATGACCTTGCCCGTGAGGGAAAAGAGTTTGAGGTGCCTAAGCGGGAGGTGGTAGTTCACAGCATTGAGCTGCTGAGTTGGGAGCCCGGTGATAAATATGTGGATGTGGAATTGGCGATCGCCTGTGGCCCCGGCACCTACATTCGCTCCATTGCAAGAGACCTGGGTGAGCTTCTGGGCGTGGGCGGAACCCTAGCTAGCCTAATTCGCACCAAGAGCTGCGGCCTAGAATTAGCAGATAGTTTGACATTGGAAAAGCTTGAAGCCCAGCTGGCTAACGAGACCTTTGCGCTGCTGAATCCTGAGCAGGTGTTGGGGCATATTGATGCGATCGCCCTTACACCAGACTTAGTCCGCCGCTGGAATTTTGGTCAGCGTTTGCCGAGGTCGGAAGAGCCGTCCCCAGAGCCCCTGCGGGTCACTGATGAAGCGGGGGCCTTGTTGGGCATCGGTGAGTTGAAGCTAGGGGAGCAGGGTGTGACGATCCTCTCACCAAAGTTGGTTTTGAATGGAGAGGGATGAGAGTAGGCGATAGATAGTTGCTGAAACATCCACTGCCTACTTTTGTGCTCAGATGCATTCTTATGTGCAGTTCTTGAGCGTGGATTCAAATCGCTTACGCTCAGTCAGTTGTATGTCCCACCCTGGCGTATTCCACCAGCTGCCGCGCTGATCTGATTCCACCCAAAATTCGAGGCTTTGGATTTCCCCATCTTCAAGGATGAGCTTGGGGTATTCGGGATAGTCGGTATCTGCCGTTTGGTCGTAGTCCTTGCCCAAGAAGTTCATTGTGGTACTGAGGCCCAGGTAAGGGCTGACTTCTTCGGTGCCAATGCCCATAAGGAATTCGTCGTCGTAGCAGATGGTGCCGGTGAATTGATTGCCTTCCAGAGAGCCTGCGGTGACATCTACGACAATGTCATAGGTTTGGATGGCGGCTTGGGCGGGGATTGCGAGGTTGCTGCTGAGGATGACGCCCACGCTAGCTGGCAAAGCCATGGTGCAGTAAGCGAACCGGCAGCAGGCGAACCGAAGGATGCTGGAAGCTAGGGGGCGAGTCATAGGGAAATGGGGTGGCAATTCTCCGTTTAGGTTAGCTTGCGAGGGGCCGTTTGGGACCTAGACAAGCTGATTTTTGTGACTATTTGCTGAGTCGGTGGTTGAAGATTTCATCCCCCATTGGGGCGGCTGCAAAGCCTTTGCCCGGTGGGACAGGTGGGTAGTTGGCTAGGACGATGACGGTGGTTTGGCTGGGGAGATGGAGGGCGAGGGAGGATTGGTAGCCGCCGGTGCCGCCATCGTGCCAGTGGAGGGTGATATTGCTGTAGGGCAGGGGGCGGATGAACCAGCCGAGGCCGATAGCCATGTTGTCGCTGAGGTCATTGTCGGGTTTGCGATCGCTCCGGATGCTGCGTTGTTGCTGCTGGCAGAGGGCCATGGCCGCTGCGAGGGGATTGTTGGACTCAGCCTCGGCCTGTAGGTTTGCTACGGCGAATTTGAGCAGATCTGAAACGGTGGAGCGGAGGGCTCCGCAGCCGGGGATGGCGGGGAGGTCCCAGTTTGGAGTGGGTTTGCTGCTTTTTCGGGTGGGAACGTAGCCGGGGATGAGGCGTTGCTGTTGGTCGGGGCTGAGCTGGATGGTGGTGTCGGCCATGCTCAGGGGCTGGGTGATGTGCTGCTGGATGAGCTTGATGTAGGGCGTGTCAGTGACGGTTTCGAGGATGTGCCCTAGGAGACCGACGGCGAGGTTTGAGTATTCGAATTGGCCGATGCGTTTGGTGCGTTTGTAGCGGTTGAGAAATTTGTAGAGGTCGGCGGTGCTGTAGTTGAGATAGGGGTTGGCGGGATTTTTGAGGAGGGACCAGATGAGGTTGCGGGGGAGCCTGGGCAGGCCGGAGTGGTGGGTGCTGAGGCTGCGGAGGGTGATGGCTTTGGGGAAGTTTGGCAGGTCCAGCAGGTTGCTGACGGAGTCATCTAGGCCAAGGGTGCCTCTCTGCACCAGCTTTGCGAGGAGGATGGCGGTGAAGACTTTGGTGACGGAGCCGATTTCGTAAATAGAATTATCGCTAGGCGGGTGGGTTTGGCCGAAGTGGTGGGTTTCGGCTTGGCCGTTTTGGCAGATGCCGATGGAGAGGCTTAGGTTGGGGCGATCGGCAGTGGCTGCTTCGGCTAGTTCTTCAATTAAAGATCTGTCGATATCCATCAGCGAATTTCATTGCCTAGATATTTCAAAATACTTAGAACCTCTGCCAGTTCGTTGTCAGGGCTCAGGAAAGAGAAGACTTTTGAGGTTGCGTATTGAGCGGACTGGAGTTGGTCTTCTGCGGTTCGCTCTAGTTTGACGAACACAAAGTCGCTGCCATTCAAGATCAGTCCAAATGTGGTGAGCTGAGGGCTCGCGAGCATGTAGCTCAGGGTTTGGGGCAATGCTTTGGTTAGGGAGAAGTCGCTCATTTTTGATTCAATGACCAAAATCCAGAGCTGATTTTGAAGAACTAGGGCATCAATGGCTCCCCGTACAGTCACTTCATCGTCAGAGTCGAAGCTGCTGATTACGGTTTCCGCTTCAGCGCGTATGGCAAAGGGGGGTTCGTAGAATCCGGCGAGTTCGAGCAGTGGGGAGAGGACGACCATTTTGACTGCGCCTTCAAGTACGGGAGGTGTGCGCAGTAGGTAGTTGAAATAGGTTTTGATGCGAGCTAAGCGCTCTGTCTCGCTGGGCGTGGCTGGTGCTTGGGTTTGAGCAGTGCGCCATTCGCTGAAAAAGCCTGGGTCTTTAGCTGCCGCTAGGCCAAAGTGTTGTTCTAGTTGGGCCAAGGTGACTTGACTTGCTCGAATGGCTTGAACCATGGCCGGTCATGCTCGTGATTGAAAGCTCGCGTTGCTCTGGTGTCTCTATACTAGCGCAGGGTTAATCGTGCAAGACTCTTCGGCCTAGGGCTTTGAGGATTTGGGCGACTGTGCCTAGCTCGTGGTGGCGGGGGAAAAGGGAGAAGGAGCGGGAGGTGTCGTATTCACCGTTGGCGCTGAGTTTGAGGAAGACAAATTCGTCGCCGTTGGTGGCCATGCCGTAGTTAGGACATTTTCGGTCCGGGTTGGCGGCCATGCAGGCGAGGAGTTGAGGGAAGGCGGCGGGGACGGAGATGCTCGTGCGTTTGGATTCTACGGTGAGGATCCAGAGCTGTTCTTGTAAAACTAAAACGTCGATGAAACCTTTGATGGTTTCTTCTGGCTCTTGTAGCTCTAGGGCAATGCCGTAGGGAGATTTGATTCGGTAGGGCGGATCGACGAAGCCGAGGAGTTCTAGCAGGGGGCAGGTGACGATGAGGTTGATGGTGCCTTCGAGGAGAAGACCGTCGCTACGCTGGTAGTCGTAGCGTTGCTTGATGCGATCTACACTGCTCTGCTCTTGGGAGGAGAGAGTGGGTAAATTATTTAGCCATTCAGGGAAAAAGTCGTTGCGCTGGGTCTGGGTGAGGCCAAGGCGTTCTTGCAGGTCGCCCATTGTCGCGATTGTGTCTCTGACTCCAGTGCTGGCGACCATGGTGAGCTGCTGTGTCCTTTGGCAATAGCTTTCTTCATTGTAAGCGGACTCATATAGTCGTGTTTCAGAGACTATTAAAGATAAGTTGATTAATCTCTTATTTGAAGAGGCGGAGACTTTACCGGGAACGCTGGAGTTATGGCTAGTCGGTGACGAGGCGGCGTAGAGATGTCTGAGGTGTCATATTTCTGGAAGCTTATGTCGCTGATGCCCAGCTTCTTTTTTTGGGCTTGGCCCCTCACTTTGATTTTGCTGATCTCGTTTGGATTCGCATTTTTAGGCTGGTTTAATCAGGGGTATAGTCCCAAGATTAGGTTGGCTAAGCTTGTCAGTTGTTCCGTCTTCACTGGCTTAATTTTGTTGTTCGGTTCGCTGTACTCCTCTAAGTCCAACTGGTTTCTTCATCCTTACGCTGGCATTGGTGGTGCTATTGTCGCTTGGCTTTTGTTGGGTCAGTGTGCGGTCAGCTTATTGCTGGTGATTCGTGCATCTAAAGGCACACGTTTTCTGAGTGCATGTATCCTTGCTTTTGAGTTGGAAGCTTCTCTCTCCGCTGCATTTCTGGCGTCCATGTCTCTCAGTAGCACCTGGCTATGATTCGAGTTTCACTTCATCGCCTTTAAAAGTTGTAATTACATCTGAAGGGGAAGTTAAACGGCGAGAATTTTCTGAATACTGATTTCTAGTTCAGGGAAAGTTGATGAATGGATGCGATCGCTCCCCTGAAACCGTTTCATCTCATACTCACCCTGCTCATTGAGCAAAAACACAAACACTGCTGGCTCCTTCGGATAGTCCAGAAATGCCCGGCTACCAATCGCCAAATAATCCACAATCCAATATTCGCGAACGCCCAACCTGGCATACTCATCCAGCTTATCCACATAGTCATCTTCCCAATTGGAAGACACCACCTCCACCGCTAATTGAATCGGCTCCCGCAGCGCCGTATAAGCTGTCCGATTCGCCCGCCAAACCGCCAAATCCACCACACTCACATCGGGATGGCGACCCTGCACCTGCCCATCTGTCGTTTCCGTTGCTAAAACAACGCGGTCAGAAACCTTATAAGGCAGCTCCAATCGCCGCCGCTCGTCATTAAAAGACTCCGCAATGAAATCTGCCACATCCTCATGCCGCCGCGTTGCTAGAATCCGCACAACTGCCCCACCAATTAATTCATAGCGGCCATCTTCCGGGCATTGTTCCAAGAACTGCTCAAACGTCAGCCCTTGACCTAGCGTAGTTGTTGCAAGCATGGCTTAAAACCCTTAACCCAACGGTTAAACGCGATGGTTACTCGTATTCTAGCAGTCCCTATTGTTGGACCTATTCGCTGAATGGACTTGGGCTTCACCCCCTTGTTCAGAGGCTTGGGGAGCCCGTCACTTCCTAAGGAGAAAAATTAGACAGTCGTGTTCTCAGGCTTACAAGGCTCCCAAAGACTGAAGCAGAGCGCGAAGCACTCCAGCAATGTAGCCATCCTTTAGCAGGATGGTCGTACAAGGAAGCATGCAACTTTAATCCTTCGTCCATCGTCTCTGTATATACCTGTTGATCGAGTCCTCTAACCTAGCCCCATGGAGAACGAGCACCAATGGCCACCGAAAGCTCCGGCTGGAATAATTGCTTATCCTTAGCTGCGCAGCTGAAGAAGCAATCTCTGACAACTCAATCACCTGCAAACAGTAGTGAGAGTCAGGACGATACAGCCTCGAAATCACAAGCGCTTGAAAAGCTGCGACGCTATCAAGCAGAGATGCAAAATCGTAACTATTCGCAGCTTCAACTCCCTTGATATCCAGGAAAACGGCCATCCCCTTAGCCTGTAACGAATAAGTTTGGCAAATAAGTTTTACGCCAGTTTGGGGCTTATTCGTAATCTAAAATCAGTGACGGTGATTGCTCCTTTGATGGGTGGAATCATCGTCATTTTTCTTTTGCTATCCAGGTCGAGTTCGGGATCGTCTCAAATACTGCCTTATTCAAACCATAGTCTTCCATCTCCTCACATCGCGTGACCTGTTTGCCATACAACGGATTAACCAGCGTCAAGGTCTTCGCCTCGGCATCAACCTTCAACCCATCGAACACGAGTTAAATCCTGATTCCAGGCATAGGCTCCATCACACACCAAGTCGCTAATGGCTACTCCTCCACTTGCTCTGCGATCGCTAAATTCCGTCGCCCAGACTCCACCCAAACTGCAAAACAAAAAATCAGCCCCCATGCATCACCATGTGGTGTCCATCCTGCATTTTCTCTAAACTGTAGGGACTACCTCATCCACTTCCCATGACTGCTGCCCAAGCTGAACCTAATCCGACCGCTGCAACGGAAGCTTTAAAGATCCAGGACACTCAACCCAGCTGGAAAATAAAACTTCTCTATGACGGGCAATGTCCGCTGTGTCTGCGAGAAGTAAACTTCCTGACCCAGAAAGATGCGGGTCGGGGCCTCGTTGCCTTTGTCGATGTCGCAGCCGACGACTACAGCGCAGCTGACAATGGTGGCATCGACTTCGAAACTGCCATGGGCCGCATCCATGCGGTTTTGCCTGATGGCTCCAGCGTCAAAAATGTCGAAGTCTTTCGCCGCATCTACGAAACCCTTGGCATGGGCTGGGTTTACGCAGTAACCAAGTGGCCAGTGATTGGACCCTTAGTGGATGCTGCCTACGGTATCTGGGCTGACCTGCGGCTTAAGGTCACTGGGCGTGGTGACTTAGCAGCCGTGGTTGCAGAACGAGAGCAGCGACTCGCGCAAATGCAGGCCTGTGACGAGGAAGGACGCTGTCAGGTAGACGATTAAGTGACGTTCGCGATCGCTCCCTAAGAGGAAACACTCTGAAAATAGACTTCTTCATAGGGCTGGACTACTACGAAACCATGGCCTCGAAATTCCATCTGAAATGACTCGCCTGACCCTCGGCCGATCAAGGTTTTGAGCTGAATATCAGTCTTAAAGCTAGGCTCCAAGTTGGCCGACCACATCACCGTGGCATTGGGGTCGGTGGTGACGGGGTTGCCTGGGGTGACTGGCAGGGTTAGCGGATCGTAATGGCTGGTGATGGCGACCATGCCTTTACCCTGGAGACGAATGTTGAATAATCCGCCTGCCATCATCGAAGAGATGCGCCGCATCATGCGGATGTCGTAGCTCAGGGATTTTTCGAAGGCCAAGAGGTCATTGCCGTTGACGCAAATGGCCTCGTTATTCAAGTTTAAAATCGTGACTTTCTTGCCAGAGTCGGCGCAGAACACGGAGCCGCTGCCTTTGGCTTTGGTCAGGCGAGCGCCTTCGCCAGTCACGGCTTTCTTGAGCAAGTTGCCAATGCCCTGCTCCAACATGCCTTCCCGCTCAAATTTGACATTGCCGGTGTAGGCCACCATGGCTCCCATCTTGATCCAAACCTCGCCATTGAGGTTGATGTCGAGCATGCGGGGGGATTCCAGCTCAAACAGGCCCTGTTGGAGATCGCGATCGCGGGTCTGGTCTACAAAGGCCTTGAGCGAATAGCGAGCTTCTGCTGGAGCCGTCTCAGCAGCGGGCTTTTCTGCCACCGCCTTTTGAGGTTGGGCTGGATTCTGAGGCTTTGGCCTGGCCGGAACCTGGTCTTTGGGCACACGCAGACTAAACTGCTCCATTGCCTCGTCACTGGATAAAGGCTGGGCTGATGATGCTCCATCGGACGACTGCCACGCCTGCGATCGCTTCGACTGACGGCGGCTGCCATCGCTGGGTGGCTGGTTTGTCATGGGTCACATCAATGGGTAGAGACGATTCACTGAATACTCAGAGGTGACATATTATGCCTGACAACGAGTCATTTCTGGATAAATCCAGCTACTTATCGCTGCGTTTGCTTGGGCTGCGCCATCACCTGTCGATGGTTAAATGACTCGCTTAAAGCCTGATGTTTTAGGAGCCTTCGGATCCTGGTGATAGTTGCGCTCACGGAACCAAAGATTGCAGGCCCACTTTTCACCGGCTTCCACGGGCAGACCACCGTGGAGACTCGCCGGATGGCGCAGGGCAGTCCCGGCATGGCAGTTGTGAAACAGCACCATGCGACCTTTGATGGCGCGCACTTCCATATCCAGCTTTGGGAAACAGGTGCCACCGCCTGCTTCCACATCGTTGAGGTAGAGCAAGCAGGTGACGAGACGCTGACCACCGCGCTCCATGCAACGCTTGCCCCGCTCTGTCTCCGCATCCCAAGCATCGTAGTGGGGACGGTATTCCTGGGTTTCAGCGTAGTGGATGACTTGGAGGGATTCGGCTTGGGTGAGGGGAAGGTCAACCAGGGTTGAGATGCGATCGCACAATCCCCGAATCACCTCTGTCTGCCGATGGCGCACCCAACAGTTTTGCCCCGTACGCCCTGGACTCACCTTGCCAGATCTCTCGGCACTTACCACCGCTCGCTGGAGGTTGGCCTGGGCTGCCGCAATCAGCTCCGTCATTTCGTTGTCTTGGAGAAAATCCTCAAAGACATAAACAATGGGCTCATCGTTGACCTGTTGGCCAAGGCTGTATTGCTGGCGAATTTGCAGGGTCATGGGCAGACTTTTAGCGACATGGGCAGTCCTGGCTTTTGTTATTCCGCTTTAAACTCATCCCACTTTTTAGTCAGCCAGCTACTGGCCCCGCTGACCAGGGCACCGGCCATGATCAAGCCGATGGCGGGCATGAATACGGGCTCCCAAAGGCGGTGCCAAGCATCAAAGCCCAAGGGGATGTCCAGGCTGCGGCCTGCCAGTGCAATCACAAACCAGAAAAAGCTGGCGAGGACAAAGAAGAAATCAATCGTCAGAAACAGGTTGAGGCCGTTGAGCAGCTTGTCTTTCATGGCGATGCTGTTGGGCAGGGGCGGTGAAGGTCGAAGAATCTCAATTTGGCTTGGGCTATGGTGGGTTTTGGCGGTGGATCTGGGAGAGAAACCAGGGGTTTGGGCTAAACCCACCGCTACGGTTGGCTGGTTGGCTGGTTGGTTGGGTTTTGGCGGTGGATGTTGGTTATGCACCATCACGTCTCGCTAAACCAACCCTATGGTCTGGCGGGTTGGGCGTTTATTCAAAAATCCAATCTTGGACTTTTTTGAGGCTCTTCCAATCGGGCTTACGCTTAAAGCCGTCGGCGATGCTTTCTTCCACTTCAGTTTTCAGCTCCTCAGAGATGGTGACGAGCTGTTGGGCGGCTTCGATGTGGTCGCGGACGCCTTTTTTGCCACTTTCGATCATGGCCATGGAGAGGTTGATTCTCGCCTGGGGATCCTGGGGATTGAGTTTGACGGCGCGGCTGGCGGCTTTGAAGGCTAGCTCGGGCTTGTTGTCGATGAGGTACAGCCAGGAAAGACAGGTCCAGGCGGGGCTGCTCTTGGGAGCGCGATCGCACAGGCTCTTGAACACGGGGATAAGGTCACCCACGGGTTCACCGTTGCTGTAACGCTCAATGCCGCTGCTGAATAGCTCTTCTGCTGTCTGGGCCATGGTTAGGGACGTAAATGGTAAAACTTGCAAACCAAAGGCGTACAGCTTCGTTTCTCAACAGAAACGGTTAAACGGTACGCCTTTCGTTCACTTCGAAATCTCGTTCAATATATTGCCATGCTGTGTGGCAATTCTCAGGGGACATGGCATGCCATATCCCGATAGAGGTTCACAGATCTTCTGAGCTAGTCGAATTCTCGTCGTTAGGCAGAGAAGGACTTGCCGCAACCACAGGTTGCCGTGGCATTGGGATTGGTGAACTGGAAGCCACCGCCAATTAGCTCGTTGCTGTAGTCCAGCATCATGCCATAGATGTAGAGCAAGCTCTTGGGGTCACACACCACTTGGAAGCCATCGTAGTCGTAGACTTCATCCTTCTCAGTAATGCTCTCAGGGGTGGCGAAGTCCATCTTGTAGGACATGCCGGAGCAACCTCCATTGGTCACACCCACCCGCAGCAGCATATCTGTGCCCTGCTGCTCCCGTAGGGTTTTGAGCTGAACAAGAGCCTTTTCGCTGATCAGAATACCTCTGTCATCAACGACTGGCGCGGCCAAGGTTTCAGTGGAAGTCATGGTCATTCAGCATCACTTAAGGTACGGTTGCCCAATCTCAGCTATTTCATTGAGATAGGAGCCTGTATTGACTCTATTGTAGCGACTTCCTCTACGATTCCTATGCAGGAACAGCTACTGTGATGCAAAGCTTGATGATGGATGATAGGTCTACCCTGAAATTCCTCAGCTCATTTATGCAGGTTAGCCTTTGAATTCGTTTCAAACCGCCTAAGCATCCGCGCCTCACCTATTCTCTTTGCCGCCAGATTCTGCCCATGGATTGCCTGAGCCCCACTACGATTAGCCGCCTTCGCCGCTTGCCCCAGCAGCCGGAGAGCGTGTGGGAAGGCGATCGCTTAGCGCTCAATGCAGAAGTCCTCAACCCCGATCAACCCAACGAATCCCAACGGGCGGACTGTTTCGTCTGGGTGGATGAATCCCAGCAGCTCGTGCGGGGCATTGATGCCGTGATGGCCGGAGATGGCCCCACGGCTTTTGTCCAGTCCCTGCTCAAAGCCATGGAAGAGCCCCTGGGCTGGCCCGATGAACCGACGGAGCCCCAACGTCCCAGTCGTGTGGTGGTGCGCGATCGCGAGCTGCATTTCCTGCTGCGCGGCATGTTGCGGGAGCTAGATATCTGTGTGGAGTATCAGCCTGAACTGCCCCTGGTGGACGAACTGGTGCCCGACCTGCGAGAGCTGATGGGCATGGCCGATGACATTTCTGATCGCCTCTATGCTGTCCTGGCAGAGAAAGCCTACGACCTCTGGAAAATCGCCCCCTGGAAGCGGCTGCTGGACAGCGAAATCCTCTCTGTCGAAATGAAAGCCCTGGGCGTCACCTCTCCGCTGTACGTTTCTGTTATTGGGAAACTGGGGCTGGAACATGGAATTGTGATTTATCGCTCGGTCAATGCCCTCACGGCCTTCCGCGAAGCCGTAACCCAAGCCGCTGACAATCCCCTAGCGCTGCAAGCTGCTTTTGAGAATCAGGACTGTCTGTTTTTGAATTACGAACCCAAGGTGGAAACCCCTTTTGTGCGCAGACCCCGCCTAGTGAACCAGCCCAGTTGGGACGACATTGACTTGGACTTTGGCTCCATTCATCCCCAAGAAGGCATGCGATCGCGCCTAGACCTTACCGAGCTATCCATCCTCTACGGAACCCTGGAAGCGATCCTACGCTTCTGGAGCAGCCATCGCGAAAAGTTTAGCCAGGGCAGCTTCCCTCCCTGCAAGAGCCGCTACAAAGTTGCGATTCCCACTGCCCTCCAGCCCATTGATGACATGGAGCCCGTATTGATTACGGTGAAGACCCAGCCAGTGCTAGCCCGAGCTTTTTCGCCAGTGGGTTGAGATTAGAATTCATTACCACGAGAAAGGCTGGGACATTAGCGTCCCAGCCTTTCTCGTTTATCAGTCATGAACAAAGCCAGATGGCTGAGCAACTAAATAGACTCGTCGCTCCTACTTGCCACCGTAGTAGAAGGCAATTTCCTTATCTTTGAGACCCGGCCAACCTGCGTCAACTAGCTTTTGATTGAGCTCATCCTGGGCAATGTGTTTTGCGCCAATGCGGACAATGCGCGATCGCATGCTATTCGTCACACCACTACGCTTACGGTTTTCCTCCAGGCCCATCACGCTGGTGTAGAGCTCCAGCTTGTCGGCAGGGATAGGGGAGCCATCGAGGTCGAGACCTTTGGCAATGGCTGCATCAACGGCCTCGGCACCGGACTGCGCTTGATCACTCATGGAAATAGAAACTCCAGTTCTGCATAATCAAGCCTACCGATGAATTGCCCCCGTTATGGCAGCTTCACCTTCGAAGCCGCCCGTCACCAATAATCATCTCCTGTGAGCTCGGCTCAGTTCCTGTCAAACCAAAGCCCCCACATCAACAAGTGACATGGGGGCTTTCGTCAAAACGTATGGGCGATACTGGACTTGAACCAGTGACAGCCTGCTTGTAAGGCAGGAGCTCTACCACTGAGCTAATCGCCCCAACGGTTCAAAATATTATCATAGTTCATCCAGCCTTAGAGCAATATTCTTAAAAACGCCTCACCGCAAGGATTACAGCAGCGTCAAGAGACAAAGCAGAAGTGCCTCCGTCCATTCAACTACTGCCCCATAGGTGTCGCCGGTATGGCCCCCCAGCTGCCGGTCAAACCAAGCCCCCGTGCCAAAGGCGATCGCAAATCCCCCCAGCACCATGCCCACCGCTAAGATCCAACGATAGGGAAATAGCCAAATAAACAATGCACTCAGGCCCAGCAGCGCAATTAGACCTGGCCAGAGGTCATCGGGCGATCGCAGCTGCCGCTTGTGAAATGCTCCCTTGCCCTCCACCTTGAGATAGACATAGCGGTCAATGGCCAACACCTGGCCCCAGCGACCCCAACCCATGGCAGCCATCAAAGCCACCGTCCGGCTAATGGGGTCCACTGGCAGGGCCATTAGCGCCGCAAACTTGAGCAGCAGCAGCGACATCGCCACCATCACTCCGAATGCCCCGGTGACGCTATCGCTCATCACTGTCAGGCGACGCTTCGGGTCCATCACGGCCAAGCCATCGGCGCTGTCCATGGCACCATCCATGTGCAGGCCCCCGGTCAGTCCCAGCCAGCTCACCACCACAATGGCCGTGCGCAACCCGGCATTCATGCCCAAAGCGCCCAGGCCCCAATCGGCAATGCCCAGCCCTAAGCCCAACAGCATGCCAACCCAGGGCGCGAAGCGAGCAATACGGTGGAACTCATGGCGCTGGGGAAAGGGAATCGGCAGCAGCGTGTAGAAGGTGAGGCTGGCGAAAAACTGAGCCACACTGCGCCCAAGAATCCGCCGAACCAAGTGCAAGACCTGGGCAAAACCCTGGTGACCTCCCTGTTTTTGAGAGCGACTGGCTGGGCGAACCGCCTCAGACTCCGTTGGATTGGCAGTCGCAATAGGATCTGCGAGACGTTCCCCACTGGCATCTCCTTCAGCTTGGCTAGCACCCACCTGAGGAGGGACAGCAGCAGATGGCGGGGTATCGGCCTCTTCCGACGGCATCGCTGCTGCGCTTAGCCCTAAACGTCGGCTCAAATTTCGCAGCTGGATTGCAGCACGGCGGAGCGTTGCTAATGGAAATGAACTACGCGATCGCCTTTGATTTCCCTGGGCAACATCTGAAGCAGAGCGAACGGGATCTCGCACATCAGTCAAATTGTTCACCGTATTTTTACGGGGTTTCATAGGCGCGCACCGAAGGAAGAAGGGGCCATATCACCCCCAAAATCAGCCTACCGCACCCTTGAAGGGCCTCAACCCTCATGCTGTAAACCAGCCAGGATTGCCCATCAAGCCAGCTTTCACAAACATCGTTTTCTGACTCAAGCCTGATCCTGGAAAAGCTTCGCGGCACAAGGATTTCGAAGACAGCACATAGCAATGTCAGCCCATGGGATATCCGCTCCCTAGCGTTATTTACGGGGCTTTTCCTCAATGTCAAGGGCTAGAGGTTACCCAAAAATAAAGACTAAATTTTCCCTTCTCCGCGTTTTAGCGGAACCGCCTGACCAGAAATACAGGCCATAATCGATTTACCGCAGGACTACACCTCCTCGGCGTAGTTTTTTCCGTCTTGCCATACTGAGGTGGGTCACCAGTCTCAGGGTTTATAGTGAGAGCGCAGCTAATCAAAACCCACAGCGGGGTAGAAATGCGGTGTTGTTAAGTGGATGCGCTGACTAACACCCCATTCAACAATCTCTGCCCAAGCAGAAATACGGAACAGTTTCCGGGTTTCGAGCTTTGAGTTGTGGAAGCTACTGCAAGCAATAGATGAGCAAGGAGGCTTTGGCCCCTTGCCTTCCCCTATTGCCCAACGCAGTATGAGCTGCACCCACTGCCGACTGTCGTCCAACCGCGAAGTGTCTACATCCGATATGCCTTCAAGTTTTTACTCCGAGTCATCGTCTAGGGTCGCGCCCTGCATCGTTGACCGCGGCATCGTCTGCCAGAAACAAGATATTCAGCGTCTCCTGTCAGACTTGACTTGGGTTAGCTACACCGAGTTTCACAATGGTGAAGCCGTTGCCCAGGGTGAAGGCTGCGTTAAGCAGGTCTTCATTGACGACAAGGGGGCGACTCTGATTGCTAACCGCAGTCTCTACATCAACTTGCAAAGTTTCGACTACATGGAGCTGAGCACCGTGGGTCATGAGAGCAACTTTGACTTAGTCCAAGACAACCGTCGCCTTCGCATTGTTCCCCTTGCGAATCCAATGCATCACAGTGGTGCTCCGGCTCTAGATAGTGCAACCCTAGAGGTCATGATGGCTGAAGTGCTTTCAGCTAATTTAGATGCCCAGTTGGATGATGACACTGGCAGCCTCTTCTAAACGCTCCAGATAAACGCATTCATTCTCAAAACGGGAGGTTTGGAAAGTCCAAGCTTCCCGTTTTGCTTTGTCAGGGGAAAACTCCTATGCCTCATCCCTGTAGACCGTTCGCAATTTGTTGAGCGGTCCATTTTTATGCGCTAATGGAGCGAGTCTCGTTTCCGATAGCCGCTTTGAGTTTTTCCTTCACCTGCCAGGCCCGCTGCTCCCATAGTCATGCGAGAGCCGGAGTCTTCGAAACGCCCCATGGTCCTGTAGAAACCCCTCGCTTTATGCCCGTGGGCACCCTGGGAACTGTGAAGGGCGTCACCACAGCTCAGCTTAAAGAGACCCAGGCTGAGATGATCTTGGCCAATACTTATCACCTGCATTTACTCCCCGGCGAAGACATTGTCAGTAAAGCCGGTGGACTCCACGGCTTCATGAATTGGGATGGACCGATTCTGACCGATTCTGGCGGCTTCCAAGTCTTTAGCCTCAGCGAGCTGCGCACCATCAGCGAAGAAGGCGTCACCTTCAAATCCCCCCGGGATGGCCGGGTGATCAACATGACGCCAGAGCATTCCATCGGCATCCAAAACAAGCTGGGGGCCGATGTGATCATGGCCTTCGACGAATGCCCGCCCTATCCCGCCACTCGAGAGGAAGTGACAGCGGCAACGGAGCGCACCTATCGCTGGCTCAAGCGCTGCGTTGTCGCCCACAAGCGTGAGGACCAAGCGCTGTTTGGCATTGTTCAGGGGGGCTGTTACCTGGACCTGCGCCAGGCAGCAGCGAAGCAATTGGTGGAGTTGGACTTGCCAGGCTATGCCATTGGTGGCGTGAGCGTGGGGGAACCGGCGGAGTTTATTCACAGGATTGTGGATGCTACGGCTCCGCTGCTGCCGGAGAACAAGCCGAGGTATTTGATGGGGGTGGGGACCTATCGAGAGATGGCGCGGGCGATCGCTGCTGGCATTGACCTCTTCGACTGTGTCATACCCACTCGCCTAGCCCGCCACGGCGCAGTCCTTGTAGGCGGCGAACGCTGGAACATCAAAAACGCAAAATTCCGCGAAGACTTCAGCTCCCTTGATGACAGCTGCCCCTGCTATACCTGTCAAAACTACAGCCGCGCCTACCTCTGCCATCTGATCCGCGCCCAGGAACTTGTGGGCTATACCCTGCTCTCCATCCACAACATCACCGAACTGATCCGCTTTACCCAAGCGATCCGCGCCAGTATCTTTGCAGGCACCTTCACCCAGGACTTTGCAGACTGGCTAACCCCGGTTGATACCCAGGCGATGGAAGGAGAATCGGGAGCCCGACTGGGCACCGAAGCCAGCTCCGAAGCCCAAGATGAGGCGGGTCATTAACTTATGTAACGAGAAGGACCGCAGTCTAGGGCTTGAAAGGAAGCGATCGCCCAGGGCAGTGATAGGATTTAGTAACGTTTATATAAGCCGTCGGAGAGGACGTTCAATACATGGAAGCTGCTCTTCTTTTAGCAAAGTTGCCCGAAGCCTATCGGATGTTTGGTCCGATCGTGGATATTCTCCCTGTGATCCCTGTGTTCTTCCTGCTTTTGGCGTTTGTCTGGCAGGCAGCCGTAGGTTTCCGTTAAGAAACACTTTTTTGTTCGTTAAACAGCGCGTCGTGCTCTTGGTACGGCGCGTTTGTTTTTGGGAGCATTCTTCAGGACTTAAACCTCTATCGTTTGCCGACAGATCTCGAAGATATTTTGAGGCTCTTGGTGGCATTGCTCTAGCAGTCGCCCGAGCTGGCGATGTGCTATCAGCCATTAAGCATTTGGAGATTGCCCATCTCCTTCGCTAAGCTACGCCTGTAGCAAGGAGCTTCTCCATGGCCAATTCCGCCACCCATTCCAAAGCAACAGGCTCAAACCAAGAGCAGCGCCTGGAGCAGGCAGCGGCAAAGGCAGCAGCGGCAAGGGCGATCGCTGCAGAAGATGCCGTCCAATTCAATCCTGGCAAAACGGGGCCAACCGAGACCCTGATGAACGTTACGGTTCTGGGAGCCGGGGTCTGGGGGACGGCGTTAGCCAATCTGGTCAAGGTCAATGGCCATCCCGTCAAAATTTGGTCCCGCCGGGGAGAGCTGAGCCTGGAGGATGCGATCGCCGATGCCGACATCCTCATCAGCGCCATCTCCATGAAGGGCATTAGCGAAACCATCACTAAGCTCAAAGCCTTCAAGCTCCCTGCTAAAACCATCATCACCAGCGCCAGCAAGGGCCTGGATTTTGAGACCCTCAACACTCCCTCCCAGATCTGGAGCGCGGCCTATCCTGACAATCCCCTTGTGGTTATCTCTGGCCCCAACCTATCTGTAGAGATCGAGCAAGGTTTACCCGCTGCCTGCGTCTGCGCCAGCCTCAATGCAGATGCCGCTGAACAGGTCCAGGAAGCCTTTGCCTCGGAGCGGTTTCGGGTCTACACCAATGATGACCCGGTGGGGACAGAGCTGGGGGGGACACTAAAGAACGTGATTGCGATCGCCGTGGGCATCTGCGACGGACTTCAGCTCGGCACAAACGCCAAATCCGGCCTGATGACCCGCGCCTTAATCGAAATCATCCGCGTCGGCACCCACCTAGGCGGCCAAACCGAAACCTTCTTTGGTCTGGCTGGCCTGGGTGACCTGATGGCCACTTGCAGTAGCTCCCTCAGCCGCAACTACCGCGTCGGCTACGGCCTCGCCCATGGCAAAAGCCTGGAGCAAATCACCGAAGAACTACAAAGCACCGCCGAGGGCGTCAACACCGCCCGCGCCCTGCGAAAGCTCGCCAAACGCGAACAGATCACGACACCCATTTCTCGACTGGTCTATTGCGTCCTAGAAGGCAACATCACCCCCAAGCAGGCCGTCCAAGCCCTCATGTCCCGCGACCTCAAAGCCGAAGGCCTCGACCTAGACCTCGACTAACGCCAAATCTCCGTAAGGGCGAGTTTAGCCAGCCATCTCCGCCTCCATCCCCCAACCACCCTGTAAGGGCGGGTTTAGCCAGCCATCTCCGCCTTCATCCCAAACCCTCCGCCAAAACCCGCCCAGCTCCACCAAGCCAGGCCTACCCTGCTCAGCCCAACCAACATCTCCCGCAAAACCTCAAAACCCACCGTCGTAGCACCGCGATTTCGGCGTAGGATGATAGCTTCTCAAATCGGTTTAACCGAGCCGCAGCCACCATCACTGCGACCAAAACACTACTGGCACTACTGGGAGAGAAGACACAGCATGGGAGCACTCACCGGACGCAACCTACTCAGCCTCGCGGAACTCAGCGCGGACGAGATCGCTGAGCTGCTCAAACTGGCCGGGGAATTAAAGGCAGGCAAGCTCAAGCCTCGCACTGACAAAACCCTCGGCCTTGTCTTCTCCAAAGCCTCCACCCGAACCCGCGTCAGCTTCTCCACCGCCATGTTCCAAATGGGGGGCAATGTCCTGGACCTCAACGCCAGCATTAGCCAGGTGGGTCGTGGTGAGCCCGTGCAGGACACGGCGCGGGTGCTGAGCCGGTATTTGGATGCGATCGCCGTCCGCACCTTCGCCCAAGCGGACCTCGAAACCTACGCCAAATACGCCGACGTCCCCGTTATCAACGCCCTTACCGACCTCTATCACCCCTGCCAAGTCCTAGCTGACCTGCAAACCCTCCAGGAAAACTTCGGTGACCTTAAAGGCCTGACCCTCACCTACTGCGGTGACGGCAACAACATGGCCCACTCCATCCTGCTGGGCTGTGCCCTCACCGGCGTTAACTGCCGCATCGCTGCTCCGGAAGGCTTCCATCCCCTGCCCGAAGTCGTTGAGCAAGCCAAAGCCCTGCGCATTGACCCCAACAGCGAAATCACCATCACCAGCGACCCCCAAGCCGCCGCCACCGGAGCCGATGCCCTCTACACCGACGTCTGGGCCAGCATGGGCCAAGAGGACGAAGCCGACGATCGCCTCCCCCGCTTCATCCCTTACCAAATCAACGATGACCTGATGAAACTGGCCAAGCCAGAAGCCATCGTTCTCCACTGCCTGCCCGCCCACCGCGAAGAAGAAATCACAGAATCCGTTATGGAAGGCCCGCAATCCCGCATTTGGGACCAGGCTGAGAATCGCCTACATGCCCAAAAAGCATTGCTCGTTAGCCTGCTCGGACTGCTGTAAGCACAACTGACTTGCTGTCAAAACAATCCAGATCATTTTTCAATAGCTGTAAGGGCAACCCTCAGAAAACCGCTCAGGCAGGGCGGTACAGACGTTCTTGTTTGTTTTGTCCGGGTAGTGGCTTAAACAACTAGTACAAAGGTATGGACAATCCTACATTTGTAGGATACAAATGTTCTGGGGAACGATGTAAACCCTTACAGAAATCATGGAAAAGCTAACAGGTCCTCAGCAGGAACTCTTCGACTGGCTGGTCGAATATATCGGCGAGCATCAACATGCACCGTCTATTCGTCAGATGATGCGAGCGATGAACTTGCGATCGCCCGCACCGGTTCAGAGTCGTTTGAAGCATCTTCAGAAGAAGGCTTACATTGACTGGGATGAGGGCCAGGCTCGCACCATTCGGATTTTGACTGAGAAAGGGATTCCCATGATGGGGGCGATCGCTGCCGGTAGCATGGTTGATGTATTTACAGATAGCGTTGAGCGCTTGGACCTCAGCGACGTTTTCCAAGACCCCGAATGTTACGCGCTGAGGGTTAGGGGCGACAGCATGATCGATGCCCACATTGACCAGGGCGACATTGTAATTATGCGCCGGGTCAAGTCCCCCTCTAGCCTTAAGGAAGGCACCATCGTCGCGGCTCGTTTTGAGGGGCAAACCACGCTGAAGTATTTCCATCGCGATGGCGAGAATATTGTGCTCAAGCCTGCGAATGAAAACTATGAGCCCATTGTGGTTCCAGGTATCAATCTGGAAGTGGATGGCATGTTGGTTGGCGTGTGGCGCGGCTACGGCACTACGTACGTCTAAACCACTGCATTGGAATTTAATCTTTGAGCCTCAGTTGCATCGCGCAGTTGGGGCTTTTGCTTGTCTAAGACCTCAATCGCTGTGGTAGAGACCCAAAAGGGGATTCTTCTAGTCTGCTGAGATGGCTTGCAGCCCATACAAGGCAAGCTCGCCCCACTCGTAGTATTTGCTGGTTCGGCCTAAATCTTTCATGCCTAGTCGCTGCATCACTCGCACCGACGCTGCGTTAACCGGCTCGGCAACAGCGTAAATATCTCTAAGCTCTAATTCGTTAATGCCCCAGCTCATCAGCGACTGAGCCGCCTCAGTTGCATAGCCATGTCCCCAAGCAGACTGACGTAAATTCCAGCTAATCTCCCAATCCCCCGTAGGCCTACCCTGGGGATCTGGAAGCTGTTTCAGCACGACTGTGCCGATAGGCTGCGGTGCGGAGCCTTCACTAAGGGGCTCATCATTTGGAACAATCGCCAAGTACCAGCCTTCTTGCTGTGCCATCAGCTTCTTCCAGTGGAAAATCTTAGCTTCGGTGTAGTCCAAGCTGGGCATGGGCTTTCCGTCACCGATATATTGCATAACGATGGGGTCGCTGTATATTTCGTAAGCGATCGCTGCTTCTGAGGCATCCCAGGGGCGCAGAAGTAATCGTTGCGTTTGGAGTTGGAGCATCTGAATTTAGCACCGATGAAACCTACGTTTTCACTGCTTCGCAGTGTCACCCCATAGCCCTGTGACAGGAGCACACTTTTATTTCACGGTGCAGTGGGGAAACCGCTGGTTTAAAGCTGTCATCGCTGGACAAGGTGGCCTCGCATCCACATTCTCTGGCTTACTCCAGCTAAACGGAGCCTCCTTCGCCGCCCCCATCCACAGCAGTCGCTTCGCCCGCGTCATCGCCACATAGAGCAAACGAAACTCCTCACCCTGCTTCAACTGACAAGCCCGGTGCCAAGCAACATCCAGGCTAGGCAACCGCATTCCCGCCGCTGCATCAGCCTCATGCAAATAGGTACGAATCTGCGCCCGCGCTACCTCAGCCAAGGTAAAGTCGCCAAGGAACTTCCCCTGAGGTGGCACCCAAGGCGTGCCGGGGATGGTTTGCAACTGCAAGAATGGCAGAAACACATGGTCCCAATCCAACCCCTTGGCCTTGTGCATCGTAATCACCGTCACCTGCCCCACCCGCGTATAGCGCGACTCCGCATCCTCCAGATCCACCCCATCAAACCGCTCCGCACTGACGATATCTACCAGCACCGCAATCACCGCCGCCAGGGACAATTCACCTCCGACTCTGCGTAACGCCTGATCCGCAAGCTTATCCGCCGTGGCTAGCTCTGCTGCTTCATAGTTCATCGTCATTGCCAGGAACGACATCAGCTCCAGCGTCGGCAAGGCCAATCGCGCCTGGATCAGGCCGTTGCAATAACGCCGCGCCTCCTGAACCTTGGCCGTTTGAGGCGCTTCTAGGGGGCCGGGATAAAGAAACTGCTCTGGAGAACTGGCCAGGGCATTCAAATCTTGGGGAGGGATTAGCTGCCGTTTGGCTAGGGTTGCGAGGGCAGCTTTGAGGTTATCGGGGGAATGGGGGCGCTGGATAAATTGCAGCAGCGTCAGGATCTCGCGGGGCACGGCAGACTGGCGATCGCTAGCACCCACTTCATAGATCGGAATATCATGCTCATCCTGAAGCACCGCTAATTGCTGTGCCAACCATCGACCCTGCTTGTTCTCCCTGACTAGAACAGCAGCCTGAGTCCGACCATCTTGCTTAAACAGATGGAGGAGGCGATCGCGAATCCGCGCCACAGTCTCCAAGGTGTTCTGGGGAAAATGCAGCTCTAGTCCCAACCCCACCGGCTCCGGATTGGCATTGGGCTGGGGGTCGTCCTGGGGCACGGGCTGGATGTGCTGGGATTCAAACGGCGGAATTGAATCGACGCCATATTTGAGATTGACCCAATCCAAAACGAAGTTCGCCGCATCCAGAATAATCGGGCTACTGCGCCCCGATTGGTTCATGGTGATAAAGCGATTCTTGGGCTTGGCGCGATCGCAAAACCGCCGAAAGAAAATCGGGTCAGCCGGGGTAAACGTGGAATTAATCGCCTGATTTGGGTCACCCACCCGAATCAGATCTGGGGGGGCATCGGGCTGATCTGCTCTACGCCCCAGCACCTCCAACAGTTGAGTTTGCAACGGCGTGGAGTCCTGGGCCTCATCCTCAAATACCGCAAAGCATTGGTGCTGCCAAAAGGCACAGGTGTCTGGGTCACGCAAAACCTTTAGCGCCGCCAGAATCATGTCGTCGTAATCGATCAGCCCCCGTCGCTGGAGCATTCCTTGGTAGCGATCGTAGAGACCGGCGGCGATCGCCAAAACGTCATAACCTGCCGCAGAATTCGTAGCGACCTGAGCCCCTTGAGCCAACTCCATCAACTGAGGCGGCAGCAATCCAGAACTCTTGGCTTCATGAATCACCGTCGTTGCCAGACTAGGCAAAACCTCCGTGCGTAAAACGCCCTGGCGGCGCAACCGTTCTGTTTCCTCGCCATCAAAGGACTGACCCAAAATCAAGGATTGGTAAGCAGCAGGAGAGTCTGCAATCCACTGGTCAATGCAGCTGCGAATCAGCCGATGGCTCTGGTTGGCGCTAACCAGGGAGCTGTCTTGCAAATTGAGACCCGATAGCTCAGGGTGACGATTGGCAATGCTAAGGGCTAGGCCATGGAGCGTGTTGACCGAAAAGCCAGTGGTGGGCAGGGAAAGCGATCGCAGTTCCTTGCGAATCTTGGCCTTTAGATTCGTAGCCGCAGAACGAGTGAAAGTAACAACAATCAACTGTCGCCGCAGGTTCAAGCGATGACGAGCAATCGTAATCGCTGCCGCCCCGGCCATGCCCGTGGACTTGCCTGCACCGGGCACCGCAGACACTGCAAGCTCGCCCCCTTTCCAGTCCGCCATTTGCTGCTGCCCCGCCCGAAGACGACGGCGAATCCCCTCGATGGCAGCCACTAGCTCCGGCGAAAGTTCGTTAGGGGATGGAATAAGGGAGGGAGCCATGGGCGAGTCGGCTTGGCAGGGTAGAGCCTAATTAAAACCTCTAAGACTTTGACGGGCGAAATATCTGAATCACCCTTTGAAAGCTATCCATGAGCTGCTGGTTAATGCGGTCCTTGAATGCCTTGGCGCGTCCCCCTGCAAAGGTCTCAAAGCCAGGAATCTTCTCAGCAAAGACGAAGAGCAAGGACAGCAGAACCACAAAAAGCTTGGGTAAGACGAACAGTAAGGCGGCGATCGCCCACCATTCCAGGCCAAATGCTTCCAAGCCCAGCCCTTCTAACCCAATACCTTCAAAAATAGACAAAAGCCTAGCGCTCCCGATAACGAACTAAAACGCCCAAATCACCGCCATTAAGCGGCATTGGGGCAATGGCCCATGGTCTAAGACTGCCCAAAGAGACCAACGTGACTCTAGAAATGAAACATAGTGAAACCATTACTCTTTTAGCGTAGTGAAAGCCTCAAGAGGCAATGGTTCATCGCAATGATTGCGAATAACGGCCTTGGGACCGGCTAGCGATCGATAATCTTAGACTCGTCCCGCTCAGCCACTTCTTCTCCCTCCCCTTTAATCTCCTCCTTGAAGCCTCGCAAAGTCTTACCAAAGGCTGCTCCAAATTCAGGAATCTTCTTGGGGCCAAAGACCAATACGGCTAAGCCCACCACAAGGGCAACCTCAACCCAGCCAATATTCATGCAATCACTCCTCGACCCTTGGAATATTTGAGGTACAAACGGGTTCAATCAAGCCTCTGCCCTCACCCATCGCCTGCACAATCCCAGACCAGGAAGCCTGATGAGTAACAAACGATTTACTTATCTTAGCGGTTTGGGGCTTGGCACGGGCTATAGCCCCATTATTTGCCTGAGCTTCGTTGAGCTGGGCAAACGAGGGAGATTGAATGATGGAGGTCGTTGGGGGACGACCTCAAGCTGATATCAACGGTTAACCCGCAAAACCAGCTAATAGCAGCAATAGAGCAAGACCCACAGCGCCAATGGACAGTACTCTGCCGGCATTGGGACTCCCTTTCCAGGAATAGTTGGGATCCTTAGAAGATTTTTTATTCGGCGAATAGTTATTAGGCATGGATTTCAGTCCTCTGAATAGAATCGCATCTTGGATAAATGCGAAAGAGCGAGCGCAGAACAACACAGGTCAGGAGAAGTTCTACGCATTTTGGGAAACGCCTCGAACAACAGTCCCCGCCACACAGCCCCAATTCAAATGTAACAATTCATAGATGGCTTATTCGCACTCTCCGCCCACCGAGCGTTGTCCGTTACAGTTTAAATTCTGGTGACATAGCTCAATAATAAGTAAGCTGCCCGCTCAGCCCTTTCTCCAAAAACCATGACCGAAACCGTTCAAGCTCCAACGACGTCCTCGCTGCGCCAGCAACAGCATCCTCTCGTTCGTAGGCTAGCGGATCGGATCGAGCACATCTGGGGCAAATATCTGGACCTAAGTCCCTACGAAATGCCCCATGACTTGGGCTACGTGGAGGGTCGCCTGGAGGGAGAGCGGGTCACCATTGAAAACCATTGCTATCAAACGCCCCAGTTCCGCAAGCTTCACTTGGAATTGGCCAAGGTCGGACCCGCCCTGGATATTCTCCACTGCGTCATGTTCCCTCGGGTGAACTACCCCTTACCGATGTTTGGCAATGATTTGGTGGGTAGTAGTAAGGCGGGGATTAGCGCCGCGATCGTCGATCTCTCCCCAATTAATGCTGCCCGTGAGCTGCCCAAGCTCTATGACATGCAGCTATCGTCGTTGCCGGAAACTGAATTTTCGGAACACCGGGAGCTGCCGGGCTGGGGTGATATCTTTTCACCTCATTGCGTCTTTGTGCGGCCTATGGATGAGGATGAGGAGCTAGACTTTCTCGCAAAGGTAGAGGCCTACTTGACGATCCACTGCCAAAATGCTGCGATGATGCAGCCTGTGGAAACAGCAGCGGAGGAGGCTGAGCTATTAGAAGCTCAGCGCTATTATTGCGCCAAGCAGCGAGAAAATGACAAGACCACGCGGGTCTTGGAGAAGGCCTTTGGCAAAGAATGGGCTGAACGCTACATGAGAACCATGCTGTTCGACACGGTTTAAGTGCACTAGTGTCCATCCCCAAGATTTCGCCCCTGTAAGGGGCGGGGCGAGGCATCAATATCTCTTGTCTTGTTAAGTGCAACCTAATCCTCTTCAGCCTCTAACGCAATTTTGGCTTCCTGGAGGCGCTGCTTGTGCTCATCGCTAACGTCCGGGTATTCAAGCTTGAGAGCCTTGAGGCGATCGCCCACAATCTCCGCCACTTGCCAGCGCATAAACTTCTTGTCATCTGCTGGAATCACGTACCAAGGCGCAGCCTTAGTGCTGGTGTTGCTCAGCATGTCCTCATAGGCCTTTTGGTAGTCATCCCACAGGGCGCGCTCCTTAAGGTCACTAGCGGAGAATTTCCAGTTTTTCTCGGGGCGATCAATGCGGTCCAGGAAGCGGCGCTTCTGCTCTGTCTTGGAGACGTTGAGGAAGAATTTGATGACTGTGGTGCCGTTGCTGGTCAGGTACTGCTCAAAATTATTGATTTCTTCAAATCGCTGCTTCCAAATCCCTTTGCCGGTCTTCAATTCCTCCGGTAGCTGCTGCCCTGCTAAAAACTCCGGGTGGACCCTCACCACAAGGACTTCCTCGTAGTAAGAGCGATTAAAAATGCCAATGCGCCCCCGCTCCGGCAGCGCTTTCATGTTGCGCCACAGATAGGTATGGTCCCGCTCTTCTGCTGAGGGAGACTTGAAGCTAAACACCTGGCAGCCCTGGGGATTCACTCCAGACATGACATGCTCAATGGTGCTGTCCTTGCCTGCTGCATCCATGGCCTGAAAGACAATTAAGACCGAATGGGTATTGGCGGCGTAGAGAACGTCCTGGTATTTCGCTAAGCGCTCCACTCCTGATTTCAAGGCGGCCTTGGCTTCGGCTTTATCTTTGAACTTGCCGGTCTCTTTGGTTTTATGGTCTTTCAGGGAAACGTTGCTACCGGGCTTGATTAAAAAGGAAGAGGAAGCCATAGGGTGGGGGCGATCGCGTCAGGGCTAACCGCAGTCTAAGAGCTTCGGTTGGAACAAGCCTGGATTCGTCAGCTTTCTTAGTGCAAACCCACCATCGCCGCAACTCATCACACCCAAAACCCATGGCTCAGCGCAGCCTCCAACAAACCATCCTCGAAGGAAGCCTTGGCCTAGGATTCATCGCATTTTTCACATTGTTAACCCATGGGAATTTAGTGCAAAGAGTCTATTCAGCTTCCCTTCAATGCCAACGTAATGCTCAGGCCCAAACCCATTGCCAAATCACCCAGCAACAGCTGTTGACCCAGCAAGTTCAGTTCCTTGAGCAGCTTCAATCTGCCACCTTGCAAAAGCTTGTCACCCAAACGCAGGTCAATAGCTCAGTGAGGGTGAGCCACAAATACAGCCTGGGGCTAGAGACTGCCGATGGCCAAGTCACCTCCTTGGCAGCTCTCCGGCCCTATGGTCTTAAGTACCACAGCGCGATTGCCGACCAAATCAACCAATCCCTCGCAGAGCAGCACCAGGAATTTCAAATCACCGAAACCATGTCGTTTCGCGACTATTTATTTATGGTGATAATGCTATTGCTATCCCTCGTCGGGATTTGGTTCGGTGCAGCCCTTACGCTGGGGCAAATTCGATGATTCGGCAGCGTGGGCCTAGGCAATGGTTTATTGATGGACCTGCTGGGGTGGGATTGATTGCGATCGCTCTCATCGCTACCGTCGTTGGCATCAAAAACATGGTGATTTCAGGAGAAGTACATTGCGATCACCAAGTCAGCCAAACCACGACCTGTACCATCACCACCTTCCACCTAACAGGCCATGAAACTCAGCGGATTGAGCCTGTAGAATCCGCCCAAGTCTTTGGCAACAAAACCTCATCCCGCGAAAACAGCGGTGACCAATATCGCCACCGGGTCTGGCTTGTCCCCATGGAGAATCAATCGGCAAGCGTAATGGCTCCCCTTCCCATGGACAGCAAAAACAAGCCGTCCCAAGAAGCCCTAGCCCAACAGATCAATCAATTCCTCCCCTCCAACCAAACGCATCTCAGCCTGACCCAAACACCTGGCCTGCAAGATTATGCCCTCAATGCTTTCATCGCTCTGCTAATTGTTTCTGCTGGTTGCTGGGGCTGTTTCTTCCTCATTCGCGGGATGGACTAAATCCCCCAAATTCAACCAGTACTTTGTTCCTTCACAGCGCCTTGCCAGACTCCATGCCATTCTCTGATGTTCCCAGCCCTAACCATCGCAGCGCCAAGATCGTTCTAGCATTCCTGGGTCTCAGTCTCGTCTCTTTCACTGGATGTAACTCTCCAGAGAAAGTGGGAAATACAACCAATCGCTCTCCCATCACTCTGCCAGAGGGCAAGGCCATGTCCCAAGCTCAAGCCGCTAATGCATCAGTTTTATGGTCTGGCAGTTTTCGGGGAGATGAGCAGGGAGATTGGCTGCAAAATTGGCAAGTTCAGCCCCAAGGGCGCTGGGGCAAGGAAAATCTAGAGATCATTCAATCGCCCCAAGGTCAATTCTCAGAGCTTCTGCGCGTCCATTACCCCGCCTATTCCGCGAGTCCCTCAGTCAGCCGCAAAAGCAATGTGCCTTTGGGGGGAAGCCAGTTTTATGCATCCCTCGGCATTTCCCCCCAAGAGCGCCTTCGCTTCAGCTATAGCGTCCGCTTCCCAGTCAATTTCGACTTTGTGAAGGGGGGCAAGCTTCCCGGTCTTTATGGTGGTGCAGGCAACAGTGGCGGCAGTATTCCCAACGGCAGCGATGGCTTCTCCAGCCGCCTCATGTGGCGCAAGAATGGAGCCGGAGAGATCTATGCCTATCTGCCCAGTAGCGAAGGTTATGGAACCTCTTTGGGGCAAGAGAATTGGCACTTTAAGCCTGGTCAATGGCAACGCATCGAGCAGGAGCTGTGGCTGAATCAACCGGGCCAAACTGATGGTCAAGTAAAAGTTTGGGTCGATGGGCAACTGGTGCTGGACCAAAAGGATTTGATCTTTCGCACCGTTCCAGAATTGAAAATTGATGGCATCTTTTTCTCGACCTTCTTTGGGGGAGGCGATCGCAGTTGGGCCACTCCGAAAGATACCGAGATTGATTTTGCTAACTTTGAGGTTAGCCTTCCATCACGAACAAACTAGCGAGCTAAGGCAATGGGATTAGCCCAGGGAACAACCTAGGCTTGAACCTCTAATGCATCAGGAGTAGCCGGAAGCTGTCGCCAACTTAACCCTCGGAATCTCACAGTCTCCAGTTCAGCCTGAGTAGACGGCTGAGAGCTTAGCAACATTGCCGACTCAGACTGAGCCATAGAGGTTGGCTGGACAACTGAAGCGGGCAGCAGAACTACCGTTCGGCCCTTACCATGACCTTGAATCGTGACATCCCCACGCTTAATCTCCAGGGGCTGCTGAAACTCAAGTTCACCAATGGGCAACTGCACTTTCAAATGGGCCGCAGTGGATTGATTAATCAATGCCTGCAGCGCAGCAGCATCATCCAAACCGTCGTTGGGCACAATGCCGTAATCCACGGCTTGGGCGATCGCCATCTCCCCAGTCGCAACCTGCGGATGCTGACCCTCCAACCGCCAGCCCTGCCAATCGGCGACTGGGGAGATAATGCCATTCAAACAAAGCACCAATCCCACAAAACTGGCCACCTGAACCCACAGCAAAAAACGAGAAAGGTTTGCCTTAAGACCCAGCTTCCAAGCAGCACCGCCAGCATCAATACTTTGGTTGCCCCGGTTGCTCCACTTCTGCTTCACCAGATTCATCTGGGTCCAAATTTTGACCAGGGACCCTGCCCACTGGGTCAGCAACAAAATCGGTAAATGCAGCAGCTTAATCTGAGATGGCCGCCCTGCAAAAAATGCCAGCAGCATCACCAGGCGGCTCAATACAATCCAGCTCGCAATCAGCTGAAAACTCACCCAGTGACCCTGTAAAGCTGCAATTAGCAAAAAGCTGGGACTCAGCAATGACGTCCAAATGCTGAGACGCTGA
The DNA here is from genome assembly GCA_937949725.1 of uncultured Pseudanabaenaceae cyanobacterium. Taxonomy (GTDB): domain Bacteria; phylum Cyanobacteriota; class Cyanobacteriia; order PCC-9006; family JAAUQQ01; genus JAAUQQ01. The sequence goes on from CALECT010000078.1 coordinate 88,476, forward strand.
TCCAGCAAGCTGTACCAGAGAAAGCCTCCGGTCTTGGCTGGCCCAAGAGCCAAAGCACGGCCATTGTTGCGCAGCATGTTGCCGAACCAACGGCGCATGTTTTGATAGGAGCGCTCCACTACAGAGCCGGAGAGGGTCTCAATGGAATAGACCAACACGTCAGGCACGTAGAGCATTTCATAGCCATGGCGCAGCAGCCAAAACCAAGTGCTCTTGTCATCACCGGAGAGAAACTGGAAACGCCCCCACAGCCAATCTTCCAGATGGTCATTGGATAACTGATCAGCAAAGTCTGGGTCCAAGGCAGCTTCAGCACGGAACAGCGAAAAGCGGCCTGTCAGACACATCACCTTACGGCCCAGGGAATCAGAACACATCTGATAGTGGCGCTGGGCAAAGCGCATGTGGAACCATTCTGAGAAGAAGTAGGACCCCTTAACCAGCGGCATTTCATCCGTGGTCAGCGCGCCCATCTTGGGGAACATCGCAAAGAAGGGCAGACAGCGTAACAGCGTCGCAGGGGATAGTTCTGAATCACCGTCCATCAGCGCGATCACGCCATGGCGGGGAAAGCCGCGTCTGGCCAATTCTCGCAGGCCATCGGCCATGGCTTTACGCTTGCCGTCCTTCTGCAACATCTGGATGAGTTCGATGGACTTGAGTCCTGGATCTACTTCCTCCAGAATTTCGCGAATACGTTGGTTTTCAGCTTCGCTGCTGCTGTTTGCCAGCACTGTCAGGCCCTGGGGTAGAGACTGAGCTTCCAGGGCGATCGCCCGAAATACTCGTTCCGTAATCCAGTCCTGTTCCTTATAAGTGGGCACCAGCAAGCAGACCGGCGGCAACGCCTCCAGTGGAATCTGCTTAGCTTGACGTCGCCAACGGCGGAAGCGCCAGCGCAAATAGAGTTGCCCTCGCAACCATCGCAGCACTAGCAGGGACCAGCGCCAGCTACCAATTAAACCTAAGCCAACGAAGGCAGGCAGTTCCCAAAACGCGCCATATAGCGCTTTGAGATGGAGGATGTGATGAAAAGCCAGCCACATTGCGAAGGCGATCGCGCCGAAATGTAGCCAGGGTAAAACTTGCCGAAGTCGAGGTTGCATCATGATTCCGGGTTCAGACTAGCGAGAAGATTTCGACGCGAAGGCACTCAAGAAAGGCAGTTTTGACTGGGAGCGCTGGGTGCCAAAGCTCAGGCTCGCCATCTGACCCACCCCACAAAAACGATTGGCAGCTTGCACATGATCGGCAGGTTCCAAACGCACCGTCACCCGCGCTAGAGCCTGCTGCTGCATTTGGGGCGGCAGAGCGGGCAGTAGCCGTTGCTCCCGGTTTTGGATGACCGACAAACTGCTTACCGGTTCGATTAATTCCACTTGACCTGGAACAGGCGCGGTTTGGTCTTTCAAATAAACGCTGACAGGCTGGGCTTCATCAATGCGTCCAGCATCGCGACTGGTCACCAGGGTCTCCACCCAAAGATCTTTGCAGTCCAGCATGGTCAGCATTTCGTCAGACTGCTCAACCATTTCTCCAGCGTCGTAACTGGTTTGATAGACAACACCTGAGAAGGGAGCAGGCAAGTCACTGACAGGCTGGGCTTGCAGCGACATTGGAGCTTGTGCTGTAGCGAGCTGACCGTTTAGCTGTTCAACTTTGAGCTGGAGCGCGGGCAGTTCTGCCAATTTCGTCTGGTAGCTTTGCTGAAGTTTTTGTCGTTGCTGCTTCAGGTCCATGCTGAGCTGCTGCTGCCGTAGGCGAGCTGTGGCCTGGCTGGATTGAGGCGTGGTCGTGGCAACCGTGCCCATCTCAGCTTGGGTTAATTGCACCCGCTGCTGAGCTGCTGTTACGGCTGCACTGTGGGATGCCAGTTGGTCCTGGGCAATCTCCCACTCAGCTTTTAGCTCATCGACTTTCTGGCGCGCAATGAGCTGCTGATCATAGAGGGATTGGTAGCGCTCATAGGACTGTTTTGCCGCGTTCACCTTGGTTTGGGCTTCGTTGAGCTTGGCACTGGCTAGCTCTACTGCCAATTGCTGGGAGGACTGTTGTTGCTGAAGCTTTTGAACGGCTTGCTGCTGTTCCTGGGAGGCGATCGCCTGCTGATTGCTGGCTTCCTCTTCTGCCAAAGACTGTAGCTGAATGGTTTGGGAGTCTAGCGATCGCACCTGATCCTCTAGCAAGAGCAGAGCTTGTTTCTGAGAGGCTAGCTCCATTGAAGCTGCTTGAAGTTTAAGGGCTACATCCTCTGGTGAATCGTATATGCCAGCCTCGGAATCATCACTGATAAAGTTGATGCGTGCCAGGGGTTGTCCCACACTCACACTAGCCCCAGGTCTGGCAAAGAAATCTTGAACCGTTCCCCTTGCAGGTGCTTTGACCGTAATGGTCCGCCCATTGACCACGGCATAATCCGTTGTCACATGGAGCCAGCGATAGCTGAGGGAACTTCCCCAAATCCCAAGGACTGCGCCGCTCGCTCCCAAAGCTGCCAAGCCCATCAATCCTCGCTTAACCAGTTGTGGTTGCGAAGCGACCTTTCCGAGCGACGATGTTCCCCCTGCTCCGTAATGCACAACAGAATTCGAGACGGAGGGTGACAAATCACCTGCAGTCGTCTCTAACGGTAGTTTTTCCACCGAGGAAGCAGTTATTGGCTCTGGATGAGTCACTGGAGAGCCAGAAGTGTCGGAGCCAGAGTGGTTGGGAACAGCAGTCATTAATTTAGGGAAGAGTAACCGGCACAGTTCATCTCTTTAGGAGGTTGACCGAGACCGGGGATGCAGTGAGCTGTCAAATATGGAAGGGCAATTGGGCAACTCCCGACATCGCTTCCATAGCTAACCTTTAGCCAATCCGTAGTTCTCCAAGAGATCGAATATTAACGACTTAGAAGCAGACTACGTGAATACCCATAGATTACGCTGCTCCACTTCTATCTCTCTGCAGACCCCCAGAATTTACGGAGGTTTCACGGCATCCGGATAGAACTGAAAAGCTGACATAAAGTTTGAGACTGGCTTCATCAACTCTAAATAGATGTGTTTCTCATAGGATTTGGCTCTGCTTCAGCCCGAG
>CALECT010000079.1 GCA_937949725.1 uncultured Pseudanabaenaceae cyanobacterium
GATAGAGTTCGGGTGAGGTCATGGTCCATGCTCTTTGTGTAGGAACTCGAGCCTGCCATATCTCACCCCTCCTCGTCATCTCGGTCTCAGTGAGAATCACCCTACAACGAGGCTTTCAAGACTTTTCTGCATCACTAAGCAATAAAGCCAGCTCCTCAGCCTTCGAGTCGTCATATATTGAGGGATTTATGCTAGCTCCGAAAGACTTGGAACTTACATACAAACTATGATAGAAGGAATCGCTTTGCCTATTCAAAGTCGTAGTATTGGTCAGCTTTTCATCACCTTCCTTGTCAAGAAGGTAATAACGAGAAGCTTCTTTATTTTGCTTCTCTTTCCATAGAATAAATTTCACATCCAAATCACAACCATCAATGCTCACAGACGACTTTTCTTTTTTGTCGATTTGATCCTGATAATCTAATGGTATTCCATTAATGATTATGGAATACCCCAAGGCCTCCCCCAACTCCAACTTCCAGGAAAACTCTTTGCTCAAGAAGGAGAGTATTTCTGGATCTGTTACATCAAGAAAGTCACTATTCAAACCTTCGAAAGTAACTTTTGTTCCTGTAGGCTCATCTGTCACAACAGGATCCGTAGCCTTCCAATCTATCAACGAACTAGATTTAATAGTTATCGTATACCTGTAATTTAGACCATCATCTCCCTGAAAAACAGTGTGCCAGGTCGCTTGGCTTGAAAAAGTAAAGAACGTTTTTCGTCCTAGATTGTAGCGTCCGTGAGTTTTTGAATTTTTCCTTGATTCTGCATACCTCTTTTGGCTAGCCTTATACTTCTTCTTGTTTGACTCATATAGTTTGTCAAAAACATTTGGGTTTGGTATACCATTCCCATTGTCAATAATAGAGAAAGATACTAAGCCTCCATCTATACCCTCCATCGCATAGCAACTCTTGATCTCAATCAAAGTTGCCTCTGCATCAAATCCATTCCAAATGTACTCGGAGATGGAATTTGCCGCCTTGTAGCCCTTTTCCCTCAAATCAATCTTTAGGCCATTTGAGGTGACTTTTGCTCTAGGCATGATTTCGCAAAGACGCAATCTTTCAAAACAGGCAACTATTGTAAGTGCTAATGGTTAGTCAAGTACCAATTTTTGAAGAGTCGGTGATATTCGCCTGGTTGCTTAAGCACACAATTCAACGACTGGACCCAAGTAAGGCTGGAGTTCTTAAAAACTTGGTTAGTCAAGATATGTTGATGCTCTCAGTTGCCCCAGTAAGCCACTGCCTTTTCACCTACACTGCAAAAGAATATCCCAGCGTCGAACTGCATTATGGATTCAGCAATGGACAACTTGGTGGTGTTGGCGGATGGTCAAGCAGCTCCTGCAAACACGAGCGAGCCTCCCCGTCGCCCCAAATGGTCTGACACCCTGCAATACATTGCCAATCCCGAAAAATTCTGTCGCGACAACCTCGCTGAATACGGCCCCATCTTTAAAACCAGCGTCTTCGGCGGCACCACCGTCTTTGTCGGCTCTGCCCCTGCCAACAAGATGGCCTTCAACGGCGACAACAGCTATACAAAAATTGGCTTGCCCGCCACCACCATGGAGATGTTCGGGGAGCATAGTCTGTTCCAGCGACCTGACTTGCACCGCGATCGCAAAAGCGCCCTCCGCCCCGGCTTCACTGGGCGAATGCTGGCAAACTACATGCCCCACATGGACCAAGTCCTCAACGAGCATCTACAGACCTGGCAAACTGAGCAACCCGTCAGCCTGATGAAGATGATTGAAGAAGTCTCCTTCGATCTCCTCGCTCCGCTCCTCCTCGGCATTCGCTTGGACCAAGGTGACTCCGCCCTGGCTGGGCTACCCATCGCCACAAAGGCAGAACTGAAGCAGCAATACAAAACCTTCTTCGACGGCTTCTATGGTCTCGTCAAATGGAACAGCCCCCTGACCACCTTCGGACGCGGTAAGCGAGCTAGAGCAAAGCTCATGGCCTTCATGGAAGCCGTGATTGCCCAGCGAAGACAATCCGGCTTAGCCGCCACCCCAGACTTCCTCTCCATGATGTTGATGGCACAACAGGATAATCCCGAAGGCGTCTTCAATGACGAGCTAGTCGCAAACCAATGCCTCCTGCAACTCTGGGCTTCCTACTACGAAGTATCAGGCTTACTAGCCTCCTGGATGTACCAACTCGGCGAACAACCGGAAGTCATAAAGCAGTTACGAACCGAACAAGCTCAAGTCCTAGGCGACGATCCCACCGCCACCTTGCCTACAATGGAGCAGCTCAAGCAGCTCACCTTCCTAGAGGCCACGATCAAAGAAACGCTACGCATTCTGCCCCCCAGCTCTACCGCCACCCGCACCCTGACAAAATCTGTCCTGCTGGACGACATGCTCTTCAAACATGGCTGGAACATCATTGCCGAGCCCCGCATCGCCCATGCCATACCAGAGCATTTCAGCAACCCAAATGCCTATAACCCCAAGCGTTTCTTGCCAGAGCAAGGCGAAGGACGAGCCTATGAATTCATCCCCTTTGGTGGAGGTGTTCATGCCTGTCTAGGTGCTCAGATGGCAATGGTGAGTAACAAACTGTTTGCCATACATCTACTACACAAGCTGGATTGGCAGCTGTTGGGCAAGGCTGACTTTGTACAGTTCCCCCTGCGGAAGATCAAGGGCAATTACCAAATTCAGCTACGCAGCAAGTCACAAGTCCCTGCCTCATAGCAATGAGACCCCAGGCAAAACTGAGAGGATAGAATCAAAGCTTTCAGGGCTTACTCAGCAAATCTTGGCCTAGGTTTTAGCTGTTTTAATCGGGTGCTCACTATCTCCCCATAGGTTGGAACACATCATTGTGCCATTCCCACCTTGCCCCCATGGATTCGCCTGCAACCTTCGGCCAGACCCTAGAGCATCTAATTGAATCTGGGGTCATTCACACTTCATCGATCTCTCGTACCTTGAAGTCCGGTGAAATCATCTTTCATCCCCAAGATGCTGCATCGAGCTTCTTCTGCCTGAAGACAGGCCAAGTCAAGCTTATTTACTACGCCGATGACGGCCAGGTTGCTCACCAAGGCTCCATTCGCTCGGGCCAATGCTTTGGTGAGCTTGCCCTCGTGAATGGTACTCATAGCTCCGCAGCGATCGCAACCCAAACCTCCCAGCTCTTGGAAATCCCCAGCGAAGCATTCTTGGATATGCTTCATCAGAACTCTGACCTAGCCATGCTGGTGATCACCGAGCTAGTCGAACGACTTCAATCCACTAGAACTCTGCTGGGTTTACGCTGCCTGAACTCTGCTCGGACCCGGCTCTTGGAATACCTCCGAAACCTAGAGACCTCAGACGGAAACACCTACCAGTTAGACAGTTCCTTTCGGGAAGTTGCTGAGCAACTCGGCTTAAGCCCCGAGGCATTGTCCAGAACACTCCGAGATCTTCAAACCGAGGGAATTATTGATCGTCACTATCGAACGATCACATTTCTCTAAAGATGCCTGCACAACTAAATAAGGGATGAGCAAGGCGCATTCTCCCTTTTTGGTTGGTGACAGGATTTAACCCTGTCACCTTTGGGTGCGGCTCTAGCTGCTTGAATGGAGGAGGTCGGAGTCTGTAGGATGCCCACCCTGATGAACAGTTTTTTGATTCGTTGGATGTATCGGGACTGTTGTTCTCTTTGAGGTGGGGCGTTTGGGCTACTGGTTTACGGTTTGCTTTGAGCCAGTACTTTGGTTGCTTGAGCAGCCGAGTGATGCCGGTGTGGCCGACCAGCACATTGATAGCAGCCAAGTTCGCTTGCAGATGATGCGAGTACAACTCCCTGCTCAAAATCCTCAATCTGATCAAGGCAATAACAACTTCGCCATCAAATGAGGAAACATAAATCCATAGAATTAAAACATTATCAATATAGGGCACATCTCTGTGTAAGAAAACCTTAGGAACTGAAGACAATAGTCAACTCAATACCAAAGTTAAAAACTTGATGAGTATGAGAAATACAACAATCGTCTGACTATTCTCTTATCTCTAACGATCGATTTGTAGGAATGCCGACTCTCCCCTCTTCACCTTACTGAGTAAAGTAACCTGATCTTTTTCTTCAGCCATAGTAACTATAGACACTGGGCTCTGACTGTGCTGATATCTCCTGTGGACTCCTTCGGAAGAGTTCTCTATCCATGGCTTAGAAGGCGATAAGGGGCTTGCCATGCAGAGAACTGCTCGGGTACCTGGCACTCTATTCTTGCTCGCCAGCTAGTGGATGTAAGTGGTGTTTTATTAAGATGAAATCTCCAAGAAAACTATTCTCAAGAATCCGCAAGAATATCCGATGTCTTTCTCATGATTTCATGTGTTTATAGATTCTTTAAACCTTGAGAATTACGACTTTGTATTGAAGACAAATTAGAGTGGTAATTGATAGCATCGCCACATATATTTTCTCATTGAGATACAAGATGAATTACTTACAGAAAAGAACCAGCCTTTGGGTTCTCGGCTTCCTGAGCCTGAGTTGCGTCTTGAATACCAACGCTTATGCCGTTGCTGAGACGGACGTAAGCCGTTCAGTAGCGACCCAAAATCTAGCTCAAATTCCTTCAACCCCTGGAACGCCTGGCGTTCCTAGCACACCCAGCGTTCCCGGAGCTTCTGGCGTTCCTAGCGTCCCCAGTACGCCAGGTGTTCCTAGTGTCCCCGGCACACCCAGCGTTCCCGGCGTTCCCGGCGTTCCTGGAGCCACTGGCGTTCCTACTAGCGTTCCTGGTGTGCCCAGCGTGCCCGGCGTTCCTAGTGTCCCCGGCACACCCAGCGTGCCCGGCGTTCCCGGAGCCACTGGCGTTCCCACTAGCGTCCCTGGTGTACCTAGCGTCCCTGGCGTTCCTAGTGTCCCTGGCGTTCCTAGCGTCCCTGGCGTTCCTAGTGTCCCTGGCGTTCCTAGTGTCCCTGGCGTTCCTAGTGTCCCTGGCGTTCCTAGTGTCCCTGGCGTTCCTAGTGTCCCTGGCGTTCCCGGAGCCACTGGCGTTCCCGGTGTGCCCAGCGTGCCCGGCGTTCCTAGTGTCCCCGGCACACCCAGCGTGCCCGGCGTTCCTACTAGTGTCCCTGGTGTGCCTAGTGTTCCTGGCGTTCCTAGTGTCCCCGGTACACCCAGTATTCCTAGCGTTCCAGGTACACCAGGCGTTCCCGGTAATTTAGAAGTACAAAGGAATCTCCCGTCTCTAGGTCAAATTGCTATGCAAGGCGGAGTCTTTAACACTCTCCTAGCAGCCTTGGAAGCAGCAGAAATTTCGGATATCCTGGATAGCGATGGTCCCTTAACCCTGTTTGCTCCCATTGACACCGCCTTTGAGGCATTGCCAGCCGGCGCTCTGGATATGCTGCTCAAGCCTCAAAACCAGGATCTGCTCCTCGATGTCTTGGCCAATCACATCCTTGATACCCAGGTTGTCTCTTCGGATTTATCTACTGGGATAGTCCGCACTATGGGGGGGGATGTTTCCCTAAACGTTTCATCTGGCAATGTTCGGATTAATGATGCTCGGGTTCTCCGGGCAGATGTTCAGGGGCGTAACGGTGTTATTCATGTCATTGATCAGGTTCTCGTGCCTGAAGCTGTCATCCAAGCACTGGGCGATCGCACCTCTGCATCAAGTAGTTCCAGTAGCAGCAATAGTGCAAGCAGCAGTAGCAGCACGGCAACCAGTTCCAGCAGTAGCAGCACAACAACGAGTACAACAGAGGCGGTTATCGTCCCAACTCGACCCACTGCACCATCGCGGCCAACAGCTCCTGCTGCTCGCCCAGCACCTCCAGTTCGAGGCCTGTGGTAACGGAACATTACCGGGTCATAGCCTGGTGAATAGCTTGCAGCTTAAACCCCAGCATTGGTCATAGCAGCCTTTCGCTTGAGCGGTTCCCTGTCTGTGTGATGAGAAGGCCCCAGATTTTGTGCAAAATCTGGGGCCTTCTTCGATCTTAGAGCTGGGGCTGATACCAAATCCTAATTGCTTCACTTCGAATACTCTGCGGGTGCACGATTGTGATCTCCCATAGCAGAGCGCTGACTGAAATCGAGGGTACCTTCATCGGATTAGGTCTACTCCCCTCGTTAGGCCACACGCCGGACTACTTCCATAGCAGCCTGTCGGTTTCGATTGTAGCTGGTACAACAACGATGCAGAATCGCAGTTGTCCCAGCACCCAAGTCGATTCGCAGTCAACCCAGACGGCTCTAGCCCACCAGATGCTCAGTCACGGCATCGGCCAAACGCGCCGTCCATTCTTCCACAAGAGACTCTTCAGCAGCCTCAACCATGACGCGGATCAAAGGCTCGGTGCCAGAAGGGCGCACCAGAATGCGACCGCGATCGCCCATCTCAGCCTCCGCTTCAGCAATCACCGCCATCAAAGGCTCGCAGTCCTGCCAGCAGCGACGCTTCTCCCGATCCTCAACCCGCACATTGCGCAGTAGTTGGGGATAAGGGGTAAAGCTACTGGAGAGTTGCTCTGCCAAGCTCACCTGGGCCTGATGGACCAGCTCGGAGATATGCAGCGCCGTCAGTAGACCATCACCGGTCAAGGCATAGTGACTGCACAGGATATGGCCAGACTGCTCGCCGCCGAGGGTTGCGCCCCGCTTGGCCATCTCCGCCTGGACATGTTGGTCACCCACGGGAGTCCGCACAAATGTTCCACCCAGGGCCTCCCAAGCTCGCTCAAAGCCGAGGTTGGACATCACTGTCGTGACAATTGTGTCATCGGGCAACTGGCCCTGGTCCCGCAGATGCTTACCCCAAAGGAAGAGGATGCCATCGCCATCCACAACCGTACCTTCGTGGTTCACCGCTAGGAGGCGATCGGCGTCGCCATCAAAGGCAAAGCCTAGATCTGCACTATGCTGCTGCACCGCAGTTTGCAAACGCTTGAGGTGGGTGGAGCCACAGTTCACGTTAATGCGATCGCCGCAGGGCTCATCGTGCAAACAAATCAAATCCGCACCCAAGGCCCTAAACACCATGGGAGCCAGCTGAGCCGCCGCACCGTGGGCTAGATCCAGGACAACCTTCAATCCCTTAAGGGAATTAGTGCTTAAGGAGTCGCGCATGGCCAGAACATACTGGTCAATCATCTCGGGGCAGTGGCGATACTTGCCGTAGCCTGGCTCCGCCACATCTCCTTGCCAGAAACCACGAATGCCCTGCTCAATCTCCCCTTGGAGGGCCTTAGCAACCTTATGACCACTCTGTCCAAAAATCTTGATGCCATTGTCGCCAGGCGGATTGTGGCTGGCGGAAATCATCACGCCTCCAATGGCCTCAGTGCAGTGAGTCAAATAAGCCACTCCCGGCGTGGGGCAAAGTCCCAGATTCCACACCTCTAGACCCGCCGCTGTCAGGCCAGAAGCCAGGGCGGTCGCCAACATGTCGCCAGAATTACGAGAGTCTTGCCCTACAACCACAGGACCGACTGTGCCAGCTTCACGCTGGAGCAATTGCCCCGTCCAATAGCCCACTTGCATGGCTAAAGGAGCCGTCAAAATATCCCCCACACGACCTCGGATCCCATCAGTCCCAAACAGGGGACTTGCGGGCAAATCAAGCCGCGTCCAGATGGAATCTATCGGTTGCTTCACCGCCAGCTCAGGCTCAGACAATGTCACAGAGGACAAGACTGAAGGCCGTAGACCGTTGGATACAGAAGAAATCATAAGTTGAATATTTAACTCCAAACACACCTGCGCAGGCCCTGTATAGTGAGCCAATATTGCCGTGATTTCACCAGTTTGCACCGAGGCTTAAGCTGGCGTCATCCGTGCAGAAATACTTTGTCTGCGTACAAATGCTTATTGCTGGAGCATAGCATTCTCCGGCTGACCCAGACGGTGACCTGTATGACGGTGATATTGGACGTGAAGGTAGCGACCCGGCAGCGACAATGATCGATTTCGTTACTTTTATTCGCAGTTTGACCGGCTCAACCATCATTAAGGTCATTCGCAATTCGGGGCGACAGCGGCTCATGGGCCTCGCTTCAGAGATGGCCTATAACGCAATGCTGTCTTTGTTTCCAGGACTTTTTGCGATTCTGACTATCATCACAATTTTTGATGCACCGCGTACAGCGGTGAATCAGCTCGTTGCTCAAGTTCAGTTCCTGGCACCCCTGCCAGTTACGAACCTGCTGGAGGAATTTCTCCAAGATATTAGTGGCCGAAATCAAAGCCTATTGTCCTTAACTTCATTTGGCGTGCTCTGGGCTTCATCAAGTGTGGTGGGTGCAGCCATGGTGGCCATGGACCAAATTCATGAAGTGCCGCCTAAGCAGCGTCGCCCATTTTGGCAGCATCGCATGATTGCCATTTTGCTGGCGGTGGGCAGCGTTGCCATGCTGCTGGGGGCGATTTTTCTGATCTTTGTCAGTGGTTTAATCGTCAATTTGGTCGCCCAGAATAGCGGCGATACCTTTGAGGTGTTTTTGCTGCGGATTTGGCAGGGGTTTAGCTTGCCCATGGCATTGGGGCTCGTGGCGATCGCCTTTGCCTTTATTTACCGCTGGGGCCCCAGCCGCTGGCGACCCGGCACCCCCATCTTGCCCGGAGCCGTCATTGCAGCCTTTTGCTGGGCCGGAATCTCGCTTCTGTTCCGCAACCATATTCTCAAGGTGGTGAATTACAACTACACCTATGGCACCCTCAGCACTGTCATTATTCTGTTGATTTGGCTCTATCTCAGCTGTCTGGTCATGCTCATTGGTAACCAGCTCAATGTCACCGTGGGCACGGTAGCTGGAGCCTTTACCAATAGCCGAAAAACAGCCAAGAGTCGTCTAGGACGATCGTCGCGGTCGGGTCGTGGCAAGAATGCCAAAGCCTACCGAGATGAAGAGGAGTATCCAGAGTATTAGCCCCGGCACAAAGCTAAGGATGCCGAGGCCCCGCAAAACCCAAAAGGCGAGGGTCACGGCTAGGCTGACAAGGAAGAGACTCATGCGGGATGACATCGTTGGGGCAAATCTCCTAACAGCATTGCTGGGTCACACAAAATCTTAGACGTTTCTTTTCTATTATCGGCTTGCCAGGGCAGCGATCGCCCAGCAAGCTTCTTACAAAATCCCGCGGATGATAATGGGGAATGGGTAAGCAGGAACAAAATCCTGGAGGAATGCCTCGTAGCATTTAGCGCTATCCCCCTACGCAAATCTTCTGGGGCACGTTATCTTGGTCAACGGAATTTAGATGATTTGGCCTGCTGCGCATTATCTCAGCTTCCGCTACCATCCAAATTTCAAGGGCTAAAGAGCAGATTCGTCAGCTCATAAGCCTGTCAAGCCAATTCCCCTTTGAGACCCTTAGGACCTGCATTGCCCCGCACCATGCCGAAAAATCCCAGGCTCAATTTTATTCTCTTAGCCAGCGCCATTACGGCGATGACGTTGGGTGCTGCCGCTGGCGTTCTCATTCCCCTCGCTTCATCACTGCGGGATGATCGTCCTAAGGTGGCCAATCTGGCCAGGTCTCCCCAATCGCCCGATGCCAAAGGCTTACAAGAGCTCAATGATCTTCAGCTTGAGCTGATTGCCAAGCGCCCCAACGCGGATCAAGCCCGCAATCGGGCGCGCTATATCTTGGCCAGTCGTTCCCTAGAGGAGCAGCCCCAGGCGGCTTTGGATTGGAGCCAGGGCTTGGAGACTGATTACAAATTATTGGCTCCTCAGGTTTTAGCCCTACGCGCCCAGGCACTGACCCAGCTGGGGAATGAAAACCAAGCCGAAGCAGTTTGGCAAGAGCTGGCAACGCTGGATGGCGATAGCCCTGCGATCGCAGAAGCCCTAGTCCACCTGGCGAAGAAGGATGACAGCTATGGGAATCAAGCGCTGGAGCGTTTTCCCAGCTATCCAGAGACAGTTGAACTGGCGATCGCTCGCCTAGAAAAGGAGCCCAAAAACACCGACCTCATGATGCAGGTCGTCCGCTACGGCCTCCACACCGAATCCCTCGATCAGGTCCTCACCGACCTCGTCGAAAAAGAAGGCATCCAGCTCCAGCCCGAAGACTGGGCCGACGTCGGCTTTGCCCACTGGGAAAAGCTGAACTTCAAAGGTGGGGCCAAGGCCTACGCCAAAGCCCCTGCCAACGCCAAGCATCTCTATCGCACGGCCCGCAGCCTCCAGCTCAGCCAGCAAGAAACCAAGTCCAAGCCCATCTACACCCAGGTAGCTCAATCCTTTGCAGGTAGCGAAGAAGCAGGCCTAGCCCTCAAGCGCTTGGCAGAAATGAACACAAGCCAAAAGGCCCTGCCCTACTGGGACCAGCTGATTCAGAGCTACCCAGACTTGGCCCCCGAAGCGCTGCTGGCAAAATCTCGCTTGCTAGATAAGCTCAACAGCCAGGATTCCGCCTCCCAGATGCGGCAATTCCTGCTGAAGAACCATCCCAAATCCGATGCCGCTGCCGAGTTGCGTTGGGAACTAGCGGAGAAATATGCCGAGGTCAATAGCCTCAAAGAAGCGGTTCAACTGACAGGGGACATCAAGAAATTCAACGTCGGTCACGAGAACACCCCCCGCGCCATTTTCTGGAACGGTCGCTGGCAACAAAAGCTTCAGCAAAATCAGCAAGCTGCCGAATCCTTCAATAGCCTGCTAGAAGACTATCCAGACTCCTACTACGCTTGGCGGGCCGCAGCGGTATTGGGCCTCCCTGTCGGTGACTTCCTCTCCGTCAAAGACCTATCGCCGGAGATGGTGCCCCACACCCAGCGGGGCAACTTGCCTGCGGGCTCTGAAGCCATCAATGAGCTGTATGCCATTGGCGAAGACCAAGCGGCCTGGGACCTGTGGCAAACGGAATTCGTTAATCGTCAGGACCCCAGCGTGGCAGAGCAGTTCACCGATGGACTACTGCGCTTGGGCGTGGGTGATCACCTGGATGGCATCTACATGATTGGCAGCCTGGCCTTCCGCGATGACCCGAAGGAAAAGGCCGAATACGAGGCCCTGAGCAAGCAACCGGAATATTGGTACGCGCTCTACCCCCTGCCTTTTTTCGATGATATTCAAGCGGCCTCCAAAAACGAAAAGCTCAATCCGTTGCTAGTAACGGCTCTGATTCGTCAGGAATCGCGCTTTATGCCCGCCATTGGTTCCGTTGTTGGCGCGCGCGGGCTCATGCAAGTCATGCCGGAGACGGCGGACTGGGTCGCTCCCAATGCAGGCATTGACGAGTTTGAACTAACGGACCCATTGGACAACCTCAAGATGGGCACTTGGTACCTCAACTACACCCATGAGGAGTGGAATGGAAATTCCATGCTGGCAGTCGCGAGCTATAACGCTGGGCCAGGCAATGTGTCGGACTGGGTGCAGCGATTTAAGAACGAGGATGTGGATAGCTTTGTGGAGAAGATTCCCTTCCCAGAGACGCGGGGCTATGTGGAGCATGTGTTTGAGAATTACTGGAATTACATGCGGTTGTATAACCCCGAAATGTCTCAGTTAATGGCGAAATACGGCAATAATTTGTCGCCTGTAGCAGGACGTTAGCATAGCTATCACTCTGCACAACTCGCTTGATGGTTGCTGCCCCAGTCAACAAGTTAGTGAGTTTCTGCATCCTCAATGTTCTTAAAACCTCACACCTCGCTCAAGCAAAGCCCCCCGGTGTTTTTCGAAACACACCTGGGGGCTACGGGCAAAGCCATCGAGTTTAGCGGTTCATGATGTCCCGCAACCGAATATCAGGGATGGGAGTGCTAGCTGGCGCAGGCTTAGGTGCCGGGGTTTTAATCGGCGAGCTAGGCTTTGGTGTGGCAGCGGGTGCGGCAGCGGGAGCCACAACTGGCTTGGCATTGGGGTCTTCAATAATATTGCAGGCAACCAACCGCTTGCTCATGGACTGAATCCAGCCACCGCCCCAGGCATCGGCCATGCCCGCAGGCTTCACTGGGCGCAGGGGCAAATGGCCATCAGGAGCGGTCACGGTGGAGATAAAATCCACAGCCCCAAGCCAGCCAATGCGGTCCTCAAACTGGGTCACATCGTCGAAGGTTTTGCCATTCATCTTCAGCCAAATATTGGCCTGGGCACTGAGACCAAACTCGCCGTTACTGGAGCTGGTCCAGAGGTGATCAACGCTGCGCAGGGTCTTGCAGGGCAGCTTGCGGATGTCCTTAGTAATCAAATAGCCACGACCGTACTGATTGACTGACTTAAGCAAAATGCTGGTGGTGAGGCGATTGCCCTTCTCCCACTTGCCTTCTGCCAGGGCACCGCTGAGCTGTTCTAGCTCGGTAACGGCAATTGCCACTTCCACAGGAGCTTCAGCAGCTTCTACAGTGGCAGGAGCATCTGTGGCCGGAAAAAACGCGGGAGCTACCGAGAGCAAAGTCGTTGAAATCAGCGCAGCGCTAAGCATAGGAGAATCAGTAGAACGTCTGGTTCAGGTGACGACAAAGACACCCAAAAAGATGCTTCATCTAGATCGGGCTGAAGTCTATCACTTCTCGCCAAAATTGACAGGCTCACCGAGCGAATAGATGTAGTTGTGAAACTGACAACTGGAGAAGTGGGCGGCAGGGTTAGGTCGGGTCGGTGCTGGAGCGCTAAGATCAGGCCTAGGCGATCGCTTACCTTTTGCCATCTGCCACCGTTTCGAGCGATTGAGTCTGGTTTTGAGTTTCTCCCCCATGTTTTTCTCCGTCGTTATCCCCACCTACAACCGCAAGCCCATTCTTGAGAAGTGTCTGCGGGCGCTGGAGCAGCAGAATGGGAGCGACCTATACTCCAACTACGAGGTGGTCGTCGTAGACGATGGCTCTACCGATGGCACGGTGGCCTGGCTTAAAACTAGTGATGAATTTCCCCATGTGCGGCTGTTTGAGCAAGCCCATGGTGGGCCTTCGGCGGCGCGAAACTACGGTGTGAATGAAGCCAAGGGCGACACCATCATCTTTATTGATAGTGATCTGGTAGTGACGCCGGTGTTTTTGGAGAGCCATGCGAAGGCTTTGAGTGAGGCTCAGACAGAGACGGGGGGTGACCTGTTTTTCACCTACGGAGCAGTGATTAATACGGCAAATTTTGAGGAGCCGACGGCGGAGCCTTACAAGATTACGGATTTTTCAGCGGCGTTTTTTGCCACGGGGAATGTGGCGATCGCCCGTCACTGGCTGATCGAAGCAGGCCTGTTCGACACGGGCTTTCAGCTCTACGGCTGGGAAGATCTGGAGCTGGGCGTTCGCCTCAAGAATCTGGGCCTGACACTGATTAAATGCCCCGAAGCGGTGGGCTATCACTGGCATCCTGCCTTTAGCCTGGACCAAATCCCCAAGCTGATTGATCAGGAGATTCAGCGGGGGCGTATGGGGGTGCTGTTTTATCAGAAGCACCCCACCTGGGAAGTGAAGATGATGATTCAGATGACCTGGATTCATCGAGTGTTGTGGGGCGTTTTGTCCTTGGGCGGCAGGCTTAACGAGCGGACAATGGCTCCTCTACTGCAATGGCTGATTGATCGGGGTAAGCCCAGCTTGGCGCTGGAGGTGGCGCGGGTGTTTTTGAATTGGTACAACGTCCAGGGAGTTTACGCGGCTTATAGAGAGCAGGGTGCGGTGTAGGGCAATTTGAGAAAGAATTGAAGAGACAAGAGGCCTCTCCCCCGGCCCCTCTCCGGTCGGAGCGGGGTGGCGTTAGCAAGAGTTCATGGTTGGGAGCCAACAAGATTAAGCAGCCATGCTTCGACTGCGCTAGCAGCAACCCAATAGGCCAACCAGCCAAGAGCAACATCGCCCATTCCCAATCCAAAAGGCCACCTCACCCCAAATTCCCACTCTGACACCGTTGTTGGAGGGGTTAACCCGATAGGGGACACATTGTCCCCTGCGGCAGGCCGGAGAAACAATGATGGGGGACTGGTCCCCAAGGCTGCTTGATTTGCCGCTCGAAAACCCAGCTCTCAAACCACTGCAATAAACGCCTCAGAAGCCAAAGCCCCGGCACTGCTATAACAGCGCCAGGGCCTTGCATTACTAGCAACTAGGCATCAGTAAAAACGATTAACAAGCCTCAGGATGCATCATGCACAAATACTCATCAGAGACGATGCTATCGCCCTCTTTCGCTGCTTTTTTAGCTGCTCTCCTAGCTTGCCGAGCGGCTTTGGCTGGATTCTTCTGCCCTTCGGTGGCAGAAACGTCTTCTCCAGTCGTTTCATTGACGACGATGCCGTAGTATTCGCCTTTGTGATGGATAACTTCGACAACGTAGGTGTCGGCGAGGGCTGCCATGGGGAGGCTTAAGGTGGTGGTGGCAGCGGTAGCAAGGGCAAGAATCAGAGCTTTAGGGTTGATGACTTTCATGTTTTTCGGTTAGAGAGAATGTTGCCTCGGTGGATTGGTATCTCACCGACATTCTTCTCTAGGGTTGAGTCAAAGCGTTTATGCAGCTCTTAAGATGAGAAAACTATCACAACCTTCT
This sequence comes from uncultured Pseudanabaenaceae cyanobacterium, assembly GCA_937949725.1. Taxonomy (GTDB): domain Bacteria; phylum Cyanobacteriota; class Cyanobacteriia; order PCC-9006; family JAAUQQ01; genus JAAUQQ01. The sequence goes on from CALECT010000079.1 coordinate 14,471, forward strand.
CAACGCATCGTCTAATGCCTACTCCCACTACTACAGAATTACCAATTCCTAAATCGTGGGACGAATTTGAAGATATTTCAGCTGATGTACTGAAACGCATGTGGCGAGACCCCTATGTAATTAGAAACGGGCGTAGTGGGCAAAAACAATTTGGTGTTGATATATACGGTCGGCCCAAACATCTCCATGGCCAAGGAACACAGATAGCTGCTGCCCAGTGTAAGCGAGTGGAGAAGCTAACCCAGCAGGAGATTGCTGACGAGATCAAGGTAGCGTACAGCTTTAATCCATGTCCTGAAGAGTATTTAATCCTCACAACGCTCAAACGTGATGCAAACCTCCAAGCATATGTCCGTTCCAATGCTTGGAATATCAATCGCGTTGAAATACTATTTTGGGATGATCTGTCCTTATACCTATCAGAGTTTGATGAGCTATTAAAGAAACATTTTCCATGCTGGTTTCGGTCTAGCACATCCAAGAGTGAGCTTATTCGGCTTTTAGTTGAATCTATTCCAGATGACTTCGAATACGATGACCAGATTGGTCAATATCTCCATAAAAGCGATATCGCTGTCCGGCTGCGACTCAACCGCCCTGATGAGCCAGAACTATTTGTAGAACCATGGACTCAGCGATTCCCTGACAAGGATGCATATCGCCAAGAAGTGTATCTTGAATACAATGGCTATCGTATCGAAACATTTTGGTTCGTTTATGTTGATGGCAATCGATATCTACTACCGTATCCAAGATCTAGAAATGATCTAAGAATTTCACCATTTCAATATCATCTAGCTGCAATTCTTAATGCAAAGATCTCTAGTCACGGATTAGACCGTGGGTTAGAAATGTCTGGCATTGTTGTTGATCCTCAAATCAAAACATAGAGATTTTTTGCTCAAAGCAGTTGGTAGCCTGGGCAATGATGCAGAGATGAATTACTTAAAAACCTGGCCAATCAACTATTAGCACCATGGACTGTACTACAGGCATCCCAGCCTCAGCAAACCTCGCATAAGCCCATCCTCCTGCCCCGTAGGCTCTTAGCACCAGGCACCACTACCAGAGACGTGCAATCTCTGACAAAAAGACCTTCCGCGCTAGCTTCGGATCGCGAGCCTGAATCTCCTTCAATAAATCATTCACTGTCTAAGCCACACAGCCGGGCTCTTCGCCACCCCTGCCAAGAAGCCTCAACCAACCCAACAATCCTCACCTATCTCAAAAGATGTCAGGACAATACCCTCAGCAATCAGTCATCGTCTCCGACACAGCAGTCAAAAGCGATGAGCCCTATGACATCATCCAATCCAACATTGAGTTTCTAAATGCTCAATTTGAAAAACACTTGACCCATGAGGAAGTTTCTCAACATTCCCTGCAAAGCTACTACGTCGACTACTTCCTCGCCCAGCTCAACAACGGAGGATTCTCACAGTTTGTCTACAACTCCCGTTGGGGTGACTGCATCCATCACACAATCGACGGACTCGCTGCAATGGGTGCAGTCAAACATCTCGATTTATTCGCAAAAGCAACCCAACTGATCAAGGAACGACTCGGCGCCCAAAGACTCCAGAAATTCCTCTCCAGTGAATACTTTGGCGACAACGAAGAACATGACATCCTCAACGAGCTGAACAGCAAGTTTTTCGCGCTCTCAAACACTGAAGACCTCATCGAGCTGAATGCACAATGGCTTCGAGGCTTAAACGACCTCGTCGTTTTGTCAGAATCTGACATAGCCCAAGAGATTCAGCGAAGAGCCAAGGCAATCCCGGATCGCGAAGCAAGAATTTCAGCAGCACGCAACGCTGAGCCGCGTTACATGAAACTGATTCGAGCACTCTGTATTGCCGCAGGCCATGAACTGGACCGCATCACAACTGGAGACCCAACCCGCGAATACCAGGGTCAACGGACCATGGCATGGCATTTCCTCACCGACCGTGGACATTTCCACATGCTCGACATTGACGGAAAAGCCCTCATGTTTGAAGGCAGAACTGACAATATTGTCTGCGAGATCGAAGCTCCCGAGGAATTCGGCCCCTAGGAGAGGCCGAATTATCAAACAAGCACTGGAATTGCAGTTGAATCGAGCCTGAAATCGCTCTTCCTAGCGGCAACCCCGTGCCTTAAACATTTAATTATTGCTGAAAACCTGGCCAATCAGCCATCGGCACCGTGGACGTCACCACATGCATCCCCGCCTCAGCAAACCTCGCATAGGCTGCATCCCCCTGCTCCGTAAAGTCCACCACCCCAGGCACCACGACCGGAGACGTGCAATCCTCCAGCAAATAAACCTTCTGGGCCAGCTGCGGATCGCGAGCCTGAATCTCCGTCAGCAAATCATCCACCGTCCAAGCCACACAATGGCTCTTCGCCTGCCCCGCCACAACCACCGCATCAAAGCTCAGCAAGTGGTCAATAAACGCAGCATTCTTCTGGGCAATCGGATTACCATCCGCCCCATCCATCACCTCAGGCCGCAGCACCGAGTAATTTTCCGTCAGCGGATTGCCCCCCTTCACTTCAAACCGCGTCTGGCTTTCCCGCGCCCGATTGTGAAAGAAACAGGCCTCCTCAAACGCCGACACCAGCGCATGGCCAATGCCACCCAGCATGGAGTGATAGGGCCAAATCGTCAGCGGATACTTGCCATCATCACTCAGCCGCTGGGCATAGTGCAGCGCAAACTCTTGCAGACCCTCCAGCTCACCACCGATGCTTGCGGCAATGGCTGGATTCACCCGCCACTTCCCCTGCACCACCTCATCTAAGCCAATCATCGTCATCGGCGCAGGATTATTGCCCTCGCCATCCACCCAAAACGCAGGATGAAAAATCTGTACAGCAGTGTGGGTGTCCAGCGTCGGCGCAATCTCCGTAATCGACCCCAAATTGCGATAAATAAACTCGCAGAGGCGACGGCTATCATCCACCGCCCCCGTCCCGGAGCGACCACCCACAAATAGCTCGTAATCGGGAATGCAAAAGGTATTCTGTACATCGATCGCCAACAAACAAACCCGCTTCCCATCCCCCGCAGCCTTAGCAATACCATGCTGCTGCGCCCAAGCCTTCGCCTGCCCCGCCCGCTCCAAATAAGGAACGCGAAACACCTCACCACAACGAGCAGCATCAAAAAAGTCAGGAACCATCAGTTCAGTTGTCATAGCAATTCTCCAAGAAGTCAGAATAAAATCAGTCCGCAATCTTCAGCCCCAGGTCGCTCCCCTCGTTCCCTGCTCAGCAAAAGTATCGTGCCTATTGGCTCGGTCCCCTGTCTCCTTTAGGAGAAAGGGCTAGGGAAAGAGGCTGCCTTGCCGCTTGCTCAGCTCAAACCTTCTCCGCCACATAGCGATCGCGAAACACCTCAACCACGCCCCTCAACTCCCCATCCAGCCGCGCCAAAGTCTCCTGAGCAAGCATCTCCGGCACCCCGCCGTAGAAGGCTTCCGCGATCGCCCCGCAAATGCAAGTCAGCGTATCGCTATCGCCGCCCAAAGACACCGCATTGCGAATCGCATCCTCAAAGTCCGTTGCCGCCAAAAAGGCAATAATGGCCTCCGGCACCGTTGCCTGGCAGGACTCGTTGTACTCATACACCTGCCGTAACTCATCCAAATCGCGGTCCAAGTCATAGCCAAAGAAGGCTTCAATCTTGTCCGCAATCATCGCCTTACTATCTCCAGCACGGGCCAGATAGATAGCGCCAGCAGTTGCCTGAGCACCTTTAATTCCTTCTGGATGATCGTGAGTTACCGCAGCGGTCAATTCCGCCTCCGCCATCACCGCATCCCAGCTATTGCAAACCCAACCCACCGGACTCACCCGCATCGCTGAACCATTACCCCAACTGTTGTAAGGCCGAGAGCTGGGAGAACTAGCCCATTCATTAAACCGGGCACCATAGCCACCGCAAGGGCTGGGATAGCGACGGGCATAACGTTTGTAGGCATCGCTATAGGCTTGGCTGGTTTGCTCACCGCTCAAAATCACTTCCGCCGTAGCGACGCTCAAAATGCTGTCGTCAGTGAAGCTGCTGGCTGGGGTGAATAGCTCAAAGTCTTTGGTTTTACTGTTGTTGAACTCGTAAACCGAGCCAATTGTGTCGCCTGCGATCGCGCCTAACATAGCTGTCTCCTCTTGGGTTTCGCTGCTTTGGTTGCTTCAAACCCAACCAGCTTTGTGTCTTTCTTACACACTATGTTAGTGTCAAAAAAACACAATGTCAAGATAGAATGGAAACCAACCTTTCAAAATCAGCATCCAGTAGTGGCATGCCATGCCATGTCACTACCCCAGACCTTGCTATGGCCTTCACCTACAAATATGCTCGCCCCGCCCTCACCGTAGACTGTGTCGTCTTCGGCCTAGACGAAGGCGAGCTCAAAATTCTTCTGATCCAGCGCAAGCTCGACCCCTTCAAAGGTCAATGGGCCTTGCCGGGTGGTTTTGTAGAAATGGATGAAACCCTAGACGAAGCCGCCCGCCGCGAACTCGAAGAAGAAACCGGCGTCAAAGACCTCTTCCTCGAACAGCTCTATACTTTCAGCGGTGTGGATCGTGACCCCCGCGAACGCGTTGTTAGCGTCGCCTACTACGCCCTCGTCAACCTCGACGAACACCCCACCACCGCCGCCAGCGATGCCGAACAAGTCGGCTGGTTCTCAGCCTTTGACCTGCCAGCCCTCGCCTTCGACCATGCCGAAGTCTACGCCACTGCCCTAAAACGGTTGCAAGGCAAACTCCGCTATGAGCCCCTAGGCTTCGAGCTACTGCCCCAAAAGTTCACCCTCAGTCAGCTCCAACAGCTCTACGAAACGGTCCTCAATCAAGCTCTAGACAAACGCAACTTCCGCAAGAAAATCCTCAAAATGGACCTGCTGTTAGACACCGGCGAGAAACAACAAAACGTCTCCCACCGAGCAGCCCAGCTCTATCAATTTGATGAGGCGAAGTATCAAGCCCTGAAGCAAACAGGGTTCATCTTTGAGCCACTCTAGGCAGCCAGCTTAAAAATCAGGGTGATGAGCCTTTTCATAGCAAAGGCCATCGCGCCACTGCCTGGAAAATCCCCCACAATCCAGGGAATCGTTAACCCAAGGCAACACTGTCGGATGTAGCTCTGCATTAATTGCAGTCACCGTCTCCATTGCATCGCTCTGCTCAGGCAACTCCGCAGGATGCAATGCTTCATCACTCGCATTCACAAGCTGGGCATGCTGATTAATCATGCGATAGCCCACACCCCCAATGGTAAAACCCGCCAGCAAGGTCATCGCCATCGCCAAACAAAAACTCCCCACATTCCAAGGGCTCTGATGCTCAATCCGCGGAGCTTTACGTCGCCGCTCTAGCCCAGCCACCGTCGCAAAATACATCCGGCCCGATGGCACCGGCAGCGACAATCGCACATCCAGACCATACTCCTGGGGTCGACTAATCGATTGATAAAGCGCCATCAGCTCCGCCTCCGAGAGCTTGCTCACCACCTCTACCGGTAAGCGACCCATCACTTGGCGAACTTGAGGATCCAAGCGATGGGCGATGGGGGAATGGGCTAGGGCATTGGATTTCATGGGAAACAGCTCCGTTGAAGGTGCAGGAGAGCGAGGATAGGTCTTTGCACGATTCCTGACGGGCTGCGAACCGAAATCTCGGCTCTATCTCAACCACGCACCTAGCATAACCACCTCCCTAGGTCCTCCCACCTCCGTAGATACTGAGATGACATTGTGAAGCGATCGCGATGACGCCACCGCAACTGTAAGCAGCCTCTGCTCAGAGCATCAACAGCTTCTCTTTTTGCGATTCGAACATGGGCTCAAAGGCAGAGCTGACAAAGAACAGAAGTCACTCGCAAGCAAGAGCCACCCTAATCTACGATTCAGAGAAAAGTTCAAATTTTTGGCTCATTTCCAAGCAAAGAAACACTCAGCCAAGGTACTGATTTTGAAATCTTACAAAAGCCTTGCCCAGAGAATGACCTAAGCAATGCCATTTCTCTATTGCTTGCTCCCCTTCAGAAATACCCCCAAGAACCTCCCAGTGGTTTTCCCTAAGCCCAATAGAAAGCCCCAATATCATTCGCTGCATAACGAATGATATTGGGGCTTCCCATACAAGTGACAGTTTGACTAAACCATCGCTCCAGCGGCAGGCGCACCTGGCAAAGCCACAGTTCCCTGCTCCTGAGTTTGGGCACGCCAAGATTGCTCATACAACCCACCCTGCTCTAGAAGGCTCTCATGGGTTCCAGACTCCACCATCTCGCCGCCCTGCATAACAAAGACCACATCGGCACGCTTGGCCAAGGTGAAGCGGTGGGTAATCACGATCGCCGTCCTCCCCTCTGCCATCTGCCGGAAGCGATCCAACCAGTCATGCTCTGCCCAGGAATCCATAAAGCTGGTGGGCTCATCCAAAATCACCACTGGAGCCTGGCGCAGGAAAGCCCTTGCCAAAGACACCCGCTGCCATTCGCCGCCGCTTAGCTCCACGCCACCAGAGAACCATTTACCCAATTGGGTTTGAGGACCATCGGGCAGCTTTGCGACAATTTCCGTGGCACCAGCAGCTTCCAAAGCACGGTCAATGCGATCGCCATCCTTCGCCGCATAGACATCGCCAATGGCAATGTTTTCTTCTAGCGTCTTCTGATACGTCACCGGGAACTGGAACATCACCGTCAACAACTGCCGCCATTCCTGGAGCGAGTAGCTGCGAATGTCCACACCATCCAATTCAATTGCACCGGAGTCAGGGTCATAAAACCGGCAGAGCAGCTTAATCAACGTGCTCTTGCCCGCACCGTTTTCACCGACAATCGCCACAATCTGATTCGCAGGCAGAGTCAAGTTGAAGTTCTTGAAAATCCACCGCTCGGTACCGGGATAGCGGAAACTCACATCCCGCAGCCGAATTTCAGATTTGGGATTCGTAGGAATAGGTAAGGGCTGTGGCGGATCTTTCACCGTCGGTTCCAGGCTCAAGAAGGCAAATAGATTACCGAGGAACAGGGTATTGCCATAGATCTGGCCAATCTGAGTCAAGCCAGCCCGCGCAAGTGCTTGACCACGATTGAAGGCTTGGTAAAACAATGCCAAGTCACCCAGCGTAAACTTACCCTCCAGGGTCTGCATTAACATCCAGGCCAAGACCGCTGCCGCCACCAGCAAACTCACCATGCCACCCAAAAGCTGGGCAAAGCTCTGGCGCTTAACGAGGCGAATATTTTCCTTTCGCAGGGTGCGACGAAAGCCGTGGTAGAGCCCCTGGAGATAATCACCCAAATTAAACAGTCGCAGCTCTGCTGCCGTATAGCTCTGGGTAATCAGAAAATCGTGATATTCCGCCTGACGACGCAGGGGCGTCATGCGCTCCCACCACTTGTGGTACTGACGGTTGAACTTCAACAAGAAGTAGAACGCAGGCAACGCACCCACAATCAGCGCCATCGGCAGGGCAATACCGTAAGGAACGATAATCACCGCAATGGTGAGCAGTGTAATCAAGCTTTGAATCAAGCTGCCACTACTTTCCAATAGCGTTAGCGGACGGCTGGCCGCATTATCACGAGCCTGGTGAAGCTTGTCGTGGAAGTCTGGTTGCTCATGAAAAGCCAGATCCGCCTCAATCGACTTGCGATGAACCAAGCGCCGAATGTGGTCCTGAACATATTCGGACTGGATCGTGCGTAGGATCGTCAGCCCCGCTTTAATAAATTCAGAAACCACCAACACTCCGGCCATGAGTCCCACCGGAATCGCCACGGAGCGAATGGCTGCATCCGTCAGTCCACCCGCAGTTGCAGCGACAAGACTGTCCACCAAAACCTTCGAGAGGTAGACCGTGGCACCGGGCAACAGACCCTGAATGAGCAAAAGCAGCGCCCAGCCCAACATGGCATTCGGCGCTGCCTCCCACACCAGCTTGAGTGTTGGCAGAATGTAATCCCGCTGTTGCAGGAGGTTCTGGACCTTATAGGGCAGAAGTTTCATATGAGCTGCAATGGCTGAATGAGAAGTGCAAAAGAGAAACGGAATGAAACGCTGGTTGCCAGACTGAGTTGGCTTTGACCCAGACTCGCCAAGATCCTAAGCGATCGCCAGGGGCTGCTGACCGACTTGCTCATCCACATGGGCTTCGACCATGTCCATCATCTTGGGCATGTCATTGAGATCCTGCGATCGCGTCAAAGCAAAAAACGGCACCTGCTTCACAAAATCCGTCGCCTGCTTGAACTGAGCCGGATTGTGATGCTGTAACCACATTGTCGGCAAGGAATTCGTCATCACCGAGAACACGGCATTGCGTTGGGACAAAGGCTCCATATCTAGAGCTTCACCAGCTCGCAGCACATAAATTTGTTGCAACAGCAGAGGCTCTTCAACAAACTGATGAGTGGCATCAAAGCTAACTTCACCACATTCGGGATGACGCTCCACCAAGAATTCTTCGCCACATTCAAGCTGAGCAGCGACTTCATTGGAAATTTTTAGGCGAGGGTAGCCGGGATGGACGTAGTATTGACCATCGCGAAATTCAAGGGCGATCGCATCATCGGACAACAGCTTGTAACCCTTGTTATAAAGAGCCGCTGCCGTTGAGGATTTACCCGTGCCCGATGGAGCAATGACACCTACTGCGCGATCGCCAATCCGCACCGCACTGCCATGGAGCACCAACAGGCCTCGCTGATAAAGCAGCACGGTCAAAATGGTGCCAAGAATATACAGTCGAACCTGCCTAAGACTTTGGGTCGGACCCAGCTGAATCGAAACATCTTTCCCGTCCCTAAGCCGGTATAGCGCGACTCGACGGTCAAACAAGATAGCCTCCGTCCCATCCAAATCCGCATAAACGTCAGCCTTCTCACAATACTGATCGAAGTCCGCTGGCGTCGCTTCATCCAATGTAAACGTTACGGTTCTCGTTGAATCGAGAACAGTTCCTTCCGGCAAGGATAAGAGAGCAGGAATCTCGAAATTAGATTGAACCTGAAGCCCGTATGCTAAATAGCGATACGGATAAGAGATATCCATAAGTAGATGTAATAAAAATAAAGGCAATCCAAATCCAGAGACTTGGGATGCCATAGCAGTCTCGCAGCTTTATTGTAGCGATAGCTACCGCTCATTCAAAGAGCAGGCAAGACAAAATAATATAAAAGCTTATCTGAACTTTCATTGGATAATGATGACTATCTCATCCAAGACTTAAGCAGCTGGAATGACCGGAAGGTCAGCAATCCTGTAAGCGAGACATCAGAGGGTGGGGGAACCCTCCAACGCCGCTATGGATGGTCTAGCGAAGCTAGAAAACCCAACACAATTACTTAACGGTCGTGTTGATCAAAGAACCACCAACGGGGTTAACCACAATGGCATTCACGCCATTGATAACCAGCAGGATGGAATCGCCAGTGCCGATGTTCTTGTTGAAGTTAATATCGTTCTTGGTGATGCTAGCGGCGGAACCGTGGTTCTGGAGAGCGGGGGTAGACCAGGTTTGCTTCTGAGCCATGGTAATTTCCTTTTGTGTTAGATGGTATGAGTTAAATCTTGCAGTCTATTTACTTTCGCCTAATCCATTTCTAGACCAGGGGAATATAGGTAGAGAGCTGCTGATTTGGTGGACACTTCCCACTACCTTGCTACCGAATGACAGCGAAGGAGAGTGAGTAAGAATCAAACCGTTGGTGATAGAAACGAACGACTTGATTTTTAGGAAGTGAACTTCGAGCTCGCAAGATACAAAGATAGTTGCTCTGTGCTTGCTCTACTATTAGGCCCGGTTTTGTAAGTGTCGTCAATTTGACTTGCGTATTTTTATTGACTGTTCATGAATCAGTGAATTTGAGGGTGAGAATATGCTGATTTGCTGAAGCTATTTATACTCCATGAAAGTATTTGCGGTAGCTTAGAGAATATCGTGCTTACTCTAGGTCATATGTAAGCCTGATTGATTAGTGCCAGCGCATGTACTAATAGGTTGTTTGAAAAAGGCCTCTAGCGGTAGCAGGATTACCTCTGACGCTACCAAAATGAGGGGGGATTTCGACGTTTCATTGCTGTCGAGGTTTCAGATTTGCCGCTTGGCTGAATTCTCAAATAACCTCTAAGACAGAGAGAACTTATTTTGAGAAGAGAGAAATAACTACCCTACTCAATCCTATGAGACCAAATCCGCTTCATTGAGACCCGATTCCAATTCATTGAGCAGTCGTGAACCAAGTGTGTGCTCGCAAAGAATTTAAGGGTACGGTAATACAAGATTTGGTATGATCTTTTTCAGGAAAGTAAGAAAACTCGGTTTAAATTTTCAGAGTTTCATCTATAACCAATTTCTCTCTAACAAAATGAAAGCCACCTGAGCATTGTCAGATGGCTTAATAAACCTAAATACTCGTAAGTGGTGGACTCTACGGAGAAGTCGGCTTAAGGACCTGCCAGATGATAGGAAGTAGACCATCAGGCAGCTTTCTAGAAACCGAGACATGAGTCCTTAGGAAATCGATGATTTACTTGACCGTAGTATTGATCAAGGAACCACCGTCAGGGCTGATAATGGTAGCGCTAACGCCATTGATAACTAGCAAAATGGAATCGCCAGTACCAATTTTCTTGTTGAAATTGATATCGTTCTGCGTAATCTGAGCTGCGGAGCCATGGAGCTGTAGCTCAGGTGCTGACCAAACTTGCTTTTGAATCATGTTGTCTCCTTGAGAAAATGGGGGCAAGAGTTTAATACCAATCGTTAGCAAGGGCCACCAAAGGTTGCACCAGGGGTGATATTGACGAGGGAGCTACCAGCTGAGCTGACGTTACCGCCTGCAACGACAGTGGTAACACCAGCGATGGTGACGGAAATGGTATCTCCAGCACCGCCGCTCTTCGTGACAGAGCCAACCTGCTGCTGCTCAGTAATGTTTTCTACGGAGCCGTAACAGTTGATCTCAGGACTTGACCAAGCCTGTTTATATGACATCAGTTTTCCTTGCGTATGTGATTTTGCAGATGCATGCTGGTATAAACCCATTCATGCCCTTCTATTAGGCCCTGCTTCATAAGACGCCGTCAAACGAATATTCACAATTTCATCTGACATTTAAATTATTCCCTGGGTGAAGGACATTCGCTTGATAGGCAAATCGATGAGTTGCTTTCCAAAGCAATAACTGATGATGCATTTGGAAATATGCAGACTGCCTGGAGCGTCTTTGCTCATTGGTAATGATACCAAATCCTGAAATAGAGCCCCCCGATTCCCCTAATATCTCAAAACCTCTTTCTTCATTGGGTGTGGACTTTCAGGTTTCGGGATCTAGCTACAAGGATTTGGTCTTATCAGCGCATCGGGCTCACAGTCTTTGATTTGCTCGTCAGATTACTGTCAGAAGATAGAAGCTGCTGCTCTCGGTAAAGCCACATGGAAAGCGTTGCCATTCCATAAATGCTCAGAGCCCCAGCTTCATCTAGATTATCTTGCTGATAGCTACGATAGAGTTTGCGAGCCTGGTCTAGACTCACGTAGGGAAGTAGGTGCTCATTATTCTCAAAAACCCAGTGTTCCAAGGTCTCTTGGGCCTGGCTCAGTAGACGCGGCTTGGTATTGGCACCCAGGTTTGCCTTGCTGATGCGCGATCTCAGCTCATCTGGCATGACGCCCTGCATGCCTCGACGATGAATCAGCCGGGTCCAACCTCCTTTGAACTTTTGGTCGGGGGGAAGTGCGACGCAGAATTCCATGAGGCGGCGATCGCAAAAGGGAAAACGCAATTCCACTTGGTGAGCCATGGCAACCTTGTCAGCCGTTTCAATCGCGTACTGAATCAGTCCGGAGTGAAGGCTGTGCCAATGGGAATGGCGTGCTGTTTTGATCGGGAGCTCGTCAAATTGCTCGCGACTATGGCGAATCTGCTCTCGGGCCAGGTCTAAGCCGTTGGCAAAGTCAGCATTCAGGCCAATCTCTTTCCACTGGGGATTATGCTTGGCTTGCCAGTCCTGATAGCGACGCCAGAGCCATTGTGGAATCAGAGATTGTAGACCCCATTCCCACATCACATCTTTGAGAGCAAAGCCCGTAAGCCGAGAATAAGCTCTCGTTTCTTTCAGAAAGGCAATCCAACGTCCCTTATTCATCAGCTCATACATATAGGTATGGCCATGGGAAACGGTGCTATCGCCATCAACGCCATCGAGAACCACTCGGACGTTATGCTTTTGGGCTCGTTGGTACCAAGCTCGGTTGTAATACAGGTTCGGTGCAAAGAAACATTCATCAGCTTGGTCAAATAGCTCGTCATAATCCGCCAAAGGATTAAGCTGGTCGCCATCAATGAAATGGGGCGTGAATCCCCCCTGGTTTAGCACTTGATCCACGAAGTAGGTCTCATCAATCAGCTTCTTCTGTTCTTCGGGAAGCTGACTAAAGCGAGTTGAGAAGGTGTGGACTGTGTCTTGCTGAGTCTGGTTCAGTTGATTCCGAGCCGTACAAGCAATGGAAGAGGAGTCGAGACCACCGCTGAGCATCGAGCCAATAGGGAAAGCGGTGCGCATGCGGCAACGCACCGCTTCATCAAAAATGCGCTTGTACTCTGCGGCATATTCCGCATCGCTGCCCAGCTTGAGTTCATACTCGGGGTCCAACTGCCAATACTGACGCAGCTTAAAGACTCCCGGAGCCACCGTCAGGCAATGGGCTGCGGGCAACCGATAAATTTCTTCGTATAGTGTGACATCGCGTTCATTCAACGTGCGTGTCAGCAGCTGCGCGATACGGCGCTGGTTTAGCCGTCGCGGGACTTCCGGCAGGCAAAAGAGAGCTTTGATCTCGGAGGCGAAGACAAACTGTTCATCCCGGTGGTGATACAAAAATGGACGAACTCCCATGATGTCACGAGCACAAAACAGTTTTTGCTCCTTCGCATCCCACAGAGCAAAGGCAAAATCTCCTAAAAGGTGGTGTGGACAATCCTCGCCCCATTTCCCATAGGCAGCAAGGATCAGGTCACTATCCGTGATGGTTGGGTTGATAGAAGGAGCGATCGCCAACTGTTCAAGCAGCTCAGCCCGATTATCAATCCGAGCATCGGCGGTCAACATATAGCCACTCTTGCCCTGGGGAAGCTTTTCGTGCAGAGATTCTTCCGTGCTCCACAACATTCGATGGGCTAAACCAACATTGCCCCCACCACTGACCCATTGGCCCAGATCATCAGCCCCCCGATGAGCCAAGCGCTCGTTCATCAAACTCAGTTGATGACGAGTGGTGGAAGCGTCAGCATGACGGCTGCCGTAGGCGTAAAGACCGGCGATCGCACTCATAGGGTTGTAGGCTCAACGAAAAGTAAATAATGCAAAACTGTAGCGGGTTATATTCACGCAGGACCTTCATGGCCTGTGCGACCTAGAAATAGTGGTCGGGGATGCTATGCACAAGCATCCTCATAAAATTTAGGCTGTTGATACTATGACAATGAGTTCTAAGCAAACATGGCAAAACTATTGATTGCCGCTGTTCCATTACCCAGAGGGCGAAAGCGTTCTAGATCGGGCAGCCAGCCCACCACAATACGGTTCTCACTTTTAACCCAGGCATGGGCTTCTAGCTGATTGTGCTTGCCCTTCGCCACCCCAATCACAATCTCAAATGGATAACCTTGCCAGTAAAGCAAGTGCTGAACCGTCAAAGCCCTTGCCAGGCATTTTGCCCCACCAGGCATGTACTTAGTACAGAGGTTAATCGCCCAAACAACCCCTTCTAGGGTGTAGCTCGGCTTATCCAGAGGCTTCCTCTGGAGTCGAGTGACTGCTTTCTGCAACTGCTCAAAACTCAAAAACCTTAGCCCCAAGCGGACACCCGTTAAAAGGGTAAAGGTATACAAAAGCAAGCCTCGCTCACACCAGCGCATTTTGAGAAAGTAGCGAAGTTGTTTCATTGGCGATCGGTAATGAACATCAGCGAAGGAACTCTGCGAGGACTATGGAAGTCCGCCAAGCACAAAATATTGCTTGCGGAACGGCCTATAACGCTTTAGGTGCTGTAACTTCGACCAGCCCCGCTTCGTGTAATTCCCTGAGAAGCCTAGTGACTTCCTGCTGACAAACCTCAGGAGTCACCTCATAAGTCTCAAGCAATTTATCCTGGATCTCCTTAAACTGATGAGGCGTCTGAATCATTTCCCAGATCACAGCACCCATCTCATTAAGGCCGTAGTACAACCCGCTGCTCATTTGAAGCAAAATGGTTTCGCCGTCTAAGTCAGAAGATAGCTGTTCTGGATGGACAGAGATTACACTTTCCCCAGTGAGCTCAAGGGCTTTAGTTTCCATCATTTTATTAGTCATAGATTGAGAGTGAGATAAGGAGATATATAAAAGCGAGGAGCCAGCCTAAGCCAAGACCCAGCCGTTTAGCGGAACATACGATAACCAGAGACCGTAAACAGATTCAAATGATGTTCATATAGAATCCGTACCGGTCGTACAACATAGTATAGGAAGTTCCAGCGCTGGGGCAGATCTAGGAACTGCCGATCCTTAGAAGAGACATGGGTGGCTATCTTAAAGACACGACTTAGAACTCTTCCTAAGTATGCCCAGCGAGCTGAGAGACTTTCACTAGCCAAAAAGCGCAGAATAAGCTTCTCCAGGGCAGCTTGTTCTTCTGCATCAGGGCTTTCCGAGCTGGAGAGACGTGCACAGATGCGATCGCACATCCGCCTCACCATGACATCTGGCTTCAATTGATCAAAATGAGTTGGCAAAGGAACATCCAGTAATCGATGGGCTAACATCACTCCCAGCTGAACCATGCGTAAAGCCTTCATGGATTTTGCTTCTTGTAGAATCACTTCCCAATCCAAAGGCGTCTCATGGGTCATTAGCGCCGCCACATCACAAACAGAGCGAAGATAGCTCCAACCATCCTTCATTCCATTGGCGCAAAGGTAAATCACCATGTCCTCTCGCTGCAGCGTAGGCACTGAATGGCCCATAACCTGGATTTCCTCAGTACGCTGCCAGCAGCGGGAAAAATCCACGGTCATGGAACAATCCCCAGCCATTAGGCGGTGGTGAACATCCAAGCCAACATCACTGTCCCGATTGAGCAAGGAATACTCACCCATATCCCAACAATACTGACGTTCCGTTTCAGTGGAGAGAGAAGTTTGAAAAGGCACATAACCCTGAGAAGAAAGTGCCTCCTTTAAAATAAAGAAATTCTCCGACGAAACCCATAGGTCAATGTCATCAAAACTACGTAGAGCTGGATTGCCATAGGCCTCTAAAGAGAGCATTAGCCCCTTGAAAGGCACCGCAAAGATACCTTGTTCCCGGAGCTGCTCCACAACCTTGACCAAAGACCCCGTCAGTCCAAAAACTCGCAACTGATTACGTTGCGCTTGATACTTGAGCTGAACTATCAAATCCGCCGGAACCTGCCCTTGCGCATGAGACTGCAAATTGTGAGAAACCAACGGCAAGACCCGGTGGTCAATCGCCAATTGGACCAGGAGCTGCCAGCTAGAAGATGCATCAACTTGACTCGCTAATAGGCTGATGCGCTGAGCGATTGCTGAAGTCGGCCGAACCTGAGAGCAGCAGTGGAACAACTCCACTAGAGCTGCGAGCTGACCTTGAAACGTTTTAAGGGAGGATACCGAGTGCTGCTGAGAGAGGTCAACTGCCTTGGCAAGGGTATTCATTGTGACCAAGCCTGAATGCTGGAGGAACAGAATTTATGTTCTATTCACTACATGTATGATTGCATGGAGTTCAGAAAGGGTCTCCTGTTATCTGAAGGCTTTATTAGAAATTTACTGCGATTCCGAGATTCATGGCTCCTTTCCATAAGGCAGACAAAGAATAAATGAATCTTTGCGATTTGTCCGGATCGCATTCTCTTACTCAGGTTGACTACTTAAATATAATTTTTACAATATCTAGTTGATATTGCAACAATACTCTTGCAACTCTGATGGGATAGTAAAGATAATGAAGTTGCTTCGGCAATTTTATTACTTCCGAATCTCGATAGTTGACCGTTGTGAGTAGGCGATAAAATCGCGTTGGAATTCCACGCAGATAATTGAGTTTATCCTGCCAATTGTCTAAAGTTTGAAATATCAGGATAAAATTTCTTGCAGGTCCAGGTTTATGCGCATGATCAATCTGAGATCTGATCTGCTTACAAACCCGATCATTGAGAGACGCTGCGAACGGATCTTGCTCTAAAAATATCGAAAGACCAGAAGGAAGAGGGGTACGCAAAAAACTCACTGAGATTAAAAGTCCCAGTCTTAAAGCGCGTTCTAATCTAAGTTCCTTGGCTTCCTCTAAAATAAAATTCCAATCTATATCTTCGGAATTTCGAATCAGTCGGTCAATATCACAAATGGCTCTCAAAGATTCCCAACCATCCTTTAAGCCATTAAGACATAAGTAAAGGAGCAAATCTTCTGGAGACAATGTCAAGACTGTTCCAGCTGCACATTGAGTCTCTACAACTCTTTCCCAAACATGGTCAAACTGTTTAGAGAAGCCAATACTGCCTCCCCCTAACAAACGACTGTGAATGTCCAGGCAAATTGTTCCTTTAGGATTGACAAGAGAATATTCTCCAGCGTAATGACGAAATGAATCTGCTTGTTCAACAGACATTGTTGGGAAATCAGGTGAAACATATCCACATGGAGCCAGAATTGTCTTTGGCTTGAGATAATCTTCTTTATGTACAAGGATATCTAGATCGTCAAAAGCTCTTAAATATGGAGAGTTGTATGCGAGCTGAGCGAGTGTTGGCCCTTTATAAAAGATAGCCTGAATCTCATGCTCCGAAAGAAATTTTCTGATCTTTGAAACTTCAAAATTGAGCCTAAGTAATTTTCTTCTATTTGAGTTTGATGATTCCTCTAAAACTGCTACAACAGGTTTTGGGAAATAATGAAGACCTAACTGACTCAAACTATTTTCAACAAGCGGAAAGACTCTATGATAGTGAACTTGTTTCAGGAAATTAGCCCATTCAATACCTTGAACCTGCTTTTCGGTTAATGGCTTAGTTTGATAGTTTATACAATATAAGATTAAATCACTGATCTCCACTAATATGCTCTCTCTTATTGTTACAGTGCATTCTTGGGTTTATATTTTTAGAGCAGTAACACATCGAAGCCAAGTGCTCAATCTATGGACTGAACAGTCTATAGATTGATTGAATCTGAAGTTGAACGGCATGAATGAAATGTCAGTGATAGACAACTAGACCATAAGACTTATTCATCTAAGCCTGTATTCATTATATCCGTTGGCCTAAGCTTGACGAAGCGTTGCGACCACTGGCAAATGATCAGAACCAACATCCCCTCCCACTTTTCTGTAAGCAACCTTGAATTTACGGCTACATAAGATATGGTCGATTGGCATTCTAAGAAAAATTGGGGAATGTGAGTTCCAGGTGGATTGCATTCCATATCCTTGATTAGTATTGCGCATATCTGTGAGGCGTAGCAGTTTTCGAAATGGAGATGACCAAGGTGCTGTATTGAAGTCACCTGCAACGATAATGCTTTCTACATTACTGATTGCTTGAGATTGATACCAATCGATTAGTCCTGAGAATTCCCTCTGAAACAGTGCAACTCGCACAGCACTAGTTGGTCTTCTTGTTTGAAAGCTCAATAATTTTATCTCTTCGTTAAAAGGTTCAAAGAAAACGTCCAACTCCATCATAGGAATTGGAGAATTTTGAGGAATACTAATGAGTTTAGAGTCTCTAACTTTTAGACCTCTTTTTTGAGCTGCTTCAGACACAAACCACGCACTTGAAGCTGCTGATGTCAGATTTAGAGAGATGTTAGGAGAGACTAGACGAAAACTTGTTAAACGTTTTTCTATCTCGATGAGCTTGTCTAAAGGAACTTCAAGAATAGAGACTATATCTGGATTTTCCGTTTCTAGATACTGAGAAATTCTATCAAAATTGGTGAGTTTATGATCAAGGGTCAAATGAGCAATGCTGATTTTTTCAGTATTGTATATTTGAGGATTCGGTAACAGCTTTGCGTAAGGAAAAATGCTTGGAAAGACTAAGTAAGTATTGACTAAAAGAAAAATAAAGCCGGAAATAACCCATTGTTTTTTTGATGGTGTACGACTTCCTAAAGCTACGAGGGAGAGCCCAACACAAACCATTAAACAATAATGAGGCCTAGGTTGATCAAGAAACAATAGCTGCCATTGGCTGGATCCACAAAAACCAAGAACAGTCACAGCTGAGGCAACTAAAATAATTAGTCTACCTGAGAGAGACATGAGAATAGCAGCAATGCTTCTCAACGAACGATCCTCATACTAGCTGGACTATATTCTGGAACTAAGTCTCTTAAAGAAGTAATAGAACCGTTCATATCACCTCTTTGTGCCAAAAAGAAAAGTCGATTGAGTTTAGGTTCTAACTGATGTAGTGAAAACATCTTCTCATTTGCAGAAAAAATCTTCGGATGGCTCGTTTCTATGGAGCTACTGCTATCAATAAGAAGTTCTTCATAGAGCTTTTCACCAGGACGTAAGCCAGTGATGTTAATGTCAATATCCTTCCCAACTTTAAGACCGCTAAGCTCAATCATTTGAACAGCCAAGTCATAAATGCGTACAGGAGCACCCATATCAAGGAGAAATACTTCACCACCTTGGCCTAAAGCACCAGCTTGAATGACCAATCTTGCTGCTTCAGGAATGGACATGAAATAACGAGTAATATCTGGATGAGTAAGCGTAATATCTTTACCCTCTAGTATTTGCTTTCGAAAGCGAGGTACCACCGACCCACTACTCCCCAAAACATTACCGAAGCGAACCATAATAAAGCGGGTTGTTGAATTAGATTGCTCAGCCATTGCTTGAAGAATAAGCTCAGCAACTCGCTTTGTTGCTCCCATTACATTTGTAGGTCTTACAGCTTTATCCGTGGATATCAAAACAAATGTTTGAACTCTGGCAGCTTGAGCAGCTTGAGCTAGAACAAGCGTGCCATAAGCATTATTAATAATTCCCTGGGCAGGATTTTCCTCGACTAAAGGAACATGCTTGTAAGCTGCTGCATGATATATCGTTTCAACCTGATGTTCCTTAAGAATGTCGTCTAAGCGATCTCGATCTGTGACAGATCCCAGACAACTACTACGAGAAACATGAGGAGCATTCTCCGAAAGTTCCAAATCTATTGAGTAGAGTGCAAATTCACTCATATCAAGAAGAATCAAGTGCTTAGGACTCTGCCGAACAATCTGTCTACAGAGTTCCGAGCCAATCGACCCTCCTGCACCTGTAACTAAAACGACTTTCCCAAGGATATCAGACTCTAAAAGTGCAGGATCAGGTAGGACCTCTTTTCGACCTAGGCAGTCTGCAAGATCGATAGAGCGCACTTTGTCAACAGACACCTCACCTGAAACAATCTCTTCTAAAGTAGGAACAGTCAGGACTTCAACATGTAAATGACTCAGCCGCTTAAGAATATGTTGACGCTGTTTTGTATCAACAGACGGCATTGCTAATAAAACAAGATCTACTTTCCGGCTCTCAACAAGATTTTCAAGCTGATTAGCTCTATAGATTCTAATTCCATTTACTTCTCGGTTAGATAATCTCGGATTATCATCAACAAAGGCTGTAATATCATACCTATGATCACTGATTAAGCTTGAAGAGAGTATCGAACCTGCTGAACCAGCACCATAGATCAAGACTTTTTTTAATTGATTTTCACTCGGACCTAAACCAGTTCTTTGCTCATGAAAACTCGATGCAAGAAGAAGGTTCTCTCTCTTTACGTATCTACGAATGAGAATACGCAAACTCATGACTAATGAAATCGTAATAAAGCCAGCAATTATTTGAGATGATCGAGGGAAAAAACTGAACTGAAACAAGCGGCTAAGGGCAAAGAGAAGTGCTTCACTTACAATAGTTGCCTTGATCGGAGTCTCAAGTAGACTAATGCTCGAGTAGCGCAACAGCGGGCGATACATCCCCATCAAGTAGAAACAGGCAGCTTTGATAGGGATTGAAATTAGTCCTGACTTCAAATAGATATTAATATTCTCAGCAGGGATCTTGCCATCGAAACGCAAATATAATCCTGCGTAAGCAGCAATCACAAAAATGATAATATCCAGCCCAAACAATATTGAGCGCCGCTTACGACTAGACAAATGAGTGACTTGATAAATTAGCTCGTTAATCAAGCCAGTATCAGGTTGTAGCTTCATCTGTAAATAGATATATTTCCCTACAGTCTCAATAGCCTTAAAAGCAGCTCCCTTTATGACCATAATGGTACTCATTAATCGCTTCATATATTAATTTTCAATGAGAAATCTTATTGCCAGAGAAAGGAGAATTATGGCTCTCTTTAATGTAAATATAATAAAGAAAGTAGTTAGAAGCCTTCAAGATATTCTATAAATCCCTAGCTCTAAGCATTGGTGGTTAGATGAGATTATCTCGGCCCTATACCCTAAGTAGTTGGCTTTAAATAAATATAACTCTCATTTCGCTGAGTTCCAGCTTCTCGACCCGTTAGGGCTTAGTTGAGCCAATAAGCGGCTTGGGCTGAGCAAAGTTGAAGCCTGGTGAGCGGGATATTATCGTCCATCTAATTCGTCGAAGCACATGCAGACAAAGCTGATGAAGCCAGTTGACTTTTAATCAACTTCTCTGCGTAAAACATAGCCAAGCCGAGTGCAATCAGATTTAGAATAGCTCCAGTTGTTCCTAGAAGGAGAAGAGAAGCTGCGAAAATGCTCGTCACACAAATATAAGCACCTGCAACCTTTGAATGGGAAAAGCCTGACTGGTTCAATCTCTGATACAAATGACTTTTATGAGCTTTAAAAATATTCTCACCCTGTCTCCACCGCCAAATAAGGGTATAAAGAGCATCTAAAACCAGAGGAAGAGTCACGACTAGACTAGACCAAGATTCAACAGGAGTATGATTCGCTGGCGATTGGGCAGCTAAGAGCAAACAGGCTGGGATGATAGCACCTAAAAAAGTACTTCCAACATCTCCCATAAATATTTTAGCGGGCGACCAGTTCAGGACGAGAAAACCAAGTAATGCTGCGGACAAGAGCCAGAGAGAAGGCTGGTTCAGGTAAAGCGCGCAATAGCTGACCTGAATAACACAACAGCCTGCAACCAAACCGTCCAGACCATCCATAAAATTGTAAAAGTTCATGGCAGCAGTTAAACCAATGACGGTTGTAATAAATGCAAGTCCAGCACCACCTACGCCCAAATTGTCCAGCCACGGCAGAGGAAAAGCACCAATCTCCCACACAAGCATCATTGCGACTGCGAGCTGAACAAAATAGCGTAGAGCAGCAGAAATATTTTTCCAGTCGTCAAGTAAACCAATGACGAAAAGAGGAAGGAAAGATAACCATAGGAACCATGGAAGAGTGGGGAGCGTAGTCGAAAAACATAGATTGTATACAACAATGGCGATTATAAAGACAGCTATAAATCCTAAACCTCCGCCACGAGGAGTAGGCGTAACATGCGAGCTACGAGCATTAGGAATATCAAGAAGATGTGGATACAGTTGAAGACGGACCCAGTTCACTGCAACATAGCTGAAAACAGCTGTGAGGACAGCTATCAGTAAGAATAGATTGTAGTCTTGCATAGAAGGCGAGGTAAAAGTGCGCTCTAAGACCAATATAGAGAAGTAAATATGTAAGGATAACTAACTATCTAGGTGAACACCCGATGAGCTGTTGTTAATATTAGTAGTCTACAAGTACTCTCTAAAATATCGTATAAAAAAATGCCTCTTCACGGAAGCTTATGAGAAACGTAAATCCTGCACACTTTAGTGAATGGGTTATTTAAGGTCTCTTGCAGACGGGGTGAACGAAAAAAGGCGCGTTCATGCAGGAAGAGAGCATTTGTTCCAGAAATAATGCCATGTTGAAGAAACGCTGAAGGTATTAGGTTCGCAGGCTCATGGCGGTCTGATGAGTGCCTGTGTTGGACCAGAACATGCTGGACTGTTTGAGATGTCAGGTCGACCCTCATTGGGACCGGAGACTGAGTTTTCTCAAGATTGGGGTGAACTGGCTCAAGGGCTTGGTCTATAGAGGTAAGGACCTTGGGTTACCAATGCCTTTGCCTAAACGGGAACCAGAGCCTCTGTAAATTACAAAGGTCCTGCCGAGTAAGGTAGTGTTAGGGGTTTAAGGCTATTCAAGGCAGACATGTCAATGCATTCGTGTGTACTATAATTTGTGTGTCTCAAGAGCGCTGAGCGTGCAATGCCTTCTTGCGTCTTACTAGGATGTCGTGGAATCAATAGATTGCCTCAAATCCTCTATTTACAGGGCTTACAGAAACGTTTGTGATCTACTGAGTCTTACTTTGCCTCTCGAAAGGCCAAACAACGCTCCTACAATACCCTCCTTTTTGAAGAGGCTTTTCTTTTGCACAAGCATTTAGACTAGAGTTTGCGTTAGTGAGCCAGGCCTGAATCTAGGCTCCTCCTGAATTTCTCGCCTTAAGTCACTCCCCAATCAGCTCACACCAAATAGCGTGGAACCATAATTATTTGAGCTGACTTAGGAACTCATATTCGTCTTGCAGCCTTTCTCTCAGCTCTGCCAAGTCATTCTCTGAAATATCAGCACGAAAACTAGGCTTACGAATATGAATGGGCTGCAAATTCAGTTTTGACTTTTGGTTTAAAGCATCAATCCCATCATTGAATGAATCCGTAAAGAAGTAAAAAGAAAGTTCTTTTGCTCTGGAAACTGCCTCGTTGATATCACAGCTCTCAGAGAACATATAGAGCTGATTTAAGAAGTACTCCTTCGGGATACGATTTAAAAAATCCTGGAACGAATTTCCTAGCCAAGGTCCTTCTAACTTCATGCAAGGATGATCGATATCATTGATTTTATAATCCATCAACATATTGTAGAGAGAAACAACACGCTTCACAGGATCTCGAAAACAGGAAACGGTGAAAGTGTCTTCAGGAATGCGGAGCTGGTGTAATGGTGAATGGGAAAATGCGTAGAAGTAGTTCCCATTGTTGATATGGGATTTGTTCCATCCCACAAAAACTAATCCGTTGCTTACGAGCCGATGGCTTGGATCTTCTGCCAGACTTTTGTAGAGCGAGGATGAATCCTCACCAGATAATGCTAGGAACATGTTATTGAGTGATGTTCCACCCGTCTTCCGAATATGAACTAGATAGATTCTCTTGTATCCGTTTATGTTGTAGCTAGAAGTTAAGCTTCTATATTTGGGCTCTTCAAACGTGTCTTTAGCTTTAGATAAGGCTCTTTGAAAAGACTGTGAAAGAATCTGAGTCGTGCTCATCGTTGTTCAGTATAAAATAAATTTAGTATGTAAGGCTTTCATAAAGTGGACTCACCCTATAAGCCCTAGTTAACATCTGAGATGCCTAGGGGAAAGTTGAGTGTGCGACATACTCAAGCTCTCGTCGTATCAATAATTCACTCTGGCTATTACATTGTGTAGTGATAGCCAGATTAGCGGTAATTACAATGACTCCTCTTGATTCTAATTATACGGTAATGCCCCCCAAATTGCTGTACAGGCGATCTGTTAATTAGGCCAGAGTGACCTCCTCTATGCTGAGTGCTGCCTGCTTTCGAATGAGCTGAGGCAAAGATGGGATTTCCAGAGTTGGTTGTATAACTGCGGTAGTAGATATTGCCAGCAAGAAATCCCGAGTTTGCTGCAGATCTTCTTAAACCTAACAAAGATATCGTGAGACTTGCGTCCCGCTTCAGAGCGGCTTTCCTTACTAATCTTGCAGCGGCACTGGTCTCCTAGATGAGTATGCAAGCTACAAATATGTCGAGCTTGCCCCTCAAAAGAGTTCAGCCATTATCCTTTAAATATTGTTTAACAGTTACATCAACCCCCTGTTCAAAGGTGTGAGGAGGAACCCAATTCAAAGAAGTTTTGAGCTTTCGATTACTAATTCTGAAAGAATTCTGTAAGCGTTGAAGTGCAGCTGTTTTGCCAGTCAGTCGACCCAAAAACTCTAAAAATTGAAGCGGAATTGGCACAAGCAATGCTGACCTTTGAAAAGCTCTCCCTAAAGCTAAAATCAGTTCTGGTGTAGAAACATCTTGATCATCGCTGATCAAGAAAGTTTGGCCAGCAGCACGTGGGTGCTCAATGCAGCAAGTAATAGCATCTACGAGATTATAAACATACACAAAGCTACGCTGGTTTTGGATTGCTCCTAAGGGCAATGGTATTCTCCATCGAACAGCTTGCATAAGATTATAGAAATTAGCCTTAACACCAGGTCCGTAGACAAGAGGAGGCCTCAAAATCACGGTTTCTAGACCAGACTTCTGTGAGATATCGTACAAAACCTGTTCAGCCTCCAATTTACTCTCACCATAAGCATCAGTCGGATTCGTCGGACTGATTTCGGAGTAGATAGTCTGGTTGTCACCTTCGCCATAGACTTTTATAGAACTTAGATAAATAAACCGCTTGACTTTGGCGGCTGCGGCTGCCTCAGCTAGTCTGCGAGTAGCATCAACATTAACGGCTCGAAAAGCAGCCAAGGGATCCGCAGCCTGATCTTTCATCTGATGTACCCGGGCGGCAAGATGAATAATACAGTCTACTTGCTCCAACAAATTGGAATCAGCAGCGATCGCATCTAGCGAGTCAAAGTAAACCCATCGTATAGAAGGCGATTGAGACTGAAAAGGATTCGTTGAACAGCGAGTCACAGCAAAAATGGTTGTGAAGTCAGAAGCATGGCTTAGCAAGCTCTCGCACAAAGCTTGTCCGACAAATCCTGTTGCACCTGTAATTAGAAGTTTCATATACGATGTAAAACGATCTGAGAATCCATTGGATGAATAAGAGTAAGGCCCTGTAGAACCTTAAGCAAAAACGAGATACGTTTACCGCAATCCATAAAAATAAAATTGCTATGGTTCAGTCATAGGCTGAAAGCTACCATACATAGCCAAGACGAATTAAGACAGGCTCAATGTAAGGACGAATTTCGTTTAAGGTTGTTTCGGAAACATTGGTTGACCAAGCTCTAGCCCTACCGGGTTTAACAGAGTCCGATATTTTGTCCACTAAGCCATTCTCGTCATTTATTTCAGTAAAATCAAATATCTTCCTAATCTCCTCTCTGGGATTTTCCATTAGCTCCTCGTAGGAGAAGCGGTAATAGTTTTTTGAAGTCAATGCTTCGCTATCGTCTAGAGCCTGCTCTATCGTTGCAGCCCATTGTTTGGCTAATATGACATTGCGAGAGTCGCCCTCTAGCCATTGCCTCCAGCCGGGAGGACGTGGGCCCCAAAATGATAAAGGCTTACCCAATATCTTTGCGTTCGCAACTTCTAAAATCCGGGAAAAGTTAGCAGGCCATTCAACAATAGGCGTTTCTCGCCCAAGCTCTAAAAATCTGCTGAAAAGTAAAGATCTTTTGTGCAGTTGTGACGAGGAGGTAACTCGGTTTGACGAATTAAAAACCGCCCGCCCATCTCTGATAATGTGAATTACTTTAGCCTCGGGATAAATTGCATTGATAAAAGACAGCCGCAAACAGTTGTTCGGTGTTTTCTCAAGCAAACGTTTTTTACCACTGCTCAACACATATTTATCAAAACGATTTTGTATACGGCGTTTAATTCTAGGCGTCACATCTGATTTGGAAAGCAGATCATCAGGTTTATATGCATTGCCCAAAGACCACACATATCTGGGCTCAGCCCAATAAGCCAGATCAGGATGTTGTGCCAGCATATTGCCTAGCCATGAGGTCCCAGAGCGGTGAGTACCCAATAGGATTACTGGAGCACGATTTAATAGATTAGGCGTTTTGTTGGAAAGTTGAGTCATTAGAATTTTCTAAGCTTTACGGCAAGCCCGGATAGATTAAGGCAAGACTAGGCTTTTAGAGCATTAGGGCGTTTCACTAGTTGAAAAACCTTTTTGAAGTACTTCAAAAAAACAATCGGCAAACTAGTTTTAATATCGTTTTCTGAGCAGGCTCGAACAATCTCTTTGTTTAAGATCCAATTGCTCTTGAAGCTTATGGTGCTAGCGCCTCCTGTTCGCATTTTTACCATTACTTCGGGCAAGTATTTATAGGAAAGCTGATGCTTTGCAAGAAATCGGGTTAATAATTCATAATCTGCAGCGATCTCATAATCAGTTTGAAACAGACCATACTGTAAGTAAGCCGAACGTTTAACGAAAAAGGTGGGATGAGCTGGCATCCATCCCTTTGAAAAAAGTGATGGTTCAAATGAGGCCGAACTGTAGTAGCGGACAATTCTGCTCAAATTGTGAGGCTTTACATAGACTAGATCTCCAAATACAGAATCAACCTGCTCTCTTTTGAAAGCTTTTACTACAGATGAGATTACGGAAGAATGAGCGTAAAAGTCATCTGAATTTAAAATTCCTACAATTTCTCCTGTTGCTTTAGAAATTCCTTTATTCATTGCATCATACATTCCTCCATCTGGCTCTGAGATAATGTGGCTAATGCGATCTCCAAAATTACGGACGATATTTAAAGTCTGATCGCTAGATGAACCATCCACAATAATATATTCGACATCGTCATAGTCTTGCTCTAAAACAGAGTTGATCGTATCTCCGATTGTTTCAGCGCTGTTATACGATGCAGTAATAATAGAAACTTTCATAGATACAACAATCTCAAATGGCTACCAAGATAGCGATAAGGTCTTCTGGCTTGAATGCCATTTAGCTAATCTAAATTTAGTAAATCCTGATAAATATCGATGGTCGTTTGAGCCGCTAGAGACCAAGAAAATAACTGCTGTTGCCGGTGCCGTGCTGCAACAGCGATCGCCTGTCGCTGGGTTGGATTATCTAATAATGCCTTAACATTGGTGAGAAACTGTGCACTATTTCCTTGTGGTACAACACAACCTGCCCCTTCAGCTAATTGATAAGCAATCCCCCCGGTATCGTAAGCGATGACCGGTAAGCTACAAGCCATAGCTTCGAGGATCGTCAACGGTAAGGTATCTGCCATGCTAGGAAATAACAATAAAGTAGCGAAGTTGTAAAGGACTCTCTGCTCTATATTAGACAAATAATCAGTAAAAAGAAGCTTAACTGGACTATCTTTAGGGATTTTAGCTTGCCAATGCTGGGGTTCATCTGGCGTAAGCAGCTTGCCACCGATTACAACCGTTGCAGGACGATTGAGCTGGGCAGCAATCTCCACTACTGTATCGAGTCCCTTATTGGCAGTATGGTTGCCAATAAACAACAAAGTAGGTTCAGCCGGAGATAAATCGAACTTTTCGAGTGTTTGTTGCTGTTCTTCAAGCGTCGGTGGAGTTTCAAAGAGTGGATTAATACCATTGGGAACTAGATGAATCTTATCAGCAGAGACTCCATTTTCTAAAAGCAACGAGCGCTCATCAGGGTATCCAGACAGAAAGGCATCAATATAAGGAAAAGATCGTTGGATTGGCTTAGTTAGCCACTGCTTCCATCCGTAATTCTCGTACCAGGTCCAGGAAAAATTAGGATTAAAGACTTCATAAAAGCCATGGGTTGAAGCAACAACCTTAATTCCATTTTCCTGACATTGACGTGCAATACGCTCAAATTCCAGAGCGGGGCCAGGATTTTGAAGATGTACAATCTTTGGTTTCAATTCCAGAAGCTGAGACAAAATCTTGCTTTGCAAAACAAGTGCTTTAGCCCGACGGGGCAAGGATTTTCCAAGCGCACCAAATCGCGGTGTACTCACGAAATTTCTGACCTGAAGGCTATCTATTTGTGAGCTAGAGTCTGCATCCCACATCCGCCAAAGTTCAACGAGACATTGCTTGGCTAAAAACCGACTGTGCCATTCAGCTGCGATCGCTGCCCCTCCCAACCGGCTCCCTGACACCGAGACATTAACGACTACAACTTCAGGCTCAGCCAAGTGAAGTGATGACTCGCTAATTAATGTGGAATTGCTTAAACCAGTTGACATATTCAGTGAGACCTAAACGTAATGAATGCTCAAGGGATAGACCAAAGGTCTGTTGAAGCCGGGTCGTATCTGCCACTAGCGAAAATGGATCGCCAGGACGAGTCCGACCAGAAAACTCAATATCAGGGGATTGTTCCAAAATGTCGCACAATATCTGAACCACATCTCTGACACAGGTTCCTAAACCAGTACCTCCATTAACTAAAGCTAGCGGCGCACTGGCAATCTTACTTGCTGCCACTAGCAGTGTGACGGCATCTTCTACATAGAGCCAATCCCGAATTTCATCACCAGTCCCCTGCATTTCAAGCCGAGGCGGTTCATGTTGTAAACGGTTACAGAGATCCCAAATCAACTGCTTGCATAGTCCAGGTCCGTAAACTGAAAATAAACGAACAACCGCAACCTTAAGACCGAAAGTCTGGGCATAGGACTCACACATTAGCTCCGCAGATCGTTTGTGAAAGCCATAGGGAGAATAAGGGGTAAAAGGTCCTATTTCGGGGATACGATCCAGGCCCGTATCACCATAGACTGCTGCACTCGAGCTAACAACCAAACGAACGTCTGGCACAGCATTTCGAATCCATTCTAAAAGAGCCGACGTAGAAACGACGGAACGCTGAAAGTCTTCGACAGGAGTCTGAAGAGAGAGGCCAACAGAACTGCCTCCGGCCAAATGGTAAATTGTGTCCGGAGGTCCAGTAAGCTTCAGAAGCTGCTGAAGATTGTGAGCCCCAATGTCACCGTTAATCCATTGGCTAAGGCCAGACTGTCTAGCAATTTCAGGTGGGAAAGCTCCATGACCAATACCGCCAACGGTACAACCAGCCTGCTCTAAACGGATTGCGAGATGACGACCAATGAATCCCTTTGCCCCAGTAACCCAGACCGTACTCATGGCTAGACTCCAGGTTTGTGAGTGACAAAACTATAGAGGCGACCCGGTCGTTGGTCAAAGTAGCTCAATGCTTTGAGGAAGAGAGGAAAAGTGCGATCGCCTAGAAAAATCTGGGTTAGTACTGATCCCAATGGCAAACGCCTGAAACGCTGTTGAAAATCAGATTGAAGCTCTGCATGACTTCGAGGGCCATAGTTGATGATACTTTCGAAGGGCTTGATGATGTGATTGAGACTCAGTCCTGTCGCTTGAATCGCATCAACATACTGCTTTAATAAGAAAGCATTCTCTCCTCCATAAAGATTATGTAAAGGATGAATATCTAGAAAGATAGGAAGATCTTTAGGCTTCGAGATAACGTGATCCCTTACAGCAATAAAGACTCCACCCGGTTTAAGAACGCGGTGGATTTCACGGCAGAGTTGATCTAAATCTCGAGCGTGATGAAGCACTTGGCGTGCGAAGACAAAATCAAAGCTTTTATCCTCAAAAGGGAGCTGTTCACCAAATTCTTGGGTCACCGTAATGGGAAGTTGATTGTCTTGAGCCAATTTGGCAATTGCCCCCCCACCGACTACAGCACTAGGATCTGGCTCTAAAGCACTAACTTGCCAACCGTCTTTTGCCATAGCATAACTGGAGATACCATTGCCTGCTCCAATATCGAGAGCTTCGCCCGGGGAAGGGGGAATCATATTGCGCAAAGCTTGCCATTCTGCACTTTGCCAATAGCGGTCAGCTGCAACTTGCAAGGGTTGGTCGTAGTAACAGGCCTTAACCAGATCTTGCTGTTCGGGTTGAGCAACCAGCCATTGAACAGCATCCTCCCAACTACAAAATTGACTAACGCTCATTAATAGGAATCTCACGTATAGTTTTTGCAGGATTACCGCCCACGATAGTCCATGGGGGAACATCCTTTGTAACGATTGAACCAGCTGCGACAATTGCACCTTCGCCAACGGTCACGCCTTTCAGAATTGAAGCATTGAACCCAATCCAAGCTTTATCAGAGATGCAGACTGGATGGCATTCGACTGATGACCAGTCTTTCTGCCCCACTCGCCAATTCATGACATCATGCTGTCGCTTTGAGAATGAAATACTGTGAGAGTTGTGATCAACGACTGTCACTCCCCAAGAAATCATAACGTCATCGCCAATTGAGACTTTTTCAGCCGCAACGATATAAGATTTACCAATAAAAGTTCGTTTACCAATATGAATATGTGCGTCAGCTTGATCAAAGCATAAGGTCGCTGCCACCATTGAGTCGCATTCGACAGTAAGCGAAGCATTCTGACTACCTCGAACGCGCCATAGGTTAGCGGAAGATGAGGGATGAATGTCGAGACAGCTAAATTTTAATTTATAGCGAGCCTTCGGATAAAGGTTTAATACCTTCTTTATAAAAGTCATAGATCAAATCATAATTATCGAAACTATCAATTAATATATTATTTACATTCTATAACTTAGCAGCTCCCAACAAGAATGGGAAGGCATTTTCTAGAACGGCATGTTCTTTATTACTTTTTCAAATTTACTCCGTAGTATCTTCAGATATTTTATAGCTGGATTGGAGATTTGCTGCTTTACCAAAGCATATTCCTCATTTGAGTAGGTCAGGTCTTGTGGCATTTCACAATCTGCAAGGTAATAGTTATTTTGCGGTGAAGGCTTCTTTAATTTCCATCGATTGCGGTTCACCCCATGAGTTGCCGTCGAATCAAATCCAATATTTTGGACATAGCTTAGAGGGGGAAATAGCGTTAGTCCCCCTTCTTGGAAGACAGACCAATACCAGCGAATCGCCCAGGAATCAATTTTTCCAGACAGCTGATCTTGGAGCATTGAAAAATAATCATATGCTCCGTCCAAATCAAATTTTTTCTTTAGATTTTTGTCTTCTTCTAATAATTTCCAGTTAGTTACTTGCGGATCAAACTTCTGCCAAGCTCGCTTCCAAGTTGCCCAGCCCCAAGATGAAATAAAAGGCAAAAATAGAGCTTCCGTTCGTTCAGAGAACTCTCTAACAGGAAACATATAGCCAGATACTTGCATCACTTTATCTTCATCAACATAGGTGTCCAATGCTTTGTTCATGAAAGCTAGAAATGCAGGTTTAACAATTAGATCATCTTCCAGGACAATGACTTTCCCATAAGTGTTAACGAGTTGAGTCACTCCTGAAATAATAGAATTAGCTAAACCTTTGTTTTCTGGAGATTCTACGATGTTGGCTTTTTCTGAAAGCATCGAGCGAACGATAGCGCGTGTCTCATTCACAATCGCTTCGTCTTCTAATCGCTTAGAGCCATCACAGAAAACGTACAGAGTGCTTTCTTCAAATTCAGGGCATTGCATAAGCGCTGTTAACACCTGCGCTGTATGAGTCGGGCGTTTATATACAAATAAAGCGATTGGAGCTAATGTCATTTCTGGGAATAAACGTCTTCTTATATAAAAGCTGTAGTAATAAGATAGTCAGGGTATCGTGATACTTCTCAATTCAAAGATCACGATGCTATTTATGCTTACAATGAAGATTCTAGCAAGTCAGCCTCTTCTTTTTTCTGAGTCTCTGGAACTTGAGCTGGGATAAGATTTAATTGCTGAGACAAGTGGAATTTTAGCTTTTTCTGATCAAAACGGTACTGTCCATCACAAACAACCCACGATCGAAGAGGACGATGATAGAACGGGTCGTATAGCTTCACACCTGATGAGGCCATAGCTGCCATATAACTGAATGTACTCCTAGACATCACAAGGATATCGGCCTTCACTAGAGCATGAAATGTCTCAAAGACACATTCGTTTAAGTGAAGGCTGATGGGAATCTCAGAAATGCTTTGCGTAATATCTGAGAAGTCTTTAACATTGCCCTGAGAAAAAATTTGTATAGATAATTTTGAATTCAGGTTGGCCGGAACAGCATCCAGGATGTTCTGTATCAGCTCAATAATAGATTGATTGTCTGTATATCGTTTTGCAAATCGGCCTGTCTTAAGAACATCACCGCGCCGAATATGCAATGCAAGCTTAAGACCGTTGCTCTCTTTACAGTCGCCTTCAATCTCAGATCTCGTTTTTGGGTTACTACTATACTTCTGAGAGAAAGAAGGCTTTAGGCGAGTATAACGATTTGGAAAAACATTAGCGTATTCATGGCAATGCTTTAATGCATATATTGTTTCTGAATTTGGAAACCATGGAATTGCATGTATTCCGGGAAGGGAAATAACGGATTCAGATACTGGTATCTGTTGCTCTCCAAAGCCTAAATTAAAAAATGATTCCCATTTGGACTCCCATGCAGGGTCATTGTCATAGTTGTGCTCAATCGTCTGGAATGGCGTATGGAGATAATTAAATCCAAGGGCCTGACAAAATAGCTGAGTTGACAGGACAGATATTGCTTGTGCCCCTGCCCCATCGCCTTTTCCTCTACAGGTGATGCGTATTTCAGATCGCCTCTTTTGGCTGAGAAAAATATTCCAGAAGATGAGCTTCAGCCAAGTGATGCCTTTGAAGTAAAGTCTCCGAATCAACATAAGCTCTAAAATTTATATAATTCTACTTAGCTAGACTAATTGTTGTCAGAGATTAAGGGTTATCTTGTTTTTAACTATTCTATCAACAAGAAAAGATAAACATCATCACCAAGCATCTTATCTGTCAAGCCACTTGGCTCAAAGCCTCTTATAGTGCATCAGGCTACGCTCTCTGGAAGGCGGAGTAATTACAAATCAAGCTACTAAAAACTCATATTTAATACACAGTATTTATATGAAAAAGTAAAGTGACTTTCTCCAACATATTCTTCTAGTCTTAATAAAAACCAGAAACAAAGCTAAATGCTTAATCCATTAGGGAGACACAAGATGTCACCATTATGGTCAGAACTCACTTCCTTATGAGGCTTCACAGGATTCACAATTTTATAAGAATAAGACTCAAAAAAATCAAATACTTCAGCAGCTGACGATCCATTCTTTCTCAACAAATTGTCAGAAATCTCAGACAAAACAATAGGGCGATGTTCTTGAATCGTACCTTTAGCTCCATCAAACACTCGCTTCTCAGCACCTTCAACATCTATTTTTACAAAGCCAGGCCGTAAGCCATGAGCTTTCACCAAGTTGTCTATGGTTTCGCTAGGAACCTTGTGAGTAACGTAGGATTCTTTTGCAATAGAAGGATGCTCCATTACACCAATACTAGAGTATTCCTCCTTGCCTAATACTGTTCTGATTTCCAATTCCCCTGAAATATCAGATGCAACACCATTATAGGAAATGACTTTTTCTCGAACACCATTGAGAACAATATTTTGTTCAAGCTTGCCGAAAGCATTGTCTGTCGGCTCAATTGCGAGTACACGAGATGAATGTGAAATCTTTTGTGCCAGCAGAACAGAGTAAAAGCCTACATTTGCTCCAATATCTACAACATCCTTCTCATGAAGAAGATGCTTCAGACAAGAAGCAACTAAAGCAGGCTCGTAATGACCTTTAATTAATATTCTGCGGAATAATGTAGATCTTCGATCTATGTAGAAATCACCACAGAACTCACCTACATGAATAACTGGATCATCTCTCAAGATTTCAGACAATTCCTCATACATTTTCCTTCTAGGAGCGTCATTAGCCCTAACCAAGGCCCGTTTTACTTTATTTAATAACATTTTCACTTCCTAATTGACGAACCCATTAAAAATAATCGTACAAAACCGATATATATTTTCTATAACTCATTATAACGATAACACAAAATCTTTTGTATTATCCACAGAGTCAGACATTCTTTTTTCGAAATCTTCCTGTATCTATTCCACCAGAAAAAATCTTGGCTGCTAAAGCAAATTGGAGACAGGCTAAAGCTATGTGAATTCCTAAAGGCTTTGGGGGGAAGAAAACTGACAGTCCTACTATTAGGAAGAGTAGCATCGCATCAACTAAGAACCAATTCAAAAACACCATTTTCTTGATTTCAATTTTTTCTAAAACCCGCC
Organism: uncultured Pseudanabaenaceae cyanobacterium; assembly: GCA_937949725.1. GTDB lineage: Bacteria > Cyanobacteriota > Cyanobacteriia > PCC-9006 > JAAUQQ01 > JAAUQQ01. The sequence goes on from CALECT010000079.1 coordinate 48,466, forward strand.
ATGTTAAAGCTACTAATCCTATGAAAGGAATATTTCCAGCGATAGCACCACTTAGTCCCCAAAAGTAACCTCCTAGACCAATAGAAAAGATTGATAAAGCACTGCATAACAAAACTATTTTCATCAAAAACACCTCTTCGTTAAGAGCCATGAGTAGATAATAGGAAGAGCTATTTGCAGAGTACAGAGAGTAGATAATCGTCGCAAAAATAAATGCTCCCAAATATTCAGGTCTATTATTTTCACCTAGGAGAATCTCCATTATTTGCTCTGAGAAGGTAATAATAAGACTACCCAAACCGATTGAAAGAGAAATACTGATCAAAGATGAAGTCTTTATCCCAGACAAAATTTCTTCTCTATTAGCAGAAGCATCATTAGCAAGGCGAGAGATTCCAGGAAGACTTGGCTGAACTGCTGCGGCTGCAATAGCATTTATTTTAGAAGTTACAGTGGTAATTGCGGCATAGATTCCCAAAAAGCTTGGGCCAAGAATTGCACCAATCAAAATTTTATCAACTTGACTAAACACAACACTTCCCATTGAAGTGAACCAGACTGAAACACTATATTTTAAAATTTCAAAGCACTGCTTACTATCCCAGCTTGGCTTATCAATACGATTTGTCGAATCAATCAGCAGCTTAAAGCTTAGTAAGGCATGAATAGAAAAGAATAAAGCAATAATCAAAGATTGACTTTGCATTAACCTGAGAACATTCATGTCCATCAGCGCTAGCCAAATCAAGCTACAGTTAGATATGACGATCTGTAGAGTGTTGATTGTATTCGACCAAATGTACTTGCCGTATGACTGTTCTGTTCCAACAAGTATGCTCTGAACCATTCGAAACCAAACAGCAATACCTCCCCAACGAAAAGTAGGGACTAAAATATCACGCTGAGATTCTGAGAGATTTGGAAATGAAGAAACAATTTGAGATGCCGCAAGCAAGGTAAGGGCAAGAACAATAGTTGCCACAAATAGCATTGCTATACCGAGAAGGTAAATCATCTTCCAAGGGTCTGATTCCTTTCCACGACCTAACTCCTTAGACATGAAGAAAGCGGTTGAAGAGCCAAGGCCTCCCTCTGCCAAACCAATTAGCACCAAAGTACTAGAAACTAAAGTCCAGATGCCATAATCTTCTAGTCCTAAACATCGAATAAGAACTGGAACAGCAATCATTGCTGAGGCCATTCGTAAAGCTATACCGGCCAAATTATAGAGTCCATTCTTCAGCATTCGCGAATACCTAGTCGGGGAATTTAGAAGTGAAGCACTAAGTAAGGGCAGTCGAAGAGATCTCTTTTTGATGCTTCTTAGTATGAGATGAAAGTGTCAAGGCAATTACCGAAAACAATAAATACCAAAACGTGTACGATGCATTCAACGAGCCAGAAAACATAGAGCCCACAGAGCGCTCAATGAAAAGCAACCCAACCCAACCCCATGCTTGGTTAGGCCCAGTAAGAGAGCGAACTGATAGAACAAAGCCTCTAAACATTAGCCACGTAAACAATATGCCGCCTAAGATACCCAATGGCAGAAATCCTTCTAAGAAAAGATTATGGGGATAGCCATGCCCAGGCATCTCAACACCAGTTCCTACAAGGGGGTTTTGCAAAATTAGTCGCAGTGCTAAAGAGTACAAATTAGCTCTGCCTAAACCATTTTCATTAGCCTCAAGCTCATCTCCCAATGCGAACAAGCGTTCAAAAAAGCTAGTGCCATATGAAGAGGAGAAAACAGTCCCTGCAACAGCACTTAAAACTATAATTAAAAGCAATAAGAAAGTTCTAAAATTTCGCTTTCCCTGTCGAATTATTAAGATAAAGACGCTACTCAAAAGCGCTAAAAAAGGCCCTCTGGAAGATGCAAGCATCACAACAATTACCCCGAGCAACATACTTGTTATGCAAGCAAAACTGAATATCTTCGCTCTTTTCTTAGGTAAGACTCTTCGGTAGTTTAGCCAACCAAATAAACCAAGTAGTGCGAGCGAGGCACCATAATGCCCTAGACTAATTGGGTTTATTGCGGTTGCTGCTAGCCGACCAGATTGAGCATAAAATCTAGTCTGGCTTGGGTCCATTAACAGAGTCCGAATTCCGATAAAGCCATGGGCAGCCCATGTCCAGAAAAAATATTTAGGTGATTCAGCTTTGTCCAGGAAAAACATGTTTAACCCTGGAATGATAATAATCAAAAACCAAAATAACCAATAGTCCACAGGCTGCTTAAATAGATTCTCTGGTACGACTAGTGTGTCGTATAGGAGCCTGAGCGAATATGCCGAGACAAATAGCAATAGCAATCGAACTATATTTTTTTTAAGCAAAAACGCCAGCTTGTTGACAGATGCCGGTTTTTTTACTCTGGAAACTAAACTAAAGTTATAGAGTAACAACAACAAGCTCAAACCGAGCGTTATCGCTCGGTAAGGTATTGTCAAAGCTCTCGATGCATCAGCAGAAGGTACAACCGAACCAACAATGCCATACCCAGCAAACGTAAAAACAAAGACAAAAACCCTGAGGTTAGTCACTGTGAATAATTTGGTTTTGGCCATGTTTTTAATAATGCCTGTCTAAGCAATCTTACCCACAGTCAACTATTGAATAGAATTTTTTAGTTCGCGACTGCTATGCGCTCTTGGCCCAGGCGATCTTTTATATTTTGGTATAGAAGAGTTGGAAGCTCTTCCTTGGGATTCACCCCCCCCTCGTAAATCTTAGAACGACTTTCCTCAGCCAAAATAGGCTCATATAGATGAGCTCGATTAGCCGGCCAAATGGTCGGACATTGACCCAAGTAAGTCGCCCATGCGCTAAAGCTACTGTGGGATGAACCAATGAGTAATTTGCAACGAGACAGCGTAATAAGGTCTGAGATTGCTGAGTTATCTGTAGAAAGAGTTACATTTGGGAGTTCCAACAATGGTGCTAATTCCTGAGGATATCCATCCGAAAATACCATTGCTGGAACATCTTGTTGTGCAGCTATCCGTATAGCTTTTAGCGTTTCTATATACCAATCAAGGTTAGTGTACACATATCGCCGAACTGCAAAATCATCACTATCTTTTGGTTCTTGGAAATCTCCTCTACGAACATGAATTGCAATGTGAGGAGCAGAACGCGCTAGGACTTGCGATCGTAGTTTGGGTTGCAAATCTTGTAGCAACAGATCTTTTACAAGTAAGTGATGCGCTTTCAATTCCTGGAAGTAGTCATTCCAAGGAGGCATCTTGTCAAAAACAAAACAGATTGGCTGTGAAAGACCAGGATCTGTCTGTTTTCCAGGTAATGCGGCATTAGCAAATTCGTTTATAGAAATTGAGGGATTACAGACAATCTTTGGTTTGCGTAAAAGCTGAGTAGTCCAGGAGCGTAGACGCGAAAGATATCTATCTCGAGAGAAAAAGCCACCATAGAAACGCTTACAGCGCTCTCCTCGCAAATAAGGGCCAATATGAAAACTCTCCCAGGTTGGAGCAATCATAGGAATACTATTAAGCTCAGCAAAAACAGCTGCTCTTGCCCAGACTAGTAACATATTCCCTAAACCTGCGTGGGGCAGGTTCGCTTTTACAGTTTTTTTAATCGCCATGACAACCGGAGAGAACAGAAAAACGGAATACGATGCTCATGCGTTTTGCGGGTGACGGAAGACATGAATCTGATCTAGTGCCACATCCACACGATAGCCAGGGAAATAGTCTTCAATTGCCTTGAACAGAGCAGACTTACTAGGAAATCCAGGCTCAGTTCCAAACAATCTAAAATCATCAATTAAGATGCCAGCCACTTTTTCTCGGAATCGAGACAGAATTTTAAGCTCTTCGATCGCAGGTTCAGGCATATCACCGCAAGCAGTGTCTCCCCCAGAGAAATGGCCATCTAGAAAAACAAGTACAGTTTGATCTGTCTTCTGCAATACAGATTCTAATTTCTCAACAGCATCCCCTTGCAAGACTTCAATGTGAGGATGGCGAGACAAAAAGGATTGTGCCTTGTTGGCCAAGTCAGGATCCAGCTCAATCGTATAAATAGAGTCAAACACAGATGCACATCTATTTGTTGTGACACCTAGATAAGTTCCAGTCTCAACAAAAGCTTTAGCTCCTGTTTTGTGCTTTAAGCCTTTAATGGCGCGAAATTTTGTATAGCTATGAGGATTCGAAAACTTGAATGCAGCTAGCTTATAGAGATCGGAGAAATGCCCTGCAATGGCCTGAAGCTCACGTCCTTGTTTGTTCATTTCGATTTCCTGTAGGTGAGTTAAATATAAAATATCAGCAAGCAAACATGCCTAAAGAGAAGCGCACTTGCATAATTACGAAAAACGCTCAATCAAATACTTCCGTCCTTTTTTGAGAACAATTCTGGGATGGTCATACCAACAATACTTCAATGTTTTCTCTAAGCCAGAAATTTTGAGCGAAAACAAGAAGGGAGAAATAAGCTTATTGCCTAGTTCTTGATGCAAGCCAAGCATGTCATCAACAGATCTATTTAAGAGCGAAGGCAGGTTTACTAAGTAACAAGTCCTACCATGAACAGACTGCTTAAAAGCAAAGCTATAAACATTAGACAAGTTTTTCACGTAGAGGCTCTGTTTCTTATCAGATTCCGCCATGGCTGGATAAAAATAAAAAACGGGCACCTGCGAATCTCGTAAAATATTATCGATTCGATAGTACTGTTTAACTAGAGCATCATTTTCATATTTTACGAGGGTAGGGTTTCTTGCTCTCTGCTTTGGATTCTCTAGAATAGACTCTAAAGAAAACTGAGCCGAGAAGCAAAAAATCTGCTCAGCTTTAAGAAGCGCACCCAAGAGACTTGCAGCATAGCCTCCGGCAGAACTACCAATGCAAGAGACTTGATACCCTTCTGTTTCTTTTTGCAAGAAGTCCTTGAGCTTTACAACAGAATCAATGGAGCGGTTGATGCCTTCTAAATACCACTGCTTTGCGACATCGCGAACGAATATAGCCTTCCCAATAGAGGCTGGAATATTCCTCCGCCATTCAAATCTATTTTTTTCCACGACTTCTCGTCGAAAAGTGTTAAGACTGTTAGGAGAATAAAGCCCATTACTAGAGAAAAAGATAATGCAGCGCTTACTTTTAGGATTTAAATTAGCGATTTCGTAATTTGGGTGAGTTTGATAAACCTCATGCATTAGAGGAATATCAAACTGAGTACATAGTTCGCCTGACATATTTTGACTGAATAAATAATGATTTGGATAGTGACTTCAACATAGAGAACCCGAGTAAGCCAGGCGAACAAAAGTACACAAGTACAGCTAGACGAAATAGGAGCAAGTAGTAGGTTTAGATTCCATTACTTTGAAATCCAATATCTCGACAAGACAATCTATCCGGATTCTTCTGTGCTTGCATTTTATATAAGGTTTAGTGTACATTGCAGAGATAAGACTGTGTACAAATATACCCAAAATTTGCAGAGAAATGCAAGACTTTTTTGCTAAATTCATGCCCTTATCATCTGATAAGCTCGATGAAAGTTCAAAGAGGTCCTCTAAGCTAAATTGGATTTTAATGAATCAGCTGGCCGTTGGGCCAATTCCTTTAAGTAAAGAACGGCAGGACTTGCTGATTGATTCAGGGATTCGTTCTATCCTTACGGTATGCAGCGAGTCCGATGGAAAGCTGCCTGAGGATTTGTTAGCAAAAGTAAGATGGCATCGGGTCGCTTTGCCAGACAGTCATAGTAGTGAGCGGATGACGGAAACGCAGCTTGCAGAAGCAATCACAGTGGCACAAGAACTATTGCAGGACACTGCCCCGCTGTATATTCACTGTGTTGCCGGAATGGAACGTTCCCCGAGCGTTTGCGTTGCTTATCTATGTAAGTACAAAGGAATGCAGCTTTGGGAGGCCTTGAATTGGGTTAAACAAGCCAATTCTCCAACCAATATTCTAGATTCTCAGCTCCAGGCTATTCAATCAATACTCAAATAAAGTTTTTGAATAGATCCGGTATCGCAAGCGCAAGCTTGAAGCACTAACGCTTTGATGAGAGAAGAGAAGATAATCGAGAGGTTTTGCTCCCCTTGACCTTTTCGCTACGGTCTTGATTGTAATAGCGTTGGTAATAATAGGAGTCCATTTCTTTGCCTTTCACTCCGTTTGCGACTAATCCCAAAATTTGTGCTTGTGAAGACTGTTTCCACTCCTCTAAGACTTGTAAGGCTTGAGGACGGTCTGTTTTGTTAATGCCGACCACCATTAAAACGCCATCTGTATGGGTTGCTGTTAGTTTGGAATCTGCAAAAATAGCTGGAGGAGCATCACAAATGATTAAATCAAATTCTTCTCGGGAAATCTCAATGAGAGACTGCATCTTACGGGAAGAAAGAAGACGCCCAGGAGATGGAGGTGCAGGTCCCGCAGCAAGGATCGAGAGGCCAGGAGATTGGGGCGCAGTTTGAAGGAGATCGTGAAAATCTATGTCTGAAGTAAGCGCATTACTCAAGCCTTGGATATTGGATATATTAAAACGACTATGAATCTGAGGCCGACGCAAATCAGTATCAATAAGCAAAACTCGACGTCCCATCATGACTGCTGCCATCGCTAAATGCGAAGAGATGGTTGACTTACCGTCAGCAGGGCTTGTTGAAGTAATAGTCAAGCTCTTAATTGGAGTATCAGAGCTTAGCAAGCGAACATTGGCATCGAGAGTATAGAAAGATTCTTGGAAAAGAGCGTAGGTTTGGCGCTCCTTCGCTGTCAAATGGCCCTGGAATCCCTCGTTGTTGCTGGAGGTTACTAGAGCTTGCTGCTCTGTGATCAGTTTGTTGTAGGGGATAACGCCGAGACAAGGTAGAGGAATTTCTTTGAGTTCTTCAACATCGTGGAAGACACGATCAAGTTGCTCAGCAATTAAGGCAGCAACTAATCCCAAAATTCCGCTCACCATCAAACTTAGCAATAGCTTCTGAGACTTGCCTCCTCTCACGCCAATACTGTTTTTATCCAGTCTGGAAATTAGCTTCCAGGGAGCTGCTTGGCGAGCAGATTCAACTTGAAGGTTCTCACGGGCAATTTGCAGGCGATTTAAAGAGCCTGTGACCAGTTCAACTTCACGAGTGATTCTGAGGTACTGCTGAGCAACCTTTGAAAGATCTTGGGTTTGTCGATTAATTCGTTCGATTGCACCTTGAAGGATTTGATCTTGTTGGCTTAGCACCTGAACCTGGTTAGCTGCATTAACAAGCTGTTGTGTTAAATCACGACTTACATCCCCCTGAAAGCCCAGGGTGCTGGTATTAATAGAGCTTGCATCAGGAATGCCCATCACTCGAGCAGCTTCGGCTTGTAAAAGGGGAATCAAACCTTGGCGCTGATCTCGCAGAACTTGAAGTTCTAAGGCATCCCCCGTAAAGCGAGTAGACTCAAGCGCCAGTTCTCGATCAACTTCTTGAAGCCGTATCAAAAGAGTTTGATAAGTTTGAGATTGGCTCAAATTGGACAGAGATATTGCAGCGAGGGGGTCCTGCCCCACTTGCGCTCTTAGGTTGCTAAGCAGAGTCTGCGCATCGCTTAGCTCTACTCTAGTTCGTGCGGCCTGAGTGGATAACTGGCTAAGCTGACCATTCAGGAGGGTTTCAGTATTAGCGGGATTGACAATCCCGTATTGTGCCCGGAGAGTACCAAGTTGTTGCTCTAATCCAGCCAACTCCTCGCGTTGACGCTGAATCTGAGTTTCGATAAATTGAGTACCTTCTCTTAAGTTTCTAGCGCGGTCATTGATACTATATTTGATAAATTCGTCTGCCAGTACCTCAAGCACGAACTCAATTTCGGCAGGATCCAGCGAAGTGTAGGTAAAGTCTAGAAGCTTAGTTTCCTGCAGACGACCAATGCCAAGCTTACTTACGAGAGCTAGGTAATCAATCTCAGGGTAGCGAGCTTGGATACGACCCACAATTGGAGCTAAGGTATCTTGGCTGCGCAGAACTTCAATTTGGCTGACGTAGTCGATACCTCCATTCCCGCTTGCAGAGACAATGCGGCGGGTCTGAGCTTGGTTGCTTTGAACGGTATCTGAAGTAAGGTCATCTGCCAGCTGACTGCCAGTTGTAACCGGCTCTACTAACAAACGAAACTGTCCGTAAAAAGACGGAGGCTGATTAAAAATGAGCGCTCCAAGACTTAAAGCAGAACCCGCTGTTACGACAGAGATAATTCGTGCGCGACGCTTCAGGAATGACAAGACACCCTGAAGAGAAATCTCATCTTCATCGTCCTCATCTACCGGAACGATTTGAGGCACTACTACAGGGCGACTTGCGATCGGAAGCGACCTATTTTGCTCTTGCTGATTATATTCAGCACCTTCAGGCTGAGCACCGTTTTGCAATGTTCCACGCACCATGGATTATGCTCTCGCGTTAAAAAATAAAAATCTTGGCAGACACTGTAAATGCCTTTGCACTGTGGAAACTTGTGAAAGACATATTCAGAGGAAGTCAATCGCTACCACTTAACTAGTCTTAATAGATTTATACATAGAATATTTTCTAATCACATATATCCCTCAGTATGCCAACACTTCCGGAAGAAATAACATTTACTCTTGATAGGCTTACTTTATTGAGCCTTGGGATTAAGTGTAAATACTGCAATCAATGGAAAATAGTGTAATAAGAGGGCAACCTATCTTGCTAGATGTTTACCTAGCAGACACTATGCAAGCTGCTTAGCTTGAAAGCATTTTTCGAAACCAGGATGCGTGTTATTCGTAGAATTGAGCTGCTTTCATCTTATAGGGAGAGAAAGAATGTTTCATAGCTTAAGGGCAAGTTTCTTGGATTCTTCATAAAGAATTATGGATAGAACGAAGTGAAAGACCTTCATCGCCAGTCATAACTCTATTCAATGTTCAATCATGGATGCCAGAGGGAGTTCACCCTCTTTAAATTCCAGCAGATAGACTCTCTCTTCAATTGTCTGATGCAACCATTGTCCATATATTGACGTCTATTCACCTGTGTGAGTGGCTAGCTAAGACAGGACTGTCCGGAAAGCCTGGACTTAGAGCCGGATTTAGGTATTCAGTATAAAGTTGAGCATCATGAAAGGTTTTTGCGATCGCGGCTTGTTCCCTGGCTTGCGTTCAGCCTCTCGTCTGAGTCTGATAGTGACGGTATTGCTAGCAGGTTTTTGTGGGCCTGCTCTAGCACAAGCGGCCCCTTCAGAACAGCAGGTCCTCGCCCTGTCTGAGGCATTACGGTTAAAGTCTGATGAGGGTCCAGGCCTGACTACTGGCGTTTATTACAGCGATTGGCAAGTTGAGAGCAGTGCCATTCCCCAGTGGTCCAAAGCTTGTTTGGGTCGTGCCCTAACCCCACTGGAGTTTGCAACGAGTGCTGAAACAGCAAAATCCGTGGTGCTCTGCCAGCTGCGAGACCAATTGGCAGCTCAGTATGAAGCGACGGGTGGCAATGAGCCTGTGGCAGTGCAGCGCGTGGTGTCTTGGTGGAGAACAGGGGACGCAAGCCGCTATGGCAGTGGCGCAGTCGCGCCGTTTGCTAAAGAAGTTTTAGGTCTATATCGCCAGTCCCTAACCAGTGCAGGAGACATCGCGAAGCCAGCTGCCGTACAAACAACCTTTTACGATCGCTACATGAGTGCGGGCTACGGGGCAACACGCAACAGTGAATTTAGCCAGGCAGTGGCTTATTTTCAGCGGGCCTTAGATGAACGGCCCAAGGATACTTTTGCCCAAAATGCTCTACGGGATGTGATGCGACAAGCCAGGGCAGACAATGGGCAAACTGGGGGAGAGCCTCGGGAAACCACGCCTGTGGACAGCAAGCACTGGACTGAGGTGGCTCAAAACAGTCTGGGCGATCGCACTTTGGTTGGCCCCAACTCCATCAAGCCCGTGGGCAAAAAGCTGGGCTACTGGGAATATCGTGCTTTTGCAGGGGAGAACAATGCATTCTTGCCGGTTCCCATGGATCAGCCGGTGCGCAGTGCGCTGCTGTATCGCTTAGTGAGCTGTGATGCCGGAACAGCGCAAACTCGTGTGATGAAGGCCTACGGAGAGGCTAAGGCAGAGTTGTTTGCGAAGGACTTTGGCGTTGGGGCTGTGGTGGAGCAACCGAAGGAAGATAGCGCTACAGCTAAGGCGATCGCCTTTGTCTGCAATCAAGCTGGTGCCACAGAGGTGATTGAAGAGGCTCCTATCCAGATCGAGGGTTAAAGTTCGTAACCCCCTGAAATCCCAAAAAGAGCGACGTTGATACATTCAACGTCGCTCTTTTTGTTGTGACTGTCTTCGCATAACGAGTCATCACATGGAACAGCTATGGTTCAATCGCCCAATTACAGTGAACTCTGTAGGGTTTGGTGCGATGGCCTATGCGGCTAGTGACCGGAAAGGATGAGGTAGGTCGGTGGGCCGCTCGCTATGTGGAGGAACGGATTACGCAGTTTGCTCCGACCTCGGAGAAGCCTTTTGTTTTGGGACTACCCACGGGAGGGACGCCTCTGGTGATGTACCGATTGTTAATCGAGCGAGTCCAGGCCGGGGCACTGAGTTTTGAACATGTGGTGACCTTCAATATGGATGAATATGTGGGGCTACGGGCTGATCACCCCGAGAGCTACCGCACCTACATGTGGAACAATTTCTTTAGTCAAATTGATATTCCTGAAGCCCAGGTGCATTTGCTAGATGGCAATGCAGCAGACCTGGAAGCGGAATGTGCAAGCTATGAAGACCAGATTGAGCAGTTTGGTGGGATTGAATTGTTTGTCGGGGGCGTGGGTGAGGATGGACATATCGCCTTTAATGAACCCAGTTCTTCCCTGCGATCGCGAACCCGTATTAAAACCTTGGACTACAGCACCCGCTTAGCCAATGCTCGTTTTTTTGAAGATGACATTGAGCAGGTCCCTCGTTGCGCCTTGACCGTAGGCGTGGGGACAATTCTGGACGCGAGAGAAGTGATGATCCTTGCCCAGGGGTATCGCAAGGCGGTGGCAGTTGCTAGAGCCATCGAGGGGAGCGTGAATCATATGTGGCCTGTGTCGGCCTTGCAGTTGCATCCGCGATCGCTCATGGTCTGTGATGAAGATGCCACTTTAGAGCTCAAGGTCAAAACAGTGAAGTACTTCCGCGAAATGGAAGATCATCTTTGTGAGGTTTAGCTTTGGGCAGCTGCAAAGCCTTGACTCGGACTAGGAGGGAGCGAGCTGTAAGCCAAGCAATTGCTAGTGAACATCTGCATCGTCATTCCAGGAGAGCCAAACAAACTCAGCTATAGCCCTCTCCTGGCAACCCCAGGCTGACTCCCTTCGAGCGAGTTCCTCCTGTGCTTTTACCTTGAGATTGGATTTGCTCCCCTTCGCCAGCGGCAAAGCTGGAGTTTTGCGATGTCTTCTTTGACTTTATTGCGTTTTCGCTTTTCTACCTCACTTCCGTAAGGCTTGCAGCTCTTTCAACAGCCTTTCTTCTCAGCATGGACGAGCAAGACGTGCTGAGATTTCATCGCGGGGGAGCTCTTTCACAACATCAACGCAGTCTAATATCATCCTTTATACCCTTCGCTTTCATAACCCAGTTGAGCAATTACAATGATTCTGCATAAGTGCTGACTTCAGAACAGAGGAATAACAGTTTATAAAAGAAATACGCGCCAAATATTTCTAACGCACACAGGCCATTGACTCCTTCTCTGAACATACCTAATACCTATCCAGTGGTGAATTTCGATTCCGCCGAACAGAGGAGTTTGCATCCATCATTGACATTATTTTTAGACAAATAAACCTAATTACGAGAATCATTGCTTTATGAATTATTCGAAAGAGCGTCAAGTTGCTATTGATGGGGCTGTTCAAGCTGCAAGGCTGTGTCAAAGAGTTCGTGAGGGAATTGCAGTGAACGCAATTGAGAAGCAAGATAAAAGCCCTGTAACTATTGCTGACTTTGGGGCCCAGGCTTTGATTTGCAATGCCCTCGCGACAGCTTTCCCTGATGATCCAGTCGTGGGTGAAGAAGATGCTGATTTACTTGAGGATCCGATGATGAGGCCTAGTTTGGAGAAGGCCACAGGCTATGTACGAGACGAGTTACCTCAAGTAACCGAAGCAGATGTGATTGCTTTGATCAACCACGGTAACGGTTCGATAGCTCAGCGTTATTGGACATTAGATCCCATTGACGGCACTAAGGGGTTTTTGCGAGGAGACCAATATGCTGTGGCGATCGCCCTTGTCGAGCAGGGTGAAGTGAAAGTTGGTGTTTTAGCTTGCCCAGCTTTATCGTTGGACGGTGGGGCAACAACTGGTGTCCTTCTCGTTGCCGTAAGGGGAGAAGGGACAGAACTCCTTCCTTTATCTCGCGATGGTGAACCTCAGTTATTAGCCGTCACCCAGCCTGGAGATAGCCAAAACCTTCGCTTTGTGGAAAGCGTTGAGCATGGAGATAAGGTACTGCAAACCCAAATTGCTCAAACCGTTGGTATTACGCAAGCCCCTGTTCAAATGGATAGTCAAGCCAAGTATGCAGCAATAGCTGCTGGGCAAGCCTCGCTGTATCTACGCTTGCCTTCTCCCAAGACACCAAACTATAAAGAGAAAATTTGGGATCATGCAGCTGGCTTACTCATTGTTGAAGAAGCTGGTGGTACAGTGACGGATATGCATGGTATCCCTCTCGATTTCACTCAGGGGACAAAGTTGGCTAATAACGAGGGGGTAGTTGTGAGTAATGGAACAATTCACCAGGATGTGTTGTCAATTTTGAAGAAAAGCTAGTACTACCCTCCTTGGCACCTCAGATTAAGGAAAAGGCGCATTCGTTAAAAGAGAACGAATGCGCCTTTTCCTTAGTTTTGGCTGATCTTCTACTTCATCGAACCTCTCTAACGAGAGCCATTCGTGCTTAAGCTACGCCAACGCCAGTTCTAAATACCCAGCCTCAGCAAGCTGAGAAACGATTTTATCAACGCTTTGTTTTAATGTTTCTTGGTGAGTGGGGCAGTTTACCTCTGGATTTAGCGGAACCTCGTAGGGGTCATCAATGCCCGTAAATCCTTTGATTTCACCTGCTCTAGCCTTTTTGTAGAGACCTTTCACATCACGCTCTTCACATGTGGATAGAGGAGCACTGACATGAACTTCAAAAAAGTCGCCGACCTGTTGACGAACTTCATCACGTACAGAACGATAAGGTGAAATTGCGGAAACTAAGACAATTACGCCATTACGGGTTAAGAGATGGCTCACAAAACCAATGCGGCGAACATTGATATCACGATCCTCCTTACTAAAAGTCAATCCCTTGCTCAAATTCTCACGAACGATGTCACCATCAAGGACTTCCAGCTTACAACCATGGCTACGTAGCTCTTTCTCAAGCGCCTCACAAATTGTAGTCTTTCCAGAACCGCTCAATCCAGTCAGCCAAACAGTTACACCGCGATGTTGCATGATCTTTAAGATAGTAATTGATAGAATTTTAGAGGAACAGTATGAAAACACTAATATATGGTGTTATATATAATTCCTTTTCTCTGCTTCAGACCTCCATGTTAATGCATGGAAACAATGATTACTCCAAATATCGTCTTGAATGCTGAATGAAATACAAAAAGATAAAAGAAGCATGAAGATCACAGTGGATAAATCATTGGAGTGAGCCACACGGTAATTACTCCGAAAATCAGGCTTAGTGGCAAACCAATTCTTCCAAAATCTGTAAATCGATAGCCCCCAGGTCCATAAACCATCAGGTTGGTTTGGTAACCAATAGGGGTAATGAAACTAGCAGAAGCAGCAAGCATAATCGCAATAACAAAGGGCATGAAGTTGATGCCTAGGATTTCAGATATTGCCAGTCCTACGGGAAACATCAGTGCAGCAGCAGCATTATTGGTAATCATTTCAGTTAGTAGCGCCGTTGCAAGATAAACAGCTGCCAAGGCAAATCTTGGGCTGGTTCCCGCGTGGTGAAGCAAGACGTTAGCAAGAACTGTTGCCGCGCCACTAACTTCCAATGCTTTGCCAATTCCTAAAGCCGCAGCCGTAATCAGCAGCACTCGCCATTCAATCGTTTGTAATAAGCGATCTGTTGCGCAACAGCCTGTAATCAGCATCAAAATGGCTGCTGCGAAAGCAGCTTTCAAAAGCCCCAAACCACCCAGCGTTGCAGCAATCACCATAGCAACCAAAAGGATGATCGCCACAGGTGCTCTTTCATGACGCAACGGTTCAGAATTGGGAACACTACTCACTAAGTAAAAGTCTTTGGAGAGTCGCTGCTGATCAACAAACTTTGCAGGAGCTTCCAAAATCAAAGCATCCCCTGGTTGCAGCTGGATATCGCCAATTTTGCCAGCTAAGCGCTCGCCATTTCGAGACACTGCAACCACAACGGCACCATAGCGACGACGAAAAGCTCCTTCTCGAATTGTCTTACCCAGAATGGGACAAGTATTGGAAACTACAGCTTCGATCATACAACGCTCGGTCCGAGGCACATTGAGCTTAAAAACCTGATTTGTTGCTGGTAACAGTCCTTTAATGCGCTGTAAATCAACCACCGAATCAACCACCCCAACGAAAATGAGCTGATCATTTGGTCTTAATTTCTCCTGAGGGCTGACCGCTGGTAGCAAACTGCCATCTCGAGAAATTTCTGCCAGAAACAAATTGGGTAAATGTCTTAACCCAGCTTGCTCAATTGTCTTACCCGACAGCGGACTATCGGATGCAACCAACATTTCCACAGTGTACTGGCGAGCATCATCGCTCTCTCGAATTGCAGGTTTACGACTAGGCAAAAGCCAGCGCTGAGCAATAAGCAGATAGACTAATCCGACTAAAACACAAGGTAGGCTAACTCGGGTGATGTCAAATAGGCCTAATCCAGGATGATTCGTCGAAGCGATCAGCATCCCATTGACAACTAAGTTTGTACTCGTCCCCAATAACGTTAAAACACCGCCGAAAATTGCAGCATAACTAAGGGGAATCATTAGCTTGGAGGGACTCAAACGCAGTTTGTAAGCCCAATCGCTAACAATTGGGATGAACATTGCAACGACCGGAATATTATTCAAAAATGCACTCATTCCAATAACTGGCAACATGAGGCGCAACAAAGCAGTATGAAGACCTTTAGGGTGACCTAAAACTTGAAGTGAGAGCCAAGCTAGCCCTCCAGATTGCTGAAGTCCAGACACAATGACGTACATTACGCCAATAGTTACGACACCTGTATTACTAAAGCCAGCTAGAGCAATTTCTGTCGACAGAACACCACTAATTAAGAGGGTGCCAAGCCCTGTCAGAAAAATCAGCTCTGTCGGTAGCCGAGTCACCAGACTCAGTGCAAATGCACAGCCTGCGACTCCTAGGGAAAACCAGCCTTGCCAACTTAATTCACTCAGCAGTGACCAATCTTCGATTGCAAAGTAGCCAAGTAAGACAGCAGCACAAAGCAAAGCAAAGACAGAACGACGTATTAACCATCGTCTGATTGTCCAACGTGATCTAGGATAATTTCGCGAGCTCTTACGAGATAAGTCGCTATTCTTTCCCCTATCCCTCAAAGCATGAACATACGGTGGTTTTGGCATGTCAAAAGAAGGTTTGATAGGCATAACAGTAGCAGCCTTACTGTCCCATAACGGATGGGTGACAAGTTAAGGTGAAGCTCTTTGGGTCAATCTGATATTTTGAGCGTTTGAACCGACCAATTACGGGGTTTTCCATGTGATTGGGTATATATACTCAAAAATGTCGGCAAGCCTCAATCAACCTTACATAGCGTTCGACTACTTCTAGATGGCTAGATACAGGGGGGATAATTGCTTGGATTGCCTAATCTACTACCTATCGACCTACCCCAATAAGTGCATGTATGCGGAGTATTCGTAGGCTTGCCATGTATGTAATCCCAGCTATTGCTGCCATCTCTTGAGAATGGCCCAGCCAATGAGACAGCCCAGGGCGTAATAAAAAAAGTCCCAAGCAACAAAGGTTGTGCCCAAAATAAGCTTCCCTGCCAGGGTCGCTCGCCAGGCTTGGAGCCAAGCAGGCTGCCAAAGCTGAAGGAATTCAAAGCTGGCAGTCATTACAAAGACCCCCAGAGCTAAATTCAGAAGACCGCGACGGGACTTTAGAATCGCTGGCCATAACCCAGCAATCAGAAACATCCAGGCCATTTCGTAGAGGATATCGCCGGCATAGCCTTCAACCCAAGCATTAGCGGGACCGTGATAGGCTTTGCTCCCTAAACCAAGGGGAATGACAAGCGCTAATCCAATAAATGTGTATATGCGGAGTCTGCGTAGGCTTGCCATGTACGTAAATTTGCTGTAGAACTTCCATGCATTGATACAGCAACGCTATGGGCAGTTCCTGAAAGATGTAATACCCCCATAGATATGGCTTCTTTGATTCACCAACCCACTCTCAGTACTTCTCAAAAGCTACGTAACGCATTAATATTTGAGTAATGTTTAATACTCATGCTTGCGTAAGAGAATTCGTCTCTTCTCCAAGCTGAGATGCGTCAGGGCATATTGTGCAGTTCCTCTTTGCCTACCATGTCATCCATCAACCATGCTTCCGGTTCCGAATCCATCTCCTGCAGCTATTACAATCCCAGCGGTCAAACCCGTCTTGTGCGGATTGCAAATGCTTCCCAGTGGTATTTTGAGGGGATGGTCTACCCCCACCAAAAGCTCCGCTTTCTGGCTCCTCCCAATGCTTGCCTAGAGGTCTATGCAAGCGATGAAGTCAAGGGCAGTCCTTTGGAGCGTATTGCCTGCAATCGCCTCTAATCACGCTTAGATGGAGATGAGCTGGCTAGAAGCTCGAATTGTTGCCAGCAAAGCAACATTGCTCGGGGGACATGGAAGCAGCCTTTCCACTTACCGCCTTTTAGGTTGAGAAGGACTTCCCCTCGGCGATTGAGATAGCCAAACCATTCACCTCCGCTTTCTGAAGCGAAAAGACTGTCAGAAAAGTTTTCCCAGCTGTAGTCGTGGAGTTTTTGATACCAGTCCCAACAGGCCTGGCGACCGGTGAGACGGTAGCTCATTGCCAAAGCGACTAGGGTTTCGAGATGAACCCACCAAAGTTTTTGGTCCCATTCCAACTGTTGGGGGGGGCGTCCTTCAGCATCCATGAAATAAAATAGGCCTCCATAGTTTGGGTCCCAGGCAAAGTTGAGAATGCTGAGGACAATGTCAGTCGCTTGGTTAATCAGCGCAATATCGCCTCGTCGCTGACCGATATCCATCATGAACCACATGGCTTCGATGCCATGGCCGGGGTTGATGAGTCTTCCTTCATAGCTATCAACGACGGATCCATCTGGGGCGACGGCTTCGCGCATGATGCCGCGCTCACTGTCCCAGAAATCATTCATCACCTCGGCCACGGTTTGGTCTAGAACGTTGTCGAGCTGCTCCGGTGGTAGGAGCCAATCCATTTCCAGGGTCAGGTTTGCCAGAATCATGGGGACGGCGAGGGATTTGAGCGATCGCGTTCCGGGATAGGCTTTGTTGTACTGACCCTTGGGATTGGCCTGGCGGCGTAGGACATTGGCATAGGCTTGACGGGCAATATTTTCCGCAGGGCTGTTCGTCACCGTAGCGTTGCCAATGACTTTGGCATATTGGCTAAAGGCCATGGCTGCGAAGCAGTCGGAGAAAATGCTGTGGGGCTGGGTGAGGGGCTGACCCGCTTGGTTGAGGGAGAAGTACCAGTTGCCTTCGGTGTCGCGGCCATGTTTGGCAAGAAAGTCTGCGCCATGGCGGGCGATCGCCTTCCATTGCTCGATCCGTTCCGAGCTCACCTGTCCCTGAAGTTGCTGGGCCATGATTGAGAAGGTCCAGACTTGACGGTTTTGCAACCAAATGAATTTGTCGGTGTCGTAGACTTCGCCATTGCGATCTAAACAGGTGAAGTAGCCGCCGTAGGTGCGATCGAGGGAATGACTCTCCCAAAAAGGCAGGACATCATCCAATAGTGCCGACTTATATTGGCTCGCTAGGGCAGCAAAATCTGGATTACGCTCTGAATTCATGGCACAGGAGAAGCGAAGGGCGAAAGGGTTGCTCCATAATGTCCTATCACCCTTTACTGATTCGCTTCCACGCCATGAAATTCAACAACCGCGAAAATCGCTGTATTAGCTTTGAAGGTCAGGAGTTGTGGATTAGCCGCAGCGTGACGGTCTTGGCAGTGCTGATTTTTGTAGTAGGTGAGCAGAAGCTCGAAAATGCCTATGTGCCACTGGGGAAGCGGGGAATTGCGTTACCAGATGAGGTCGGGAAATGGGGGTTACCAGGAGGATATTTAGATTTTGACGAGACTGCGGGGGGGGCGGTGCAGCGAGAGATTTGGGAAGAGCTGGGGCTTAATGTACTTGCTTTGCACAAAGTCCATGGGTTTGTGGGGCAGTTGGATCAGCCTTACTCCGTGTTCAGTGAGCCTCGACGACGGCAAAATGTGACGCTGCGTTTTCCGCTGATGTTTGTCATGGCAGATGGAACGATCCTGCCGGAATTAAATCCCCAGGTCGGCGAGGATGAGGTGGCAGAGGCCCGGTGGTTTGGCCTAAGAGAAGCCATGGAGATGGAGCTTGCGTTTGAGCATCAGAGAATCATGGAAGATTGTTTGGCGGGGTATTTTTCAGACCAGGGAGTCTTGTTGAAGTAGCTCCACTACCAAGGCAAAACCTCGCCATTGGCATGCCAAAAGCTGCCGGTGTTTTCCAAATTCAGTCCATCGATACGAGCTAGCAAGCCTGTCACCGAGTCTTCGGTTGTAATGCCACTGGGTGTGAAATTCGTCATACGGGTCTGCACGAGACCGGGGTGCAGGATGGCCACTGCGATGCCTTGGGGCTTGAGGTCATGGGAGAGAGACTTGCCTGCCATGCAGAGGGCAACTTTTGACATGCGGTACCCATAGGAGCCACCGGAGCTATTGTCTTCGATGGAGCCCATGCGGCTGGTCATGAGGGCAACTTTTGATCCTGAGGTTAAGCAAGGGAGGAGAGCCTTCGTGAAATTGAGGGGGGCGATCGCGTTCACCTCAAATTGCCGTCTCAAGCTATCCAAGTCCAAATTGGCCAAGCCGAACCGCTCCACAATGGCAGCGTTATTAATCAGCACATCAATTGTTTGACCGCTCAAGCGTTCTGCTAGGGCATTCACTGCTGTGGCATCGGTCAAGTCCAAGCCGGTTTCCAGCTCAACGTCTAGGGCTTCTAGCTCTGGGGAGGCAGTTCGGCAAACGGCAATCACGCGATGTCCCTGCTGCTTGAGTTGGCGGCAATATTCCAGGCCAATGCCTCGGTTGGTACCGGTCACAAGGTAAGTGGCCATAGGAGTCAATGGATTAATGATGGTGATGGAAGGCAGTTGGGTGGGGAGCTGCCAAATAAAACGGCGATCGCAGGAAATTGCGATCGCCGTTTACTAGATTACTCATCCATCCACAGTTAGGCCATCAGCCCAAAGCGGAACCGACTTAGAGCCCCATCTCTGCCCGGCAAGTATCCAATACAACTTGGCTTGTCCGATCCAGCTTGGGAATACGATAAGTCCCCTGAAGGCCTAACGCACTCTCAAAGGGCAACAGCAATTCAGAGTTCGCCGCAATCTCATTCGAAAGGTATAGCTGCACCGAAATGGTTGAAGTACTTTCCAAAGCGGCATCTTCCACAGCCAGGTTCATGACATCATTCTCGATGTTGCCTGTAAAACAGCTAAAGTCCGAAGAAGGGGAATAGAACCCTCCAAGCATCCGGCCATTATTGACCTCGAATACCATATATTCCTTGCCCAGCTGGCCCGGTTCTGGAGATTCTCCAAACAAATAAGCACCGCTGGCAACGGTGGGATCGTCATCAGACTCCAAAATGGCAGCACTCAGGGGCATGCCCGATCGCTCAGCAGAGGGCGTTAGACTGCGAGCCGCTGCGGCCTGAGCAGTAATACCTAACACCAGCAAGCTTAGAATCGCGGCTGCGCCTAGAGTGGGCGTTGAGGGCTTCAATTGAGATAAACTCGGGCGAATTGAAGCGAGTGGTTCTAGATGCAGTCTCATGGTTTTGCCTCCTACTACTGAGTAAAGGGAGGGCTAGTTTCCACAAATGGAAAGCGCGTAAAAACGGGTATTGCCTGCCTTGGTGCAAGTGGTGAAGAAGCCCAAGGAAACCATTGGATAACCTATTTTTTGCGTGGGTTGCGAGTACAGCTAATTTCACGGCACGGCAGCCGAACTTCGCAAACGCTACCCCTTCAGGCAAAGCACTGAAAGGCTTTCATCGCTTTACCTAACTCATATATAACCCAAAGCTCCCCCCTGAAAGGCTAAAACTTTGTGACAGTTCACAATGGCGAGGATTGCCCCACTTTACCTACGCCAAAAGACTAATTCATGGGTCTAAATCACTACGCATCTAGGCTGAAAAAGTCCAAAAACAGAAGCTTTCATCCACTTACTCACTATCTAATGCTAGGGGAAAACTCACCGTGAAGAGGGTGTGATGATTGCTGCTTTCGACCTGTACCTGTCCGCCTAGGCGCTCACTGAGCTGACGCACGAGAGCCAGTCCTAGCCCTGTACCACCATGCTTCCAAGGATCGCTGGTGGGGATGCGGTAAAAACGTTCAAAGATACGACGCTGCTCGGCTAGAGAGATCTCGATACCGGAGTTGCCCACACTGAAACTGAGCCAACCCTGCTCTAGCTGCACGGAAACGGTGATGCATTCTCCATCTGGGGTGTATTTGCAGGCGTTATCCAGGAGTTCCATCAGGATGCGTTGGAGGTATTCCGCATCGGTTTGGAGCAGGGGTAGGTAGTCGGGCAGGAAGAGCTGCCAACGCAGGCGATCTATATGCTTTTCGTAGTAGGGCTGGACAACCTGCTTGAGCCAGCGGCGGGGCTCGATGGTGCTGAGCTGAGGGGGCGCACTCTGGATATCCAGGCGGGAGAGATCGAGGAGGTTTTCGATCAGCGTGCTTTCGCGCTGCACCGCTTCTTTGAGGATGCCAAAGTAGCGCTGGCTGGGGTCGGGCGCGGCGCTCTCATCGTGAACGGGATTGGCCTGGGCCTGATTTTGAGCCTGCCGTTGGCGGCTAATTTCCAGCATTTGCAGGGCCATTTTCATATTGGCCATGGGGGTGCGTAGCTCGTGGGAGACGGTGCTGAGAAAGTCGTCTTTGAGCTGGTTGAGGCGGCCTAGTTCGGCCACTTGGGTTTGGGCCGTTTGGTAGAGTCGAGCCTGACGAATGGCGATCGCACATTGATTCGCAACTTGCTGCACCAAGCGAATTTCCTGGTTATTAAAAGCTTCGCGGGCAGGTTTAATCAGCCAGATGTCACCTAACACCCCCTGATCATCCAACATGGGACAGGCCAGCATGGTCACTTGGCCTCGACTGGGCACGGCAATGGTGCCGCAATATTGGAAATACTGGCCGGAGACGAGCTGGGTATAACCGGCAAAATTGTTCATATCCAGGACACTGCCCTGGATGCGCTTGTGAAACGTGGTGTATTCATATTTGACCGTGGAAATCTGCCGTTCCAGGTCATAAATGGCAGCGTTACAGCCTCGGACGCCCAGGGCGATCGCCAGTTCTTGCACAGCCCGGTGGAGAATCTCGTCCTCATCGAGGCTGTCGCGAACACGATCTGTCAACCTTTTCAGTGTGGCGTCAAATTCAAAGGACTGCTGGAGCTGCTGGGTACGCCGGTCCACCTGGGTTTCTAAGCTATCAAAAGCCCGCCGCAGACGCTGGGTCATTTGGTTAAAAGAGCTAGCCAGACTGGCAACTTCACGGATGGGGGCTTGGTCGTCGAGGGATTCGGCTAGCAGGGTTGGGTCAAGGCTGCCCCCCTGGTTTAACCTGCCGCGAGCAATGGCCTGGCTCGTGCGGCTTAGGCGCATGATCGGTCGGGCTAACCAGTTTGCGGTGGCGAGGCCCAGGGCGATCGCGCCTAGTAAGGCGATGGTAGACAGGGCGAGGGTCGTGCGCGTATTTTGGCGAAGCTGGCTAGTGAATGCTTCTTCGGGCGTGGCAATGACAATGCGCCAGTTAAGGTCGTTGTTGCCACCGGTCGGTACGGGGGAGAGTTGGGATAGGGCGCTTTGATTAGCGCGGCTATCTAGGGGCAAGATACTGATGAATTGGCGCTTTCGACGCAGCCAGCGAAAGAGCCCAGACTGCTGGGGCTGGAAGATGAATTGCTGGGGCCTTTCAAGACTTTGGGTAGAAGTTTGCAGATTCGCGATCGCTGCTGTCAGCAGCTCATTATTCTGTAACTCAGCTTCGTCAACCGACTCACTGCCAGGCTCACCGACGGCTAATTCACCTTGTTGAGGCTGGGAACTTGCGATTAGCTGTCCATCTGGCCCCAGAAGAAAGACCTGTCCCGAGCCTAGCTCCACAGCGGCTAAGAACCGGTCTAGATTGGCCGCAGAAATCCCGCTGGAGAATACCCCCAACCGCTGTCCAGCCCCGTCGAATACAGGCAAGCTCGCCTGGAGCGACATCAGAGAAGTTGAAACTGCTGCTCCCTCTGTTGGCAAGCTGTCCGCATTGCCGAGAGCGGCAGAAACAGTGGTCCAAACCAAGCCGTCACCTCCAGCGGCAGCTTGGTACCAATCGCTCTGGCGAATATCGGACTGGTCAAAGCGTTGAAGAATGGGCTGGGCTTGGCCATCCTGGCTGAGCTGATATTCTGCAGTCTTCGCTGGAACCTCAGCGGGGGAAGCGCCCAGTAGGCGTGGTATCCCTTCTCGACTGACAGCTCGCATTTCCCCCGCAGCGTTAGCAAAAACAATATTGCTCACGCCCTGGAATTGGATCAGTTGGCGAATCAGATAATCTTCACTGCCTGCCAGCTTGATGAAGTCAATTTGGCCATTGCGCCAGGCTTCACCGTTGAGGCGACTGATGAGCACCGGCGTTTCGAGGTGACTGGCCAGCTTGAGCTGAACCCGCTCTCCCGTTTCAGACTGGAGAGAAAACGCCAGCTTCTCCACGGCCTGCTGTCCATTGCGCCAGGACAACCAGTTAGTCACCCCCACAGCCAGACAGAGCTGGAGCACAAAGGGAACGACCAAAATTGTGCGCAGGGAAAGTCCCCTACGCCCCATTCCTATGCGTTGGGCGATCGCACCTTGGGCGCGCTTCAAAACCACAGATGATGCACTCCAGACTGCCAACTCATGGACTATATACGGGGCTTCTGACCATCCATCCGTAATAGTTTCTCTATTCTGCCAATGGTTGCGGCATCCGATTTTCCCTTAAGAAAGGAGTGCTAAAAGGATGTAAAGCCTGTTGTTATTCTTCGGGGTTGGGCTCAGTTTCCAGGCCACTCATGCTCTCTCGAATGGGGAAGCGATTGACCAAATAGCTGGCATGGCGGGCATTTTGGCGCACGGCATCGCTGAGGCCAGGAACATGGGGAATTTGGGAAAGGAAGTCTTGGGTACGGCGCAGTACGCGCACGATATCGCCCTCGTCCAGGCTGGTGTTGTGGCACAGCTCCGGCCAAGTGACTTCCAAAGCCCAGTTTTCCACCATGCCCACCAGGTCTAGCTCCAGCCACACGGGTAGGCTGACGCCACGGCGGTGCTGCTGTTGGAACAGGCGGCGACGGATTTGCCTGAGGCCTTCCAAAGCTTCCTCGGCCTTGTGGGACATGGGGTAATCGCTCCACAGATCGGGGCGAGAAACTTCGGTGGAGATGGCTTCGCAGGCTCCGGCAAATTGCTGGGGCTCCAGGTCATCCAGTTCGCCGGAGCAGAGGGCGAGGCCCATCCACAATTCGTTGTCACCGCGCAGGGCCGCAACAGCTTCCCCTAGGGGAGTCGGGGTGAGATCATCCAGGGCGTCAAAGGCACGCAGGATTTCGATCAGGGCCATGAAGTCCTGCCAGTGGCGATGGGCGTAGCGCTGGAACTTGGTTTGGCGATCGCTCAGTTCCCGCTCCAGGCTTTCCAGCTGTTTTTGGCGCTTCATTAGGGAGACTTGGTTCTTCCACTGGTGAACAGGGTGAGCCTCCATTTGCTGTTCAACTTCATCCGCCTGGGCTTGCTGGGCAACGACTTCCGGGCTCGCGGCAGCGGGTGCCAGGCTGAGTTTGGGGCTATCGGTCAGGGTGCGGAGGCGATCGCGCAGCTCAACTGTTCCTTCACTACCCTTCATACTGCTGCCCGCCTTTGCCGCCAAACCATGGTGGGGCTCCAAGCCATCCACCTCAGTCATACGGGGAATATTCTCGTGGAGAGCGACCACATCCGCCGTTGTGGCGACGTACCAGCGGTTGGTTTCGCTGAGGCAAATCAAAAATGGCGCTTTGCCCGGTCCAGGTGCCTTGGCAACCAAAACTGCCAGGACGGGTTCTCGTACGGGGATATTTTTGCCCTTGAGGCTGAGGACTGTTCCGGCGATCGCATAGCTAGCCGCCTGCCCCAGCTCCTTTTGCTGAACTTCCTCGGCCTGCTGTTGCAGGATCCTGACTAAGCGATTTTCTTCCTTGAGGCGCTGCTTCAGCTTTTCGTATTGCTGAACCAAGGGCCAATCTACATCCTCTAGCTGAGCTTTGAGCTGTTCCACCCCCTGTTCCACTCGCTCGATTTCTGACCTCTGAGGACGCAGGGTCAGCTTCGCGAGATATTGCCCAAAGCTTCGTTCCACCAGCTCCTTGGCTTCTTCCAAACTGTGGGTTTGCAGCAGGTTAAGCACCATGCCATAGCTCGGCGTGAACTGACTCACCAAAGGATCCGCACCACTAGTTGCAATCCGCGCTGCTTCCTTGGCCCCCTCAAACCGCGTCTGAACTGTGACAACGTAGCCCTTCTCATCCATACCTCGCCGCCCAGCACGACCGGCCATTTGCAAAAACTCCGAGGCAAAAAGAGGACGATGGCCACCGTCGGTGCGTTTTGACAAAGACGACAGAACCGTTGTCCGAGCAGGCATGTTGATGCCTGCCGCTAGAGTTTCGGTGGCAAATACAACTTTGATCAGCCCCAATTGAAATAGCTCTTCCACAAAGCCTTTCCACACCGGCAGTAGCCCCGCATGGTGCGACGCAATGCCACGGCGCAGCGCCTCAATCTGAGCAGGACGGGCCACATCGGGATTTTGCGCAGTGAAAACCTTGACGCGATAGTCCAGCACCTCGGCTTCTGCTGGGGTCACGAGGTCTAGCTGAGCGGCCTGACTCATCGCCTTATCGCAGCCTCGACGACTGAAGATGAAGTAGATCGCAGGCAACATCTCCTTTTGGGCCAGTTGACTCACCACAAAACTGAGGGGCGGTGCATCGGGACGCTCGGGTCTGCCTCGGCCTTTTCGACCGCTGCGACTGTTGCGGCCCTTATCGAAGCGGCTCTTATGCTTACCCGTTTTGCGGTTGGCTTTGAAGTTGGGGTGGAGGCCGGTGCCCGCGTCATTGAGTAGCGGGAACAGCCCTTTGGCTCCACAAAAGCTCAGTTGCAGGGGCACAGGGCGGAAGTCGGAGTAGACCAGTTCGGTGGGACCGTGAACTTCGTTAATCCAATCGGTGAGTTGGTCGCTGTTAGCAACGGTAGCGGAGAGAGCGACGAGCTGAATACTGGGCGGACTATAGATGATCGCCTCTTCCCAGACTGTGCCGCGATCGCGATCGTTCATGTAGTGGCATTCATCCAGCACTACGGTTTCCACCCCCTGAACTGAAGTACCGACCTGGCCAATGGGAGTGCCGTAGAGCATGTTGCGGTAGATCTCAGCGGTCATGACAACCACCGGTGCATCGCGATTGATGGAGAGGTCGCCGGTTAATAGGCCGACGTTGTCATGGCCAAATTTCTCGCGGAAGTCGCGCAATTTTTGGTTGCTGAGGGCCTTGAGGGGAGTGGTATAGAAGACCCGCTTGCCTCGGGCGAGGGCGCGGTAGATGGCGTATTCACCAATTAGGGTTTTGCCGGAGCCGGTGGGGGCACAGACGACGACGGAGCGGTTGGCGTCTAGGGCGGCGATCGCCTGATGCTGAAAATCATCTAACTCAAAGGGGAAAATTGCTTCGAGATCGAGGCCAGCGGGGGTATCAGTCACGAAGCAATACTCAGTAAAAATCTCAACTCAAGTTGTGCCACCACCGTAAAGTCCCCATGAAATACCGGAGCTATCAAGAGGACATTAAGAAGCACAATAGCAACCCAGGGATCTATACGGCATTCCAAGGTTTTCCTGCTCAATTGTAAACCCCAAATTACTTGCTATTCGCACAACCACAAAACGCTAAATCGCTGTCACCAAGGTCGTCAGCCCCCACCCGACTGGGGCAAGCTGACAGGGTGATGTTCTTGCCAAGCTTGGGCAATCTAGGGGCGAGTGCTAGCTCTCAAGGGCCATAACTAAAAATGCCAGAGTTCTTATTGTTTTAGCTGTGCTTCAACTGCTAGAAGAATCGACTAAATTTGCTGAGTGCCATGGGGGGCTCATCCCCCAAGTGGATATTAGTTCCTATATCTTATGAACAGTCAGGCTGTGAGTCAGGGTTGCAACAAAATATTGGTCGTGGATGACGTTGTGGATAATCTACAACTCCTGACTAATATTCTTCAGCGCAAAGGCTACCAAGTTTGTTGTGCCGAGTCTGGCAAAGCTGCCTTAGATGCAGTTCAAGCATCTAAACCCGACTTGATTTTGCTCGACATCGCTATGCCTGAGTTAGATGGCTATGCCGTTTGTCAAAAGATTAAGGAAAATCCGGCGACTCAAGATATTCCGATCATTTTTATTAGTGCCGTGGATGAGGTACCAGATAAGGTCCGGGCATTTGAAGTCGGGGGAGCTGATTACGTTACCAAGCCCTTCAACCAGAAGGAAATGATAGCGAGAATTAAGCATCAACTTAATTTACAGTCCGCCAGGCAAGAAATTCAGCATCTCAATCTCGAATTAGAAGCTCGGGTCAAACGGCGCACCGCTGAGCTGGAGCGGACCAACAAGAGACTCCGCAATGAGAATAGAGAGCGGCGGCGTGCAGAGAAGAAACTGATCTTTGACACCCTCCATGACGAGCTAACCCAACTGCCCAATCGCACGTTATTTATGGAGCGGGTCGCCCAGGCCCTGTCTTGTACTCGTCGGTCTCCGCATTATCAATTTGCAGTCCTATTTTTGGACCTGGATCGATTCAAAATCGTCAATGACAGCTTGGGCCATGCCGTTGGAGATCGACTGCTGATTGAAGTTGCCGGCAAGATCAGTGCTTGTCTGGGACCGCAAGATACTGTGGCTCGCCTAGGGGGAGACGAGTTCACCGTCTTACTAGAAGACATCCAGGGAGGGCGAGATGCGGTTCACATGGCAGAACGCCTACAAGTGGCCATTACCCAGCATTTTTATCTAGAAGGACATCGCATCGTCACGAGCGCCAGTATTGGCATTGCCATGGGAGGCAGCCATTATCAGCAGCTAGAGGCCATCCTCCGAGATGCTGATATCGCCATGTACCAAGCTAAGGCAAGAGGGCGAGCCTGCTATGCCATGTTTGACCAGGATATGTACTTGAAGAACCTGCGCCTCTTGCGAATGGAGAGTGATCTACGCCAGGCTTTGGAACGGGATGAATTTGTGCTCCATTATCAGCCGATTATTTCTCTTAAGACCGGTCGTCTTGCGGGATTTGAGGCTCTGGTGCGCTGGCAACATCCAGTGGATGGATTAATCTCACCAGGAGAGTTCATTGCCTTGAGCGAGGATACGGGCATGATTGTGCCCCTGGGGGCCTGGGTGTTGCGGGAGGCCTGCCAACAAATGCGCATCTGGCAAGATCGTTATCCTGCAGCAGCGGCGCTGCGCATCAGCGTGAACTTGGCGAGCAAGCAATTACAGGAACCTGGATTTTCCCAACGGGTGGATAACATCCTGCAAGAAACGGGATTGCGAGGGGAAGATCTGCGTTTAGAACTGACGGAAAGCATGCTAATGGAGCGCACTGAGGAAACCATTCAGGTCTTACAGAAGTTGCGAGATCGCAACATTCAGCTCAGCATCGACGATTTTGGCACAGGCTATTCTTCGCTCAGCTACTTACACCGCTTTCCCGTAACGACGCTAAAGATAGATCGCTCCTTCATCGGCAAAATGAATCATGATACGGAAAATTTTGAAATTGTCCGTACAGTCATGACCCTAGCCCACACGCTCTCCATGGAGGTTGTTGCCGAGGGGGTTGAAACCTTGGAACAGTCCAGCCAATTGCGAGACCTGGGCTGCGAATATGGTCAGGGCTATTTCTTCTCCCCTCCCCTAGACCAGGAGAAGGCTTCAGAATTCCTGGTGGAGAGTATGCATTGGCAAGTCAATGTCAACGGTGATGGAATTGAATCCAAGTCGGATGTTCATCCCCGCTCTCGCAGATCCAAGCCATTGGTGCATCAACCGCTTCACTGGCACGACCTGGGGGAAGTGAGTTAAGGCAGAAAGCGATAACGACAAGATGAGTCCTGCTGGCCGCTACCGCTTTGGCTGTTCTGTTAATCAGGTTTGGAGAGACTAACCTAGAGCTGCGATCGCTTCAGCACTCCCCACATTCCCCAACTTCAACTCCTTACAAGTGCGCTTAATCAAGCCAATCAGCACCTTGCCGGGCCCCACCTCAATCACCTGCTCCATCCCCATCTCAGATAGCTTCATCGAAGTCTCCCGCCAGCGCACAGAGCCGGTCATTTGCTTCGATAAACGCTCTTTAATCGTTGCCCCATCCGTAACAGGCTCAGGCTCAACGTTGGACAGTACGGGCACTTTTGCATCGTGGAATTCCACACTATCCAGGACGGCTTGATATTCGCCTGAAGCATCGGCCATCAGTGGCGAGTGGAATGCACCGGAAACCTTGAGCGGTACAGCTCGCTTGGTTTGCACGGCTTCCATCACAGCTTTAACCGCATCGGGCTCACCGGAGATCACGGCTTGGCCAGGGTTGTTGTCATTGGCGAGGACGGCACCGGGCTGCTTGTCGATTTCCGCCATGAGCTGCTCACGGTCAAAGCCCATTAACGCTGCCATCATGCCATCAGAAGCTTTGCTCATCAGCTGAGAGCGCTGTTGCACCAGCTTCAAACCCGCTTCAAAGCTGAAGACGCCTGCGGCATAGAGGGCAACATATTCGCCGAGGCTATGACCCGCGACGACTTCGGGAGTTTGGCCTTGCTCGGCCATTAGGTCAGCCAGGATGCAGCCCACGACGTAGAGGCAGGGTTGGGTGTATTGGGTTTGGGAGAGCTGTTCAAGCTCGCCGTTGCAGGTGTCGCTAATGGACCAGCCGAGGATTTCCTGGGCCTGGGCCAGTTTGGCTTTGCCTGCGTCGGTGGTTGCTAGATCGGCGTCCATGGCGATCGCCTGTGAGCCTTGTCCTGGAAACACCCATGCGGTTTTCATTTGTTATGCCCCTTCTTCAAAAAAAACTTATCTCGTAGGGACATGGCACTGCCATGTCCGCCCTAGCGTTTGCGACCTAATGGTCTCTGCGTTCCCCCAATTAATAATGGGCGCTCTACCGGTGACCCCATCGAAAGATGGCAGACCCCCAGGTCAAACCTGCCCCAAAGCCAGAAGCCGCGATGGTATCCCCCGGCTTGACCTTGCCCGCCCGCACGGCCTCATCCAAGGCCAGCGGAATCGAAGCCGCCGAGGTGTTACCGTACTGGGCAAGATTGCTCAAAGTCTTCTCCCGAGGAATCTTGAGGCGATCGGCCGCAGCATCGATAATGCGCTGATTAGCTTGGTGCAGCAGCAACCAATCAATATCATCAACCGTTAAACCAGCCTTTGCCAGAGCCTGGCCAATGACCTGCGGCACTCGTTTCACTGCAAAGCGATAAACCTCACGACCATTCATGTTGATGGGGTTGTACTGACCTTTGGAAACCTGGGTTTCACCATAGAGTGTTTGCCCCTCGGGCTCATAGCCCAGGGTGAGACAACCGTTCATGGAGCCATCGCTATGAAGGTCGAATCCCAACAGATTGTCAGTTTCGCTGGCTTGAAGCACCACAGCTCCAGCTCCATCACCAAAGAGAATGCAGGTCCGGCGGTCTTCCCAGTCGGTCCAGCGAGAGAGTAAGTCCGCCCCGACCAAGAGAATGTTCTTGTAGACGCCCGTGCGAATGAACTGGCTGGCCGTGATCAGGCCCACAATAAATCCAGAACAAGCCGCCGTGATGTCAAAGGCGGCGGCTCGGCTTGCACCTAGCTCGGCCTGGACTTGGGCGGCGCTGCCAAAGAGGTCGTCGGGGCTGGAGGTTGCGAGGATGATCAGGTCGATGTCCTCGGAGGTGAGATTGGCAGCGGCGATCGCCCGCTCCCCAGCCTGGGCCGCCAAATGCCGCAACCCTAGCTCCGGTCCAGCCACATGACGCTGGGCAATACCCGTGCGGGTTTTAATCCATTCATCATCGGTGTCCACCATCTCTGCGAGGTGATGATTGGTGATGATGCTATCGGGGGAAGCCGAACCGCTGCCGATCAAGGCAACTCCAGTGGGCTGAATCAAGACATTCTCCAGATGGACGGGCCAGTTAGGCAATAAAGGCAAATACCGTTGAGCAGACTGTTCTGTTGCGCCAGCATTGGCCCGGTAAATTGCAAAGAAATAAAACAGCCCGCAGGGAATAGCAGGCTGAGCAGGTCAAGCTCGGACAAATGGAGATCCCTCCCCAATTCATCCCAGTTGCAACTGTTATCCAGCAGCAGAACCAGTTGTTTCAGGCTGCGCTTCAGCAACAGCCGTCGCAACGGCTTTTTGACTTGCCGCCTGTTCTTCCGCTTTTTCGCCAGGACGAGCGATATGCTCCAGAACGCGGTTATCTACGGCATCCTTCGCCAGGCGAATTGCACTGGAGATAGAATCCTCTCCAGAGCTGCCATGGCTAATGATGCAAACACCGGCCACACCCAGCAGCAAGCCACCGCCATGCTCAGCATGGTCAACCCGCTGTTTGATACGCATCAAATTGGGCTTAAGCACCACAGCACCGGCCTTACCGCGAATGCCCCGAGGAATTTCTTCCTTGAGAATTGCGAGGAGTACAGACCCTACGGCTTCTGCAAATTTCAGCAGAACATTGCCTGCGAAGCCATCGCAGACCACTACGTCAAACTCACCAGACAGGACATCGCGCCCTTCAGCATTCCCAATGAAGTTGATTTCTTCGTTAGCTTTCAACAGAGGGTAGGTCTTCAGGGCTAAGTCATTGCCCTTACAATCTTCTTCACCAATGTTGAGCAGGCCCACTTTGGGATTATTTACCCCCATGACCCATTGGCTGTAAGCAGACCCCATAACTGCAAACTGGTCCAGGAAACTGGGACGGCAGTCTACGTTGGCACCTACATCAAGAATCAGCACTTGCTTAGTAGGGTCAACCGTGGGCAGAACAGCCCCGATCGCAGCCCGCTCAATTCCAGGCAAGCGACGCAGCTTCAACTGGGCCGCCGCCATAATCGCCCCAGAATGCCCTGCAGAGACCACAGCATCAGCCTCGCCCTGCTTGACCAATTTCATGGCCACATTAATTGAAGACTTGGGCTTCTTACGAATGCTGGCAATGGGATCATCATCCATGGCAACAGCCTGAGCCGCATGGGCAATAGTCACCCCTGGGGGCAGCTCACCCCTGATGCAATCCTTAATTTGCTCTTCGTCACCCACGAGGATGACGTCGATATCAAATGCTTCCCGTGCTTTCAGAGCACCTGCCACAATTGCCGCTGGAGCGTTATCACCCCCCATGGCATCGACTGCGATTCTCGCGCGCGTTGAACCCATTGCTACCGCTGTAAGAAACCTTAATGAATTCTATCAGAGCGGGCTTCAGTCCCAGGTTCCCCCAACGAAAAACGACGCTTTAGCCCAAGGGCTAAAGCGTCGTTTTTCAAGCAATTAAGACGGGTTAAGCATCCAATGATAGAGGAAGGGAAAACCGCGAACCTCTACCTTCGACAAGCTTTCACACAGTCTCTATCTCTTAGCGCATGTCATCGCCGGGCTCGACAATGCGCTGGAAGAGGTAACCCGTACCGCGAGCCGTCAAAATCAACTCAGGATTACTGGGATCATCCTCTAGCTTGGCCCGAAGGCGAGAGATGTGGACATCCACCACACGGGTATCCACATGGCGCTCAGGGGTGTAGCCCCAAACTTCCTGCAGGATCTCAGCGCGGGAGAAGGCCTCACCAGAGCGACCCACCAGCAGTTCAAGTAAGCTGAACTCCATGCCGGTTAGACGGATGCGCTCATCGCCCTTATAAACTTGGCGCTTATTGGTGTCGATGCGCAGGTGGTTGACCTGAATCACACCAGAGCTGGGAATTCCAGAGGTGCCA